>DAOUAK010000160.1:0-63929 GCA_034433695.1 Chloroflexia bacterium
AGGCCGACATCAAGGCGCTCAAGGACGATATGGGCTCCGTCAAGGGACGCCTTCTGGAGATGGACTACCGGGAAAAGGCCCCGGCATATTTCGGTCGCCTGTTGCGTCGGGTGCGGGTGCTTCCGCTGGTCGAGTGGCTGGAGGAATTGGAAGCGCATCTTTCGCCGGAGGAGGTGGATGAGGTCTGGCGGCTGGACCTGGTGGTGGGTGGGGTGGTGAAGGAAGGGCCGGAGGTATGGCTGGCGGTGGAGGTTTCGGCCGTCATGGATCGGAACGATGTCGAGCGGGCGGCGCGGCGGGCGGGACTTTTGCGCCGGTTGGGTCGGCCGGTTGTGGCGGCGGTGGCCGGGGAGGAGGCAACCGAGGGAGGAGTGGAAGCAGCACGAACCTATCGGGTCGCGCTTTTTCAGGATGGACGCCCCCGCTTTTGGTCGGAAGCCCTGGAGGCGGCAGTCGGGGGGGCTTGACCCGCTTGTGTCGTCGGCCCGGGAATGTCCCTGTACTTCGCCCGAAAGGAAACCCGATGCCTGAAGCGAGCAAAAAGAGGGTGGTGCTGGGCCTGTATCAGGACACGCAGGGTTGCACGGCCGTGCTGATGGATGCGGATGGCCGGCTTTTGGGTCGCAGTTATGCGATGGTCTCCCAGCATCGGCCGCAACCCGGCTGGGTGGAGTACGACCCCTACGAAATCTGGCACCGTTCCTGGCAATCCATCGACCAGGTGTGCAAGGCCACAGGTGTGGCGCGCCAGGAGGTGGCGGCACTGGGTATCACCACGCAGCAGGGGACGGTCGTCGTCTGGGAACGCTCCGGCGGTCGTCCGCTGGGCCCGGCCATCTCCTGGCGTTGCCAGCGCACAACCGAAATTTGCCAGGCTCTGCGAGACTCCGGCCGGGAAGCCTTCATTCGCGGGCGCAGCGGCGGTTTGCTGGATACCACCACCGCCGGCCCCAAGTTGCGCTGGCTTCTGGAAAACATCCCCGGTCTGCGCGACCGGGCGGCCCGAGGGGAAGTATGCGCCGGAACGGTGGATTCCTGGCTTCTTTGGAACCTCACCGGGGGAGCCGTACACGCCACCGATCGCACCAGTGCTTCGGATACTCTCCTTTTCAACCTGCATACCGACGACTGGGATGAGGAACTTCTCTCCCTGCTGGGCGTCCCGCGAGCCATGCTGCCGGAAGTCCACCCTTCGGGCCACTTCTACGGCCATTTTGCCGAACAGGTGCCCATCACCGCACTTTGTGCCGACCAGCAGGCCGGCCTGGTGGGGTTGGGTTGTCTGGGGCCGGGCCTGGCCAAAGCAACCTACGGGCGCGATGCCATCGTGATGATGGATATCGGCCCGACGCCCCTGGATACGTCCGGCCGGTTGCGGTGCGCGGCTGCTCCGACGCTGGAGGGCGAGGCGCCCCGTTTTGCGCTGGAGGGGCGAGTTCTGACGGCCGGCCTGGTGATCGAGTGGTTGCGCGATGAACTGGCCCTTATCCCTACCGTGGCCGAGTCCGAGGTGCTGGCCCATCAGGTTCCCGGCAGTGGTGGCGTGTACGTTATTCCGGCCTTCCAGGGCCTGGGGGCGCCCTACTGGTTGCCTCAGGTACGGGGGAGCATCGTAGGACTGGGGCCCACAAGCAGTCGAGCCCAGATCGTCCGTGCCGCGCTGGAGGGATTGGCCTACCGCGTCCGCGACATCGTGGAGGAGATTGGTCGCTGGAGCGGGCAGGAATTGCGTGAGTTACGCGCCGATGGCGGGGCCGCCGCCAACAACTTTCTCCTCCAGTTCCAGGCGGACATCCTGGGGGTCCCGGTGCGCCGACACCGTTTTATCCACGCCGCAGCCACCGGTATCGCTTACCTGGCCGGAAGGCAGGCCGGCCTGTGGGAAGATCTGGGGAAGTTGACCGCCCCCTGGCCCGAGGAGCGCCTCTTTGCGCCCTCAATACCGGAGGAAACCCGACAGATGCTTTACAAGGGTTGGCAGGAAGCCCTCGGCCATCTGATCGCCCGCCCGGAAAATTCGCCCGACCTTTTCTCCGGTCGGGAGGAGAGGTCATCGTAAAAACGATTTCTGGGAAAAAGATGGAGCCGACACCGCTTCGACAACTGCAGGAACTTTTAAACGAACTTGCCGCTGCCCAGGCCCGCTGGAAAAGCCTTCTGGAAGAAGGGGAGGACGCCCGCCGACGCCGGCCTTCCGCAGACTTCCTGAACGAACTTCGCCGGGCCAGTGAGTTTGTCTCCCAACTGCTCCCGCTCCTGCAATCGCTTCGACAGGAATTCTCCCTCGTCCAGCGAGAACGGGAACACCTAGTCACCCTCTTTGAAATCAGCCAACTGGTCAACTCGACCCTGAAACTGGAGGACCTGCTCGAGATCGTCATAGACCGGGCCATTGCCGTAACCGGTGCAGAGCGAGGTTTCCTTATGCTGCGGGACATGGCCAGCGGCCAACTCCATTTTGCCGTGGCCCGAAACATGCGCCAGCAAGATATCGAGGAATCGGCCTTCCAGGTGAGCCGCAGCATTGTCAATCGGGTGGCCGAGACGGCCGAACCGATCCTCACCGACAACGCCAGCCAGGATCCCCGTTTTGCCGATAGTGTCAGTATCGCCACCTACGTTCTACGCTCTATCCTCTGCGTGCCCTTGCAGGTAAAGAACCACACCATCGGTGTGCTCTATGTGGATAACCGGGTGCGCATCGGCCATTTTACTCCCGAGGACCTCAGCCTGCTCACCGCCTTCGCCAACCAGGCCGCCGTAGCCATCGAAAACGCCCGGCTCTTCGAACACGTCTGCGTCCTGGACCGACTCAAGGGCGACTTCCTGGAGAGCGTCTCTCACGAATTGCGCTCGCCCCTGACTTCGCTGATCCTGGGCCTGGAACTGGTCCAGGCATCGCTCCAGGGGACGGACCTCGATCTGCTGGATACGGTGGTGGAAAGCGCCCGGCGGCTGGGCGACATCGTGGAGCGGCTGACCCGGTTCTCCGAAATCGAGCGTGAGGGGGCGGCCTGGATCGGCGCCGAGGGTAGCCAGACCATCCCGCTGCGGGAACTTCTGGGAGAAGCCTTAGAGCCGCACCGGGCTGAGGCCGAGAAGAAAGGGTTGATGATGAACCTGGTCATCGAGGGAGAGATGGTTTCCCTGCCGGTGCCGCGGGGGCTTTTACGGGCGCTGCACGAACTTTTGACCAACGCGGTGTCCTATACCGAGAAGGGGGTCATCTTTGTTACCGCCCGGCGTGCCGGCCAGGAGATGCTCATCAGCGTGGCCGATACCGGGATCGGTGTGCCCTCAGATGAGATGCCCTATATCTTCGATAAACTCTTCCGCGGCCGTAAGGTACGTGCTCTGGCCCGGACGCAGGGGTTAGGACTGGGGCTGGCCGTGGCGCGCTGGGTGGTAGAGACTTTGGGCGGATCTATCTGGGCCGAAAGCATGGAAGGCAAGGGCAGCGTCTTCACCATCTCTCTGCCGCTGGAGGAAACGAAACAGGGCTGGCAGGTCAAGGCGGTCACTGGAGTGGGAGACGCTCCCCGGTAACAGGACGCCGCCGGGAATAGAAACGCGGAAAAGGTTGTCCATCGTAGAAACGGCTGGCCGCCCGAAAAAGCATGGGCTATTCTCCGGGGGGACTTTCAAATTGTGCCCTCCTGCCTCCCCATCCGCTCTACTTCCTCCGCGACGATGCTTTCCTCCAGTTTGCGGAAAAGGGGCTGCGGCCGGCCCAGTTTTTGCCCCACAGGGAGTGTACTGGAAGCCCAGCGTCCTTCCCAATTTCCGGGATACCAGCGGTATACGCGGTGTTTCTCTCCTTCCTCGTCCACTTCCTCGAAGCGCATTTCCCCGCTGATGGTGCCGCTGTAGCCTAGCATCAGGTGAAGGGACTGGGAGGCATGGGGAGTAAAGGGGCAGAAAAGCACCTTCAGGCTATCTACCAGTCGCAGGGCGGTAAAAAGCGTGGTAGCCGTGCGGGCCGGGTCGTCTCGAACCGTATGCCAGGGGGCGCACTCCTCCAGATAGCGGTTGCCCTCCTGGGCCAGGTCCATAACTGCCTGGACGGCGGCCTTGAACTTGCACTGGCCGAGAAGGGTCCCCACGCTCTGGAAAGCCTCTTCCGTCCGGGCCAGAATTTCCCGATCGCGGGCGTTCATCTCGTCCGGGGCAGGCACGGCTCCGCCGAAGTAACGGTGGGTCATGCTCAGAACCCGGTGAACCAGGTTGCCCCAGGTAGCCACCAGTTCGTCGTTGTTGCGGCGGAGAAATTCGGCCCAGGTAAAGTCGGTGTCCCGCGTCTCCGGGCCGTTGATGGTCAAATAATAGCGGAGGGGATCGGGCTCATAACGGGAGAGGAAGTAGGGCAACCAGACGGCCACATTCCGGCTGGTGGAGAAGCGCTTGCCCTCCATCGTCAGGAACTCGGAGGAAACCACGTCATAGGGCAGTTGCAATGTCTCATCGTAGCCCATGAGCATGGAGGGCCAGATGATCGTATGGAAGACGATATTATCCTTGCCCATGAAGTAGTAATGGCGGGCCGACGGATTCCTCCACCACTCCTGCCAGCGTTCCGGATCGCCCACCAGTACGGCCCACTCCTGGCTGGCGGAGAGGTAGCCGATGACGGCCTCGAACCAGACGTAGATGCGTTTATCGTCATAGCCGGGCAGGGGAATGGGCACGCCCCATTCGATGTCGCGGGTGATCGGGCGGGGGCGCAGGCCTTCTTCCAGAAGGCCGTGGGTGAAGTTGAGCACGTTAGGCCGCCAGTAGGCCTCTTTCCCCTGGAGATACCGGCGCAATCGTTCCTCAAAGGCCGGCAGATTCAGGAAAAAGTGCTCCGTTTCCCGAAAGACGGGCGGGTTGCCGCACAACTTGCAGCGCGGATTCCGAAGTTCGGTGGCGTTGAGCGGCCGGCCACAGGCATCGCACTGGTCGCCCCGGGCCTCTTCATAGCCGCAGAAGGGGCAGGTCCCCTCCACGTAGCGGTCGGGAAGAAAACGCCGGTCATATTCACAGTAGGTGCCGGTCATCGTATCGGCGAAAATCGTACCTCGTTCCTTGTGCCGGAGAAAAATGTCCTGTACCACCCGAAAATGGTTGCGGGTATGGGTCCGGGTGAAGAGGTCGTAGGAAATACCCAACTGGGCCAGGTTCTCGGCAATCTCGCGGTTGTAGTAGTCCGAGATTTCTTGAGGCGTCTTGCCTTCCCGTTCGGCACGCAGGGTGGTCGGTGTTCCGTGGTCGTCCGTGCCGGAGACCATCAGCACATCATTTCCGACCAAACGATGGTAACGGGCAAAGATGTCGCAGGGAATGCCAAAACCGGCCACGTGGCCCAGGTGCCGTGAGCCGGAGGCATAGGGCCAGGCAACGCCGATATAGATTTTCTCAGCCATCGCCTTACCTCGCCGGTCCAAGATAAAGGTACAGGGCCATTATAGTGCATCCTTTCGGGTTTCGCAAGCGGCGGCTTGACGCCACAGCCCTGGTGTGATAAAAATGTAGAAAAGCGCTCCGGAGGTGAAGATGCGAGGGCTACGGCCCGACCGCCGGTTTTTTGCCCTGGTTTTGCTGGTTTTGCTCGGCCTGGGGAACATGCCGGCCGCAACTATGGAGGGGTGGGGCCGGCCCTCTTTCTTTCGGGCGGAAAATGCCCCATCCGGCCCCGTCCTGATCGAAGCGGGCGAACGCCACATCGTCCTGGAGTGGACTGCGCCGCCCTACCAGGTTTCGGTCGTGGAGATAGGAGGGCAGGCTTTCCAGCGCCTTTCCGTCCCGGACTGTCCCCCCGCCGGCCAGACCGGAGAGCCGGAGATGCCTGTCTGCACCGCCGTCCTAGGGGTCCCGCCGGACGCCTCCCTCTCTCTGCGTATCCTGGAGGCGGAAACTGTTTCGCTCCCGGGGAACTGGATGCTTCCTCCCCTGCCCGAGCCGGAAATCGAGGAACAGGTGCCCTGGACCGGTCCGGAGTCCATCCGCATCGTGGGGAAAGGTTACCTTCCGGGGCCGGCCTACCGGAACGATGCGCTTTTTCCTCCCCAACCGGCCGCCCTGGGAGAGCCGGCCTTTCTCCGCCACCAGCGGCTGGTCTCTATTTCCTTTTTCCCCTTCCAGTATAATCCCTCGAGCAGACGTCTCCTCCATGTTTCCCGCCTGCGTCTGGAGATTGCCTTTGGGGAAAGCCGTGAGGGAATGGGGGAGGTCCCCGAACCACCCGGTTTCGAGCGCCTCCTGGCCCGCACCCTGCTCAACTATGCCCAGGCCCGCTCCTGGCGTCGGGTGACTTCCGTGCCCTCCGATCTCCCCCCACCGCCTCCGAACCCCGGTTTCCGCATTCCGGTGGAGCAGGAGGGACTGTATCGGCTGACCTATTCCTTCCTCCAGCAGGCCGGCCTGCCGGTAGATAGCCTGGACCCGCGTACTTTCCGCCTCTTCCGCTACGGGCAGGAGGTGGCCATCCGCGTCCTGGGGGAAAAAGACGGACGTTTTGACCCCCAGGATGTCGTGTTCTTCTACGGCCGGCCGCTTTCCGACAACCGCTACACCGACGCCGAAGTCTACTGGCTGACCTACGGGGGAGAGGCCGGCCGGCGTATGGCCCAACGCGACGGCACGCCCAGGGGTGGTTCCGTTCCCACCTCTTTCCCTGCGGTCGAACCTCTGGAAGAAAACCACCTGTATTACCCTATGATGCCCTGGCGTCCCGACCACGACCACTGGTTCTGGAACTACACCTACCCGGAGGGCGGGATCTTCGTCCAGACCTACCTGTTTCCGGCCCATCCCCTGGCCGGGGAAGGCTACACGGCCACCCTCCGTCTGCACCTGCACGGCGGCAATCGGGACGACTCTGTGAACCCGGACCACCATATCCGTGTCTTCCTGAACGATGTGCTCCTGGGAGACCTCTGGTGGGACGGGCGGATCGAACTTACCCCAACCTGGACCTTTCCTTCCACCCTGTTACAACCTTCGGGAAATGCGGTCCGCGTCGAGGCTCCCGGGGATACCGGCGCCGTCGCCGATTGGGTCGTCTACGACTGGCTGAAACTGGAGGAACGCCGGCGCTTCGCCGCCGAGGGGAACTCTCTTTCCTGGGAGGGCCCGGCCGGCACCTGGGAATACCACCTGACGGACTTTACCCAGCCCGGGGTCTTTCTCCTGGATATCACCGAGGCCGATGCCCCGGTCGAGATTGTCAGCGCCACGGTCGTTCCGATGCCCCCTTCGTATTCCGTTCATTTTACCGATGCCGCTGCTCAGCCGAGGCGCTACCTGGCCGTGACCGAAGACCGGGTGCTGGAGCCGGCCTCTATCGAACCGGCCGACCCCGCGAACCTGCGCGACCCGGCCAACGGGGCCGATTACTTGGTCATTACCTATGGCGATTTTTACACCCAGGCCCAGGTCCTGGCTTCCTTCCGCGCCAGCCGGGGACTGCGGGCCCGGGCGGTGGATGTCCAGGATGTCTACGACCTCTTCGCCTACGGCCGGCGCATTCCCGAGGCCCTCCACGACTTCCTGGCCTATACCTACGAGAACTGGACTCCTCCCGCCCCCGCCTATGTCGTCCTCCTGGGCGACGGCCATTTCGACCCCAAAGACCACCGGGGGTACGGCCTGCGCGAATACATCCTGCCCTACCTGGCCCTTGTGGACCCTTGGAACGGGGAGACAGCGGCCGACAACCGCTACGTCTGCCTGAGCGGGGAAGACCTCCTGCCCGATATGGACCTGGGCCGGATGCCGGCCAACACGCCCACCGAGGCCCAGGTGATGGTCAACAAGATCATCGCCTACGAAAGCGCCCCACCTCCCGGAGATTGGCGGACCCGAGGCCTTTTTGTGGCCGATAACCCCGATCAGGCCGGAAACTTTCCGGGCCTTTCGGATGCATTGATCGCCGGCTTCTACCCTCCGCCCTACCAGGCCCAACGGGTTTACCTGGGGAATACGTGCGCTTATGAGAACCCTTCGGTCGCCTGTCGAACCGAAATCCTTTCGGCACTCAACGAGGGCCGTCTGCTGGTCAACTACATCGGCCACGGCGGTATCTGGCTCTGGGCCAACGAACGCCTCCTGGATAACTTTGCCCTGCCGCAACTATCCAACGCGCCCTACCTGCCGGTGGCCCTGGCCATGACCTGCTACGAGGGGATGTACCACTGGACCTATCTGAACCCGAACTACTTTTCCCTGGCCGAGACCTTTCTACGGGCCGAGGGCAAAGGCTGGGTGGCTTCCTGGTCCCCCACCGGATTGGGCGTGGCTACCGGCCACCATTACCTGAACGAGGGCTTTTTCCAGGCCCTCTTCCTGGATGACGAACATCGCCTGGGACCGGCTACTCTGGCGGGAAAGTTGCGTCTGTGGCAGGCCAGCTCCTGGCAGGACCTCCTGGACACCTATCTTCTCCTGGGCGATCCGGCCCTGGAGATGCCCCTTCTGGAGACCGACCTGGCGCTGGAGAAAGAGAATTCCCAGACGCCCCTGCATCCCGGCGACCCGCTCACCTTTACCCTGCACCTTTCGGCTACCGGCCCGGCCACGGCCCATCACGTCGTCCTGACCGATACGCTCTCTCCCCTTCTCCTTAGCCCGAGCGTCCGGGCTGCCGGAATCACCCTGACCCAGCGGCCGGGTACGCGCTACGTATGGGACGTGGAAGACCTGGTCGCCGGCCAGGCCGGCCTCGTCACCGTTACTGCCCGCCTCTCCTGGCAGGCCCCGGCCGGCCTCCTCGTCAACCAGGCTCGCGTGGCGACTACGGCGAAGGAAACCGATCTCCAGAACAACGCCGATACGGCCAGCTGGTCCATCGTCCCCGGTCCACCTTACCGGATTTCGGTCACGGCCACGCCCCCGGCCCTTCCGGCCGACGGACTTTCCCTTTCCCTGATTCGCGCCCTGGTTCAGGATACCGCCGGCAACCCGGTGGCCGACGGCACACCCGTGGCTTTTGCCACCGATGCCGGCACATTTCTCGGCGACGGCACCTATTCCACCACGACCACCGACCAGGGTGCGGCCGAAGTCTTCTTGCAGGCCGCAAACCAGGTGGTTACGGCCACCGTCACGGTTACTTCCGGGCAGGCTCTGGGCCAGGTGCAGGTTCCCTTTGTCTCTACGGCTCCCCACACCGTCCTGGTGGAGGCCTTCCCCACCGCCATCCCGGTTACCGGCACGGCCCAGATCACCGCCACGGTGCTGGACGTGCTGGGCCATCCGGTGCGGGACGGCACCGCCGTCACCTTCACCACCTCGCTCGGCACGCTCACGCCCACGGTGGCGGCGACCACCGCCGGCATCGCCAGGAGTACGCTGCACGGCGATGGACTCTCCGGCCTGGCGACCGTCCTGGCCCGCAGCGGCGACGCCGCCGACACGGCTACGGTGCGCATCGGTAGCGGCAGCAGTTTCACCCTGACCCTGGAGGCCGCGCCGCTGGCCATCCCCGCCGATGGGCAGTCCCGGTCCACGATCACGGCCACGCTGGAGCGCGCCGACGGCTGGCCGATTACCCTGACCTACTGGATCTCGTTCAGCACCACGCTGGGGAACATCCCTTCCCGCTCGCTTGCGCTCAGCGGAACTGCGGTCGTCTCCCTCACCGCCGGGACGACCGCCGGTAGGGCCGTGATCGTAGCCACAGCCCAGCGGGCCTCGGCTTCGACGGTGGTGCAACTTCTGCCCGGTGAAGCGGCGCTCCTCACCCTGACGGCGGAGCCGGCCGGGGTGCCGGTGGGCGGGAACCGCTCCGCATTGCTCGCGGTCGTGCGCGATGCCTACGGCAACGCGGTGGCCGACGGCACTCCGGTGGCCTTAAGTACCACCCTGGGTACGGTGTCGCCGACCCTGACGACCACCTGGAACGGGGAGGCTTATTCCTGGCTCACCTCGGGCCATCAGGCCGGCATGGCCTGGGTCCTGGCCCGCTCCGGTCCGGCCAGCGATACGGCATCGGTGCGCTTTCTTCCGCTTTCCCCGGCCACGCTGACGCTGGCGGTCTTCCCCTCCGTCATTGTCGCCGACGGCATCTCCAGTGCCACCCTCTCCGCCCGGGTCGCCGACGCCTTCGGCAACCCGGTCGAGGACGGCACGGTGGTGCAATTCTTCACCAGCCTGGGATATGTCCGCCCGGAGCGGGCGGGCACGGTGGGCGGATGGGCCACGGCGGTGTTGACCGGCACCCAGGTGGGCACGGCCACGGTGCGGGCGCTGGTCGGGGGACTTGAGGAGCGAGAAGCGGTATCTTTCATCCCCGCCGCGCCGGCCCGCATTCTGGTCACCGCCTTCCCGTCCAGCCTCTATGCCAACGGGGTGAGCACGGCCACGGTCACGGCCTACCTGTGGGATGCGCTGGGTCACCCCGTGGCCGACGGAACGCCGGTCTCCTTCACGACCTCCCTGGGGACGATTACCCCAACGCTGGGGCAGACGGGAGGCGGTCGGGCGCAGGCCATCCTGCGCTCCGGGTACGAGGTGGGCTGGGCGGTCGTCCGGGCGAGCAGCGCCTCGGCCTGGGGAGAGACGCGGGTGCGCTTTTTCTTCTATCGTATTTATCTGCCGCTTATCCAACGAGTCTGGGCCGGCAAGACGGCCCGATAGGAGGATTCATGAAGGATCGAATTTCCCTGCATCCGGAAGTGGCGGCGGCCCTGGAGGAAGGGCGGCCGGTGGTGGCGCTCGAGTCGAGCCTGATCGCCCACGGATTGCCCTACCCCCGCAACCTGGAGGTGGCCCGCCGGATGGAAGAAGTGGTGCGCCAGTCCGGGGTTGTCCCGGCCATCATCGCCATTCTGGAGGGAAAGATTCGGGTGGGCCTGACGGCGGAGGAACTGGAACAGGCCTCCGCACCCGGCCGGCTGAGCAAGGTGAGCCGCCGCGACATCCCGCTGGTGGTGGCCCGGGGCGGTTACGGCGGCACGACCGTGGCCGCCAGCATCTGGGTGGCGGAGCAGGTGGGCATCGCCATCTTCTCCACCGGCGGTATCGGCGGCGTCCATCGGGGGGCCCCGCAGAGTTTCGACATCTCTTCCGACCTGCCGGCCCTGGCCCAGACCAACGTCATCGTCGTCTGCGCCGGTGCCAAATCGGTGCTCGACATCGGCCTGACTCTGGAGCAACTGGAGACACTGGGGGTCCCCGTCCTGGGCTACGGCACGGCCGAGTTTCCGGCCTTTTTCTCCCGCCATAGCGGCTTTCCCGTGGACCTGCGCGTGGAGACGCCGCAGGAGGTCGTGGAAATCGCCCGGGCGAAATGGGAACTGGGGATGCGCGGGGCGGTGGTGGTCGGCGTGCCCATTCCGGCCGAGGCCGGGATGGACTTTCAAGAGATGGAGGAGGTCATCCAGCGGGCCATCCACGAGGCCCGGCGGGAGGGCATCCACGGCCGTGCCCTGACGCCCTACCTCCTGGCGGCGGTGGAGCGGGCCACCGGAGGATGCAGCGTCCGGGCCAACGAGGCCCTCCTGGTGAACAACGCCGCCGTGGCGGCCCAGATTGCCAGGGCCTGGACTGCGGGATGAAGGAGGTTTCGGTGGCCGTCCCCTCTAGACAGCGGGCCGATCTGGGAAATGTCGTCGCTCTGGGATTGGTCAGTTTCCTGACCGATATCTCCAGCGAAGTTACCCTGACCTTTCTTCCCCTTTTTCTCAAGGAGGTTCTGGGGACGGCCTCGGCTCTGATCGGGGTCATCGAGGGATTGGCCGAGAGCACGGCCACTCTGCTCAAGTTCGTTTCCGGCTGGCTTTCCGACCGGCTGGGTCGGCGCAAGATGCTGACCTTGCTGGGCTATGGCCTCTCGGCGTTTTCCAAACCGTTCCTCTATCTGGCCGGCTCCTGGGGGGCAGTGCTGGCCCTCCGTTTTGCGGATCGGGTCGGCAAGGGGGTCCGCACCGCTCCCCGGGATGCCCTGGTGGCCGATTCGGCGGCAGAGGGAGGCCACGGCCGGGCTTTTGGCCTGCACCGGGCGCTGGATACGGCCGGTGCGGTCTGGGGCACCGGCATGATCGCCATCATCGTCTACCTGAGTCAGCAGATGGGAGCCGCCCTGGACCGTTCGACCTACCAGCGGCTGGTTCTCTGGGGGATCCTTCCCGGATTTCTGGCGCTCCTTATTCTGGCCCTCTTTGTGCGAGAAGTCCGGCCGGCGGCTTCTTCCGGCCGGCTCCACCTTTCGCTGCGCGGCTTTGACCGACGCTTTTACATCTTTCTGGCGGCTCTGGTCCTCTTCACCCTGGGCAACTCCAGCGACGCCTTCCTTCTTTTGCGGGCCCGCACGTTGGGGTTGACCCCACTCCAGGTTGCCCTGATGGTGGTGGCCTTTAATGTCGTCTACAGCCTGCTCTCGATGCCGGCCGGGAGCCTTTCCGACCGCATCGGTCGGCGACGGGTCATCCTGATCGGCTGGACGGCCTACGGGCTGATTTACCTGGGCTTTGCCCTGGCGAGGAACGGCCTGCAAATGGGGCTGCTCTATGTCCTTTACGGGCTGTACTATGCCGCCTTCGAGGGCACCAGTCGGGCGCTGGTGGCCGACATCGTCCCCGATTCGGCGCGGCGGGGCACGGCCTACGGGGTTTACCACGTGGCCGTGGGCATCACCGCGTTCCCGGCCAGCGTGCTGGCCGGCCTGCTGTGGGACCTCTTCTCGCCGGCGGCGGCCTTTTACTTCGGCGCGGGTATGGCCATCCTCGCCGCCGTCCTTTTCGGATTGGGCGTGCGCGTTCATCAGGAGAGGTAAGATGCCCAAAGTAACCGTTCGGGAGGGCCGGGCGGAAGACCTGGATGAGGTTTTGCGGCTGTGGGTGCAGATGGTGGAATTCCACGCCGGTCTGGACCCTTCTCTGAGGATGCGCACCGATTCCGAAGGGCAGGAAAGTATGCGCCTTTTCCTGCAGGTATGCCTGGAAAACCCGGATAGCCGCCTCTGGGTGGCCGAGGTGGCCGACAGGGAGGGGCTGGCCGGCTTTCTCCTGGCCCATATCCGGACGCTCTCGCCGGTCGCTCTGCCGCCCACGACGGGCTATGTGAGCGACATCTGTGTGGAAGAAGGCCTCCGCCGGCAGGGTATTGGCCGGGCGCTCTACCTGGCCGCCCGGGAGTGGTTCAGGGAGCGCGGGCAAAGCACCATCCGCCTGAACGCGGCCACGGCCAACCCGGTCGCACAGGCCTTCTGGCGGGCTATGGGGGCGGTGGAGCAAATGGTGTTGATGCGGATCGAACTGACACTCCCCGGGACCTAGAACCGGGGTAGATTTCCCGATAAAAGGCGCGGGATTCGTGGAACGTTCTTCGGGAAGCCGGCCGGGCGATGAAAGCGGCGGAGGAATTCCCGGAAACGGTAAGAATTCAAGAGGTGCAAAAATGGCCACTACCCGTCTTTCGACCGTTGCTGTCTGGCTGCGCGGGATGCGCGCTCCTTTCTTCACCGCCTCGGTCGTGCCGGTGCTGGTCGGCGGGGCGGCGACCGTGTATGCTGCCGGCAACCTGGACTGGGGAAAATTTCTCCTGACGCTTCTGGGGATGGTGGCGCTCCATGCGGCGGCCAATATCCTGAACGACTATCTGGACTATAAAAGCGGCTGCGACCCGAACAATCCGGCCCGCACCACCTTCAACGGCGGGAGCAATGTCATCGCCGAGGGGCTTTTGACCGAGCGGGCCGTGCGCAACGCCGCCCTTCTGGCCTATGGCATCGGGGGAGGGTGCGGATTGGTCCTGGCGGCTTTGATGGGCCGGTCGGGCTGGGTGGTCCTTCTTCTGGGGGCCGTCGGCATCGCCATCAGTTATGCCTACACCACCCGCCCCATCTTCCTGGCCGGCCGAGGGTTGGGGGAACTTGGAGTGGCCCTCTCCTTTGGCCTTCTCGCCGTGTCGGGTACATTTTTCGTGCAAACGGGGAACTTTTCCTGGAGTGCCTTTTTCGCCTCTCTTCCTGTAACCGGCTTGATCGTTGCCGTCCTCTGGATCAACCAGTTCCCCGACGTCCCGGCCGACCATGCCGTGGGCAAGGACAACCTGGTCGTTCGCCTGGGCCGGGCCCGCGCCCGCTATGGCTACTACGCCTTGCTGGGGCTGACCTATGGGGGAGTCATCCTCGGCTGTATCGTGGGGGTGCTCCCGCCCTGGGCGCTGCTTGCCCTGGCCACCGTGCCGCTGGCCCTGCGCTCGGCCCGCATCCTGCATGGCAACTATCAAGGGACGACGACGCTACTTCCGGCCCAGGCCGGCACGATCCAGGCCCACCTGTTCACCGGCCTGCTGCTGGCCCTGGGGCTGATCCTGGGCGGGGTATGGCGCTGATCCCCTTTTTCAGCATCCCGGCCGGCTTTTCCTACACCAGACTCACCTGGCTGTTATCCGCCAGCAAGAACTTGTGCGTCCGCGGCAGGTGATCGGCCCGCAGGAGGGTGATGTTGCGCCCGAAGACGCTATCGTCAATGCGGCCGTCAATGTTGCAGATGGTGCAGCCGTCCATGACGATGCTGTGTTCGATCTCGCTGTGTTCGATGCGCACCTCCCGGCCGATGGAGGTAAAGGAGCCGATGAACGAATCCACGATGCGGCTCTGTGCCCCGACGATCACCGGGCCGCGGAGCATACTGTTGACGATCTGCACCCCATCCTCCAAAATTACATCCCCGATGATTTGAGAGCGCTCGTCTACCGTAACGTCGGCGCCGATGCGGGTCTCGATCTGACGCAGGACCAGGCGGTTGGCCCGGAGCATGTCGGAAGCGTTTCCGGTGTCCACCCACCATCCCTTGACGAAAAAGGGCATGACCTGGAGTCCCCGGTCGATCAGCCCCTGGATGGCGTCGGTGATCTCGTATTCGCCGCGCCAGGACGGTTTCAGGCGGTCGATCACCTCGAAGACCCCGGGTTCAAAGATATAGGCACCGGTCAATGCCCACCGGCTCTTCGGCTCCTTGGGCTTTTCCACCACCCGGACGACACGGTCGCCCTCGAGTTCGGCCACGCCGTAGGCCCGGGGGTCTTCCACGGCGTAGAGGAAGGTCATCGCCGCCGGCCGGTGAAGTTGGAAGAGTTTGACCGCCTCCTTCAAGCCATGCTGGAAGATGTTATCCCCCAGGTACATCAGAAACGGCTCGTCCCCGACAAAGTTCTGGGCCACCTTGGCAGCATGGGCCAGTCCCCGGGGTTCCTCCTGCACAATGTAGGAAAGGTGCACCCCCCAGCGCTCGCCGGAGCCCAGTTCCCGGACAAAGTCGCTGCGGTTTTCCCCGACCACGATGCCGATCTCGGTGATGCCGGCCTCGGCGATGGCCTCCAGGCCGTAGAGCATGACCGGCTTGTTGGCGATGGGGATGAGGTGTTTGGCGTTGCTGAAGGTCAGGGGGCGGAGGCGCGTCCCCCGCCCGGCACACAGGACGATCGCTTTCATCGCTTTCTCCTCTCGGCAGAAAGGGGCGGGTTCTAAACCCGCCCGCTCGGGCCGGCCGGTTCCAAGGCGGATACGGGGCCGGCCCAACCGCGTCGGCGCCAGATTTCGTACAGGATCACCGAACCGGCCACGGCGGCGTTCAGGGAACCCACCCGGCCGGACATGGGCAGGTATACCAGCCCATCGCAACGCTCCCGCACCAGCCGTCGCAACCCCGTCCCTTCGCTGCCCACGACCACGGCCACCGGACGCACCCAATCGGCCTCTGTATAGAGGATGGCCCGGGGGTCTTTTTCCAGTCCCAGCACCCATATTCCGGCTTCCTTCAGCCGGGCCATGGCCCGCACCAGGTTGTTCACCCGGGCGATGGGCAGATGCTCGCAGGCGCCGGCCGAGGCTCGGACCACGGCCGGGGTGACCGCCACCGCCTCATGTTCCGGCAGGAGGACGCCCTGTACCCCCACCGCCTCGGCCGTGCGGAGGAGGGTGCCCACGTTCTGGGGGTCCTGCAGGCGATCCAGAAGGAGCACGAGGGCCTGGGGGCCGGCAGCCTGGGCTGCGGCGACGGTCTCGTCCAGGGCTACGTAGGGGTAGGGGCCGGCTTCCAGAACGACCCCCTGGTGTTCGCGGGTGTGGGCCAGGCGGGCAAGGTCGCTCCTGGGCCGTTCCTCGACCGGGCAGCCCCGCTTGTGGGCCAGGGCGACGATTTCCTCGAACAGGACGTTGTGACGTCCCCCTTCGGCCAGCAGGAGCCGGTGGAAGGACCGCCGGCCGGCCCGCAGGGCCTCGAAGACCGCGTTACGGCCATAAAGCGTTTCTTGGACTGGAAGACCGGCGCGGGTAATGGACATGATACCGTGGTCCTGTAACCGCCAATTCCCTACCGGATATGGCCTGGTTACGGAAGGCGACCTGGAGCTGGTATAGCGGAATTCGGTTGTTTGAGCTCGATGACCCAGATTGGGTAGGAAAGGATATGCCGGTATACTTCCAGGTCGCGCACCACTTTGCTCAGGTGGGGCAGGTTGTTGCCCTGGACGCTATCGTCATAGACGATCTCCACGGCTACATCAATGTCTCCCAGGTTGTAGGCGAGTAGAAACTTCAAGAAGTCGTTGTAGCAGTCAGCGGGATCAGAGAGCTGGATCTCAATGGCCACCTGGCCCTTCTTTAAGTCAAAGCGAAGGTGCTGGTGAGTCGCTGTAACGGGTTGCTGTCGTGCCCATCCTTTTTGCGCCAGGAGTTCTTCAAGGGTTTGTGCTGCAGTGGGACGTACCCCACGTCCCAGCGGCGTGCCGAGTGCTCCGATGGCCTCCTTGATTTCCCTAAACAATTCCGGAAAGTGCTCCTGTAGGATGGTCTTGGCATATTTAAAATCGTGCTCGGAGTAATCCATAGCTATTTCCTCCTGAGACAAACCTGGCTTGAGCGGCGAGTGCACCCTACTCTATGAAGCCTGTGATGACCAGGCCCATCGCCCTGTTCAATACCTCATCCATCTGTTCGCACGATTGTAGAATCGATCTACCGCTCCAGTCGCCACCGTGTTCCCTCCGGGCCGTCCTCCAGAATCACCCCGAACTGGGCCAGCCGGGCCCGGATGGCATCGGCCCGCGCCCAGTCCTTCTGCGCCCGATACTCGGCCCGCAGTTCGATGAGGAGACGCAGGAGGTCTTCCGTCAGGCCGGCCATCTCTTCCCGGCCCAGTTCGTCGGGGATGAGACCGAGCACCGTGTTCCCGAGTTCGCGGTAGAAGGCGTCATAGGCCAGCAGGGTCCCCCGGCTCACCTCTCCGGCCTCGACTCGGGCATTGCTCTCGCGGACGACGTCAAAGAGGACGGAGATCGCCACGGGGGTGTTGAAGTCGTCGTCCATTGCGGAGAGGAAACGGGATTTGTAGGCGGCCAGTTGTTCCTCCACCTCGGGGGCGGCCGGCCCTTCGGGGGCGGTAGGAAGGCGCGACCGCACCCGGCGCACGGCCTCGTGCAGCCGGCCCAACCCCCGTTCGGCGGCCTGTAGCCCGGCGTCGGAAAAGTCCAGTGGGCTGCGGTAGTGGCTGGAGAGGACAAAGAGGCGGATGGCCAGGGGAGAATAGGCCCGCGAAAGGCGGGGATGCTCTCCCCGCAGGGCCTCCTTGATGGTGATATAGTTCCCCATCGACTTCCCCATGCGCGCCCCGTCCACCGTAACCATGTTATTATGCATCCAGTACCGCACAAACGGCTTTCCGGTGGCCGCCTCCGACTGGGCAATCTCGCTTTCGTGGTGAGGAAAGATGTTATCCAGGCCGCCTCCATGGATGTCCAGCGTCTCGCCCAGGTACTTCATGGACATCGCCGAGCACTCCAGGTGCCAGCCGGGGAAACCCCAACCCCAGGGGCTTGGCCAGCGCAGGATATGGCCGGGCTCGGCTCGTTTCCAGAGGGCAAAGTCGGCCGGATGGCGCTTATCGGGATTCGGCTCGATCCGCACGGCCTCCTGGAGTTCCTCGATCCGCCGGCCGGAGAGTTTCCCATAGTCGGGAAAGGTCTCTACCGAGAAGTAGACCGAGCCGTTTACTTCGTAAGCATGGCCCCTCTCCAGGAGGACCTTGCAGAGTTCGATCTGCTCGGGGATGTGGCCGGAGGCACGGGGGGAGATGTCCGGCCGGGTCACCCGCAGGGCATCCATATCCTCAAAGTAACTGCGGGTATACATTTCGGCAATCTCCATCGGCTCCAGGCGCAGGAGGGCGGCTTTGCGCAGAATCTTGTCCTCACCTGCGTCGGCGTTGTCCGTCAGGTGGCCGACATCGGTGATATTCTGGACATAGCGGACGTGGTAGCCCAGATAACGCAGGTAGCGCAGGACGACGTCGAAGGAGACATAACTTTTTGCATGGCCCAGGTGAGCGTGGTCGTAGACGGTGGGGCCGCAGACGTACATCCCCACCCGGCCCTCATGCAGAGGGACGAAGGCTTCTTTTTGCCGGGTCAGGTCGTTATAGATATACAGGGCCATCGCAACCTCCTCATTTCGGGAAAGGTTCAGGAGAGCAGATACACTCGAGAAAACCGAAAAGGGGACATCAGGCTAAGCCCGATGTCCCCCTGGACACAGGCAGGTCGAGAGAGGAAAAGAGTGAATCCCCAAGGACACGAGGGCGGCGTAATTAGGCCATGCCCTTCTTGACCTCTGACTCGCGTTCCTTTTCTTTTCCGGCCTTGTCACCTTCCGAGTCTCCGTTGGAACCGTTGCCGGGCGAACTTTTACGGTGATCGGTGCAGTACCAGCCCGAACCTTTGAACACGATTGCCGGGGGGAAAAGGAGGCGCGAAAGGTTCCCCCCGCAATGCGGGCAAAGCGTCAGCGGGTCGTCGCTGAAGCGCTGGACGACCTCGATCGTCTTCTGGCAATCCCGGCAGCGATAGACGTAGGTTGGCATTTCCAAACCTCCGCACACGCTGTACGAATGCCATCACCACTGCGCCCTGTCCATACCAGGCGCGATCGATCATACCCCGACAAGGCTTATTATTATACACCCTAACCGTCGTTTTGGCAACATTGTGCCAAATTTCACCAGGCGCCCTCAGGCCAGCGGATCCCATTTCCCTTCGGTGGAAGCCCGTAGCCATTCCAGGAAGGCCGGGGACGATTCTCCCACCTCCAGGGCCTGGACCTCCGGCACTTCGTAAGGGTGCAGGTCGTAGATTCGCTGGAGCAACCGGGAGAAAAGGTTACGCCGGGTTTTTATAAGGAGGAGCAGTTCAGGGTCGTCACAGATGCGATCCCGCCAGCGGTAGATCGAGCGAACGCCGGGGACGATCGAGATGCAGGCAGCCAGGTGCTCCTCTACCAGTGTCTGAGCAATGCGCTGGGCATGTTCCTCACTCGGTACGGTACATAGAACCAGAGCGGCTTCCATCGTTTTCCCCTTTCTCGGCGACGGCAGGTCTTACCGTCCGGGGATTTTTCCGGCCGGCCAGGCGAACCCGGACGATGTCGCCGATACGCAATCCCAACCGGGCCGCGGCGCTGTCTTCCCGCAGGGCGATCTCCAGCCGGCCATGGCTGCCGATCAGGGCCAGAGGACGGCCGGGCTGCCCCTCGGCGTAGGTACGCCCCAGTCCCCTCAGACGGAGGTCTTTGCAGAGAATCTCCAGCCTGCCCTGGCCGGACAGTTCCATGAGCAGGTCCGCCCCGATATTGGTGCAACCGTTGCCAAAGCGATCGATGTGCACGATCTGCCCGACAATGCTTCCGTCTCCTTCACGGAGCGGCCGGCGACCTTCCAGGAGAAGGAGGCTTTCCCTCGGCCGGCCGAGGGAATCCAGCGGCAGGCCGGCCGCCAGGTGGGCCGCTACCGGAGCGAAGATGTCCCGTCCGTGGAAGGTGGAACTCACCGGAGAACGCCAGTACCGTGGCTCGGTCAGTTCGACCAGACGGCTGGCTGCTCGTTCCTCGGCGCTCAGGTTTTCCCAGACGCAGGAAAGCAGCCCGTTATCCGGGGCGACGAAAAAGGCCTGGGGGGTTTCCAGGGCGATAGCCCTCCGCTCTGTGCCGACTCCGGGATCCACCACGGCCAGGTGCACCGTGCCGGGAGGGAAGTAGGGGTAAGCCTCCGCCAGGAGGAAGGCACCCTGCAGGATGGCCTGGGGAAGAACCTGGTGGGTCAGGTCCACGATCCGGGCCTGGGGGTAGATGCTCCAGATGACGCCTTTGAGGATGCCGACGTAGGGATCGGCCAGCCCAAAGTCCGTCGTGAGGGTGACGATGCCCGATCGTTCCATCGCCCACCTCCGCAAGTCCGGCTACCGGGATTTATTGTAGGCACTTTCGGCGGAATTGTCAAGAAGTGCTGTTCCGGCAAATTTGACAAATCGCCCCGGTTGTGGTAAAATAAGAACTGTGCGGGAGTAACTCAGTTGGTAGAGTTCCTGCTTCCCAAGCAGGCTGTCGCGGGTTCGAGTCCCGTCTCCCGCTTTTATACAAGCGCCGGCACTCGGGCTGGGCGAGATGGCCGGCGCTTGTAAATTTGAGCCGGGATTTCAGGGGGTGTCGCAGATTTCGGTAGCCCAATGGCCGCCTCATCTATCTTCAGGCGCAGATTAGGCAGACGGAATGCAAAAGGCAGACCGTATTATCTGCCCTTACGGATTGCCCGGCCTGGATGGGCCGCGTCATTCGGAGAGACGCCCGGCCGGATGCCTTCCCGGCCGCAGACAAGGGGTCCACCGGTGCGCCCCAGATCGGCCTGGCTCTCGTCGCGATCCGGCGGATGTTATAGCGAGTGCAGACCTCGTGCACCGAGGCAGATAGCCGGCCGCGGGGAGGAGACCGCTGCCCTCGCCCCGGGTCGGCTCGACCAGGAGGGTGGCGGTGTCTGGGGTGATCGCTGTCTCCGGGGTAGCGGCATCCCTGTAAAGGGTGATCCGAAAGCCCGGTATGGAGGGGACAAGCCCTTCGCAGTACCGCGGCCCGCCGGACAAACTCCCGATCGTCGCGGTGCGGCCGGGAGAGCGCCCCACGCAAGCGATCATCCCGGTCCGATTTCTCGGCACATCCTCGACGGTGTAGACATGTGCGGACCACCTTGCCCCCTGTTGCTCTTCGCTAGCATCATCTTGTAGCCGCTCGGTTCGCGAATTTCTTTCCCTTCTTGCAGTAAATCCGGCCTGTGGTATCATAGGCTTGTGCTGTAGGAGGGCAAGGATGTCGAACAAGGTGTTGGTGGTCGAAGATGACATGGCTTTGCTGGATGCGCTGGAATACAGCCTGGCCCGGAGGGGCTATAGGGTCTATACCGCTGTAGATGGTCCTTCTGCGCTGGAAGTCGCACGCCGAGAGTCGCCGGACGTGATCATCCTAGACATTATGTTGCCGGGCATAGACGGCTTTGAGGTTTGTCGTATCCTGCGCCGGGAATCGAATGTGCCCATTCTCATGTTGACCGCCCGCGGTGAGGAGATCGATCGGGTAGTGGGGCTCGAGGTCGGAGCAGATGATTACCTTACCAAGCCGTTCAGCATGCCGGAACTTCTGGCCCGTGTGAAAGCCTTGCTACGCCGGGTACGCCTGATCCGGGAGGAACTGGCTGCCCAGGACCAGGGTGTCGGTCGGGGCGAACTCACCTCCGGAGACCTGACGATCGACCTCGCCCGCCGGGAAGTACGGCGCTCAGGAATCCCCCTTCGGCTCAAGCCTAAGGAGTACGACCTGCTGCTCTTTTTGGTGCGCAACCAGGGAATTGCCCTTTCGCGCGATCTGATCCTGGAGCGGGTGTGGGGTTGGGATTACACGGGCGGTAGCCGCACTGTGGATGTGCACGTGCGTTGGCTGCGGGAAAAGATCGAGCCAGATCCTGGCCAACCTGCACGCATCGTCTCTGTGCGCGGGGTAGGCTATCGGTTCGAGGGATAGCATGTTCCGGAGCATCCACTGGCGCATCACGATATCCTATACTGTCCTCATCCTGGCCGCCATGGCCGGCCTGGCTGTGTACCTCTCCAACCTGGTACGAGATGCGCATCTGGCAGACTTGGAAGCCCAGTTGACGGCGGAAGCCCGGCTCCTCGCGGATGCACTGGCTCCCTCGCTCGCCACGGACGCACCGGACGGGAAAGCGAATGACTTTGCCCAACGCTATGCCGGCCTGCTCGACGTAAGGGTTACCATCATCGGGCCGGATGGGGCGGTCCTGGGGGAATCGCACGAGGACCGTGCGCGGATGGACAACCATCTCCACCGGCCAGAGGTGCAGCAGGCCCTGGCCGAGGGCAAAGGCCGGAGCATCCGCTTCAGCCACACATTACAGTACGAGATGATGTACGTAGCCGTCCCCGCAACGCAGGAGGGCCAACTGCTCGGCTTCGTTCGGGCGGCCCTTCCCCTGCATCAGGTGGAAAGCCACGTCGCACGGATGCGCCGTGCCGTTTTGCTGGTTGCCTTGCTCGCTGCCGTGGGGGCCGCCGGTCTCGCCTTCTTCATTGCCGAACGCACAGCCCGACCGATTCGCAGGCTAACCCAGGCCGCCCAGCGCATGGCAGCGGGCGACCTGGGCATACGGCTGTGGCCATCTACCCGCGACGAAGTGGGCACCCTGACCCAGGCATTCAACCAGATGGCCGAACACCTGCACGACACCCTCGCTACGCTCAAGCAGGAACAGGCCCGGCTACAGGCGGTGCTGGAAAACATGGCGGACGGAGTGTTGATCACCGATGGCGAGGGGTGTGTACAGCTCATCAACCCTGCGGCGGCGCGTCTCCTCGGAGTCGGCAACGAAGCCAGGGGCCGCTCTTTCGTCCAGGTCTCGCAGGATCACCGCCTGGTGGACCTGTGGCAACGCTGTCGCCGAGAAAGACAGGAACAAGCGGAACTGGTCGAGATGGGATATCGGGGATACTACTTGCAGGTAATCGTTACCCCGCTTCATGGTGCCGGGGAGAGGACATGCCTGGTGATCCTGCAAGATCTCACCCATATCCGACACCTCGAAACCATGCGGAGGGATTTCGTCAGCAACGTCTCTCACGAGTTGCGCACGCCCCTAGCCTCTCTGAAGGCCCTCGTGGATACGCTTCGCGACGGGGCGCTCGGCGATCCGGCCGTTGCCCGGAGATTTCTGGATCACGTCGAGAACGAAGTAGATGCCATGAGCCAGATGGTCCAGGAACTGCTGGAACTGTCGCGTATCGAATCGGGGCAGGTACCCTTTCGCCTGGAACCGGTTTCTGTCGCCGATGTGATACGCCCGGCTGTGGAGCGCCTTCGCCCACAGGCGGAGAGAGCGAGGCTGGAACTCGAAACGAACCTTGCAGCCGATCTTCCCCCGATCCTGGCGGACCGGGAGCGTATCGAGCAGGTCATCACCAACCTGGTCCATAACGCGATCAAGTTTACTCCCCCTGGAGGACAAGTTGTCCTCTCCGCAGCGCGACGCGGGGAGGAAATGGTAATCTCTGTTGCGGATACCGGCGTTGGCATCTCGCCCGAGGATCTGCCGCGGATCTTTGAGCGTTTCTACAAAGCTGACCGTGCCCGCCGAAGTGGGGGTACCGGCCTGGGACTGGCCATCGCGAAGCACATCGTACAGGGACACGGCGGACGTATCTGGGTGGAGAGCCGGGAAGGGAAAGGGAGTACCTTCTACTTCACCTTGCCGCTGGCAAGTCCGGACGCCCTAGAGTCGTCGCAACGTTAAGGCGTGCTTCCTCCTGGCACGCGCACGTCACCCGGCCATAGGAGATTACGTTGACACTTGTATACTACAGGTAACCAAACCCTAACAAACCATTAACCCTCCCTTGCAGTGCCCTTAACTTCCTCCTGTTATGATGCAGACGTAGACCGTCAAAAACTAAGGAGGTGAAAGCTATGTCTCAACGGCTACGTCTGCTCATGCTACTGATGGCCGTCCTGATGTTGCTGGGGGCCTGCACGCCCCTAGCGACTCCCGTTGGAACCGTAGAGGGCACCATCCTGGTGGATGGCTCCAGCACCGTGGCCCCCATCACGATGGCTGTCGCCGAAGAGTTCCAGAAACTCTACCCGGATGTGCGCGTTCCCGTGGGTATCTCCGGTACTGGCGGCGGCTTCAAGAAGTTCTGCCCCGGCGAAACCGATATCTCCGACGCCTCCCGCCCCATCAAGGCTTCCGAGATAGAACTGTGCCAGCAGAATGGGGTGGAGTTCATCGAACTCCCCGTGGCCTTTGACGGCCTGGCCGTCCTGGTCAACCCGCAGAACGACTTCGTGGACTGCCTGACGGTGGAGGAACTGAAGAAAATCTGGGCGCCGGAAGCGGAGGGCCGGATCACCAATTGGAGCCAGGTCCGCCCCGGATTCCCGGACCGTCCGCTCACCCTCTACGGCCCCGGGGTGGACTCCGGCACATACGATTACTTCACCGAGGCCATTGTGGGGAAAGAGGGTGCCAGCCGGGGAGACTTTCTGCCCAGCGAGGACGACAACGTCCTGGTGCAGGGGGTTAGCGGTGACCCCAACGCGCTGGGGTTCTTCGGTCTGGCCTATTACGAAGAGAACAAAGACAAACTCAAGCTGGTCGCGATCGATGCGGGTCAGGGTTGCATCCTGCCCACTATGGAAACGGTGAGCAAAGGCGTGTATCAGCCTCTCTCCCGCCCCCTCTTCATCTACGTCAACCGGGACCGGGCGGTCTCCAAAGACGAGATTGACTTCTTCGTGCGGTTCTATCTCCAGAACGCCAAGAAACTGGTACCCGATGTGGGCTACATCCCGCTGACCGACGAAATCTACGCCCTGGCCCTCCAGCGCTACGAGAAGCGCATCACCGGCTCCGTCTTCGAAGGAGGCTCCCAGGTCGGGGTCTCCCTGGCGGACCTGCTCAAGAAAGAGCAGTAATCGGCGATGGGCGACCGGCGCGGTGCGCCCTGTGGGGTGTGCCGCGCCGGTCCTCTGGAGGTGTGGATGCCATCCGGCGTGTTCCGTTCCGCAGTCCGCCGTCGGAAAACCGAGGAGTATGTCGTCCGGGGGGTGATGTTCCTCTTTGCTCTTGTCTCGGTCGTTACCACCCTGGGCATCATCTACATCCTGCTGCAGGAGACCGTCTTCTTTTTCCGGGAAGTTTCCCCCGCCCGGTTCTTTCTGGACACCCGCTGGACGCCGCTCTTTGTCTCCCAGCGGTTCGGTATCTGGCCGCTGGTCAACGGGACGCTGCTGGTAGCCGCCGGTGCGATGCTGGTGGCGCTCCCACTGGGATTGCTGGCGGCGATCTATATGAGCGAGTACGCCGGCGAACGGATGCGCCGTATCCTGAAACCGTTTCTGGAGATCCTGGCCGGTATCCCGACCGTCGTCTACGGCTACTTTGCCCTCACCTTCATCACGCCGATCCTGCGCACCATCTTCCCGGAGACCCAGGTGTTCAACGCCGCCAGCGCGGCCATCGCGATAGGATTTATGGTCCTGCCGATGATCGCCTCCCTCTCCGAGGACGCCCTCTACGCGGTGCCCAACTCCCTGCGCGAGGCCGCCTATGCCCTGGGCGCCACCCGATGGGAAGTCGCCACGCAGGTTGTGCTACCGGCGGCCCTTTCGGGCATCGCCGCCGCCTTCATCCTGGCCGTCTCCCGCGCCGTCGGCGAGACGATGATTGTCGCCATCGCCGCCGGGCAACAGCCCCAACTGACCCTCAACCCCCTGGAGTCCATTGAGACGATGACCGCCTACATCGTCCAGGTCAGCCTGGGTGATACCCCCCATCAGAGTCTCGCCTACAAGACCATCTTCGCCGTCGGTATGCTCCTCTTCCTGATGACCCTGGGGATGAACATCGCCAGTTACTACCTGACCCGGCGCTTCCGGGAGGTGTACGAATGAGCGCTCCCATTTTTGAACCGAACCTGCCCTGTCGGAGAAGGGCCGGATGGGTTTGGAAAATCGTCGCGCTGACGGCTGTCCTGCTGGGGATTGCCATGCTGCTGACCCTGCTGATACGGGTGTTTGTGGACGGTCTGCCCTACCTGCGGCCGGAACTGTTCACCAACTTCCCGTCCCGCTTCCCGGACAAGGCCGGATTGCGGTCGGCGCTCCAGGGCTCCATCTGGCTGATGGTGCTGACAGCGCTTCTCTCCTTCCCGCTGGGCGTCGGGGCGGGGATTTATCTGGAAGAGTTCGCGCCCCAAAACCGGTTGACCCGTTTCATTGAGATTAACGTCGCCAATCTGGCCGGCGTGCCGTCCATTATCTACGGTCTGCTGGGGTTGGGGTTGTTTGTCCGCGGCCTGGAATTGGGGCGCAGTTTGCTGGCCGGCGTGCTGACGATGACCCTGGTCATCCTGCCGGTCATCATCGTCTCCACGCGCGAGGCGTTGCGGGCCGTCCCGCCCTCTATTCGCGAGGCCGCGCTGGCCCTGGGGGGCAGCCGCTGGGAAATGGTGCGAGACCACGTCCTGGTCTACAGCATGGGTGGCATCCTGACGGGGATGATCCTGGCCCTCTCCCGCGCCATCGGCGAGACCGCCCCGCTCATCACCATCGGCGCGCTGACATACATCGCCTTTGACCTGCGCGGCCCGATGGATATGTTCACCGTCCTTCCCATCCAGATATTCAACTGGATCTCCATGCCCCAGCCGGCGTTCCGCCAACTGGCCGCGGCAGGAATCATCGTTCTGCTGGCTGTGCTCCTTTCCATGAACGCGCTCGCCATCTGGCTGCGCAACCGACTACAGAAGCGGTGGTAATCCATGGAGCAAGCGCTGGAAATCCGAAACCTGCGCGTCTACTACGGCGATTTTCTGGCCATCCAAGATGTCTATCTGACCATCCCGCGCCGCCAGATCACGGCCGTTATCGGCCCCTCCGGCGTGGGAAAGAGCACCCTCCTGCGGGCGATCAACCGGATGAACGAACTGGTTCCAACCTGCCGTACTGAGGGGGAGATCATTTTTGAGGGACGAAACATCTACGACCCGCGGGTGGACCCGGTGGAAATTCGGCGGCGGATCGGGATGGTCTTCCAGAAGCCCAACCCGTTCCCCAAGTCGATCTACGAAAATGTCGCCTGGGGGCTGCGCATCAACGGTTTCCGGGGGAACAAGGCGCAGATGGATGAGGCGGTGGAGCGGGCGCTGCGCGCGGCCACGCTATGGGACGAGGTCAAGGACAAACTCCACCAGAGCGGCCTTTCCCTGTCCGGAGGACAACAACAACGGCTATGCATCGCGCGCGCCCTCGCCGTCGAGCCCGAGGTCATCCTTCTGGATGAGCCGGCTTCGGCGCTGGACCCGATCTCCACGTTCAGGATTGAGGAACTGATGCGGGAACTCAAAAGTCGCTATACCCTAATCATCGTTACCCACAATATGCAGCAGGCAGCGCGTGTATCGGATTACACCGCGATGATGACGGTTGTGGAAGAGGGTTGCCGGGCCGGCACGATCATCGAGTTCGACCGGACGAAAGCGATCTTTACCAACCCGAAGAACCGACTGACCGAGGGTTACATCACAGGGCGATATGGGTAAGCACGGGAGGCAATGGCGATGTTTCGGAAGACCTTCGAGACGGAGCTGGAGCGACTGAAGGATGAAGTGCTCTGGCTCGGGAGCCTGGTCGCTCAGGCGATCTTGGACGCGGTGGAAGCACTGCAAAAGCACGACCTGGATACCTCTAGGGGTGTCTTGGCGATGGACAGCCAGATCAACGCCAAGCGTTTCGAGATCGAGAACCGGGTGATCACGTTGATGGCCACACAGCAGCCGATGGCGTACGACCTCCGACTGCTTGCTTCTATTTTCGAGATCGCGAGCGAACTGGAGCGGATAGGCGATTATGCCAAAGGCGTTGCTCGTGTCAGCCTCCGTATAGGGGACCAGCCGTTGCTCAAGCCGCCCCATGACCTGGCGCAGATGGCCCAGAAGGCAACGGACATGCTTCATCGTGCCTTGAGGGCCTTTGCTCAAGATGACGTGGAAGCGGCGCGCATTATTCCCCTGCAAGACGACGAGGTAGATATCCTCTACGACCGGGTATACGGTGAGTTAATGGCACACGTCATCCGGGATCCCCGGTTGATCGCACAGGCAAACTGGCTGCTGTGGGTTGCGCACAATCTGGAGCGTGTCGGAGATCGCGTTACCAACCTCTGCGAGCGGATTCTCTACACCGTAACCGGCGAGATGACGGAACTGGACACGAGCGACGACGAGTTCCGCCGATGGTTGTAACGCTCTCATTTCGCATGCCTGAAGAAGGGGCAACCGTCTGGTCGCCCTTCCCGTTCTCTGGGCCGTGGCCCTCGGCCCGGTCTGCTCCTCGCCGGTAGCCATCCGCAGGCAGGGGGGATAAGCGTGCCTTGTCCATAAAGGCCCATTGCCGGAATCGGGCATCTCCCGGCTACCTTCCCACCGGGCCTGCGTTTCCCCTCCATGACGCCCGCAGCATGGGTGTGCCTGGGGGCGGGGGCAGAGGATATCCTTACATAAATCCATAAAGGCGGAGGCCCCGGAAAAATGTTGCGCTGAAGACAAAAGTGTGCTATACTGGGAGCAGTAGGAGGTAGGTCATATGCCCCTTTATACCCAGGGCGAAATGAAAGGCCTGGATGTAGAGGCAGCGGCGGCCCGGTTGGTCGAAACCGGATGGGCCGGGCCAACTTACCTTTTGCTCCAAAGCCTCCGCCCCTTGTCTTTCCTTGGGGGACAGGGCTTGCTCTTTTTGCAGCCCTTCCTCCCGTTTGCCCGGGCGCGTTCGGCGGTAAGCAGGCTGGCCGAACTGCTTTCCGACCGTTCCTACCTGGAAGCCCTGCTGTCGGCTCTGGAGGCCCGATTGCGCTCCGGAAACATGCAGGGACAGGAGGGGAAGCGATGACGTTACGTTTCGGAGGTGCGACCGTCCTGGCCGGGCTGCTCCTGCTCCTTTTCTGTCTCCTTTTCTACTTCTTCTGGGTGCTCTGGCAGCGGCGCGGCCGGCTGGCCGATATCGTGTTGCGTCGCCTGCGGCCGGTCGAGGTACTGCGCTCCTTCCTGCATCGGGCCGCTGAGATGGGCGATGGGGTTCACCTTTCGCCCGGGCGGGGAGCGATCCACGATCCGGGCACCATCGCCGAAACGATGGCCGGCCTGGATGTCCTGCAGGCGGCGGCGAAGGAGGCCCTGGCAGTAGGCGTTCCGGTGCGGGCAACGGCCAACGATTCCCTGGTCAATACCGTGGTGGAGAACCGTCTGGGACGAGCCTGGCTGGCGGCCGGCCGGCCGGAGGTGGAGGTCCGGGGCGAACTCCTGGCCCAGCAGGATCGGGTGGCCTACACGGCCGGCGTTGTGGACCTCCTGGGCCGGCCCGAGGTCCAGGGCAATGTGATGCTGGGTGCCCTGGGGGAAGAAGTGCTCCTGATGGGCGAGGTCGGAGCCCATCAGACCCGGTTTCAGGTAGTCGGCGCGGCACGGCCGGCTGCGGCCACCTTTTTGCCGCTCCTGACGGATGATTATCTCCTGGGAGAAGAACTCTACGCGGCCGGGGCCTATCTGGAACCCCGTCCGGAGCGCATCGTCAGCCTGATGGCCCAGGATGGCATCCGGATGCTCCTGCTGGGCCTGATCTTGCTGGGCACGATTCTGGCGACGGCAGGTGTACTGGAAGGTATCCTGGGGCCGCTTTTCCGGGGGATTGTGCCATAGGGCCGTTGCACGATTTAGCCGCAGATACTCGGAAATAAGTCCGCGCTTGGGTATACCGGCTGCCACAGATGCCGGGGCTTGAAAATCGAGGGGCCGGCCGATGCTCAAAAGAATTGTCACGGTGATCGTTCCCTGGGTTCTGGCCTCTACCGTAGGGCTTCTGGTCCTGCTGCACTACTTTGTCTCTATTCCTGGGCTGGACCTGGTCTTCAACGGCCTGGTCGAGTGGGCGACGATCATTGCCGCCTTCGGTCTCCTTCTGGGTCTGGTCAATGTGGCCCGGGTACACGGAAAACGGGTGGTGCAGCGGGAGAAGGACTGGCCCTACAGCCTGGTGTTGATTCTTTCGGCTCTGGCAGTGCTGGTGCTGGGCCTCTTGCCCGGTTCCATCGGCAGCGGAAGTCGTTGGGTACAATGGGTCTTTCACTACGTCCTGGAACCTTTGTCGACCACCTTCTTTTCTCTCCTGGCCTTTTTCCTGGCCTCGGCCTTTTTCCGCTCCCTGCGGTTGCGCAACCTGGAAGCCGTTCTGGTTACCGTAACGGCGGCGATTGTCCTTTTGGGTCAGGTGCCGCTCCGGTTACCCTGGCCTTTTCTGGAGCCGATTGCCCGTTTCCAGGAGTGGTTGCTGGAAGTGCCGGCCATGGCCGGGATACGGGCGCTCTTGCTGGGGGCCGGCCTCGGAGCGATGGCCACTGCCATACGGGTGATCCTGGGTGTGGATCGCCCCTATACGGAATAGCGGGTAACGTGTCCGGAGACGAAGGACCCGGACGCGGGAGGATCGAGCGGTGATACTCTGCCCAAACTGCCGTGCACCCAATCCGGACTCTTTCCGGTTCTGCGGGCGCTGTGGTAAACCGTTGCGCGAAGAAAAGGCCGAAGAACTCCCCAAGGGCGAACCGGTCCCTTCCTGGCTTCGGGAACTGGGCCAGGGGCTGGAAGCCGGTCCGGAGCCGGCCCCGCGACGGGAAAAAGCCCCAGAGGAGGAGGCGGGTCTTCCGCCGTGGCTGGCGGAGGCGCCGGCCGAGGCCCCGGCGGAGGAGGCGGGTCTTCCGCCCTGGCTGGCGGAGGCGCCGGCCGAGGCTGCGGTGGAGGAGGCGGGTCTTCCGCCCTGGCTGGCGGAGGTGCCGGCCGGAGCCCCGGTAGGGGAAGTGCCGGCCGAGGAAGCAGCCGGCCTGGTAGGTGAAGAGGAACTGGAACTGCCGCCATGGCTGGCGGAGGCCGTTCCCGAGGCCCCGGTGGAGGAGACGCCGGCCGGAGTCCCTGTGGCGGAGGTGCCGGTTGAGGAGGAACTTCCTCCGTGGCTGGCGGAGGAGGCGGCCGAGGCCCCGGTGGAGGAGATGCCGGCCGGAGTCCCTGTGGCGGAGGTGCCGGTTGAGGAGGAACTTCCGTGGCTGGCGGGGGCGCCGGCCGAGGCCGAGGCTGTGGAGGCCCCTGTAGAGGCGATACCGGAGGAGGAACTTTATGCCCTGCCGGTAACTCCGGAGGAAGAGGCGGCGCTCCCGGAGTGGGCCCGAGCGCTCAAGCCGGTGGAAGAAGAGGCGGCTTCGACGCCGTTTCTGGAAGGGGTGGAGTTGCCCGAGTGGCTACGGGTGGAGGAGCGACCGGCTGAAGAAGCCGTCGAAGTTCCGGCACCGGAACTGGCCTGGCTGGAACGGCTGGCCGGCGAAGAGGAGGAAGAGGTTCCCACGCTCGCCGCCGTCGAGCGCCTGCCGCGGCCACCTTTGCCTCCGCCGTCCCTGGCCCGCCGGCAGGCGGCAGAACTTTTTGCCGCTCTGGTGGCCACCCCGGAGCCGGAGAGGCGGCCGTTGGAGAGACGGGCCCCTTCCTTCTCCCGACGACTGCTCCACTGGCTGGCGGAGCGCTGGCCCATGCTGGCCCTGGCACTCCTGATGATCGTGATGCTTGCGGCCAACGTCTCTCTGCCCGGTGTACGTGCGGCAGTTTCGGAGGCCGATCAGGCCTTTGCTACGGTGGAGCAGGCCATCGCCTGGTCCCCGGAGGCCGGGGAGAATCCCCGGCCGGCACTGGTAGCTTTCGACTGGGATCTCCACCGGGTGGCAGAGATGCGGCCGTTGGCGCTGGTCGTGATTCGCCATCTTCTGAAGTGGAAGTCGCCCGTGATCGCGGTCAGCACGACTTTCCAGGGAAGCCAGTTAGCACAAGAGGTGCTGGAGACCGCGCTCCTGGAAGTTTTGTCCAGGGGAAATCTCGGGGAACCGGGAACCGGGCAAGTTTTCCAGGCCGTCGAACAACTGGTAGCCCAGGGCTATGGGGAATTTCGGGACTATACCTACGGCGACCACTTTGTCAACCTGGGGCTACGCACCGGGGCGGAGAGCGCCCTCCGCCTGCTGGCCGACCAGCCGCTGGCCTGGACCTTCCCGCGGGACTTTTTCCGAGGTCTCCCTTCGGCCGATTACCCTCTGCTTCAGCAGGTTCCATCGCTGAAGGACGTTTCTCTTCTGGTGGTCATGGTGGGGGAGGAGGACCGTGCCCTGGGCTGGTTGGAGCAGGTGATCAGCCGGTATCCGAACAAACCCTGTCTGCTGGTCATTCCGACCGAACTGGGGCCGCTGGTACAGCCGTACCGTCAGGCCTGGGCCGGAGCACCTGCCCTCCTGCGGGGGGTGGCCGCCGCTGCCCGGTACGAGGCTTTGCTCCGGGAGCGGGAACTGGTTTCCCTGAGCCCGGAACTTTCGGTGGAACGGCGCCTGAGCCTGCTTACGGTAGCCCAATTCGGGCTGGTCATCCTGATCCTGGCAGGAAATCTGGCCCATCTGGGCCGATGGCTGGGTCGCCTGCGGAAAGGGCCGCCCCAGGTATAGAAAGGTGGCGGAGAGATGGAACAGGTCCTTGGCCTCTGGGTAGCGGCACTTCTCACCCTGATGGTCTACAGTTTCCTGATCGCCGACAACCCTCTTTTTCGTTTGGCCGAGCATCTGCTGGTGGGGACGGCGCTGGGGTACGCTGCGCTGCTGGTCCTGGAGCGGGTGCTTCTGCCGAGTTTGGGCATGGCGCTGGCCGGCTCTTCGGTCGCGGACCCTCTGACCCGTCTGATGACTGCGCTGGGCATCGTATGGGGCGTCCTGCTCTGGTTCTGGCTGGCGCGGCCGGTACGGTGGCTGTCCTCCTGGCCTCTGGCCATTGTCTTTGGGGTGGGGTCTGCCCTAGCCATCGGGGGAATCCTGATGGGCACTCTCCTCCCCCAGGTGCGGGCGAGCATGTTACCCCTGAGCGGGCCCGGTCTGCTGGATAACCTCATCATTGTGGTGGTTGTGCTGGCCGGCCTCACCTACTTTTTCTTCGCCATCCGTCCGGATCGCCCGGTAGGGCGCTTGATCGGACGAATAGCCCAACTGGGCCGCTGGTTTCTGCTGGTGGCCCTGGGTTCGTTCCTCGGCACCCGGGCCCTTTCGCTTCTGAATGCCCTGGCCGAGCGTTTCGAGTTTCTGGCCCGCTGGTTGCGAACGATTTTGCCCTGAGGAGGCTCCCGGATGGATGCCGATGCCGATTTTCGGGCCGTCCTGGTGGCGGATTGCGGAATCGAACGTACCCGCGTATCGCTGGTGGATGTCGTCGAGGAGAACGAGTACCGCCTGGTGGCCCAGTGCGAAGTTCCCTCGACGGTGGACCCTCCTCTGACCAATGTGACCGTTGCCGTTCGGCAGGCCATTACTGAACTGGAGGGCTGTACCGGACGACGGCTCCTGGAGGACGGCCGATTGCGTATCCCCCAGGGGAGGGACGGGCAAGGGGTAGATGCTCTTGTGGCTACCTGTAGTGCCGGCGGCCCCCTGCCGATCCTGGTACTGGCCGTTACCGCCGACATCACCGCACAGAGTGCCATACGTGCCCTGGAGGGGACCTATGCCGTGCCCATCCGGGTGGTAACGATGGAGGAGGTTCTGCGGAACGATCCCCTGGCCGAGGCGACCCAGGGAGATGAGGTCTGGTGGAAAGTTATCGAGAGGCTTCATCCGGGTGGCGTGCTTCTGGTGGGTGGGGTGGATGGTGGACATATCGCCCCGGTGCTGGCTCTGGCCCGGCTTCTGGCCGAAGCCCTGCCTCCACGCCCCACGAGGCTGGAGCAGGAACTTCCCCTTCCTCCTCTGCCCGTGATCTATGCCGGCAACCGGCGGGCGCAGGAGGCGGTACGGAATTATTTGGCCGAACAGGTAGACCTGCGTTTGGCCGAGAACGTCCGTCCCGCAATACGAGAGGAAAACCTGTTGCCGGCCCGGCAGGAAATTGCGCGGCTGTACGAGGAGCAAATCCTCCGGCATCTGCCGGGCTATGAGGAACTGGCCTCCTGGGTCCAAAGCCCGGTGCAAATGCCCTACCTGGGGCTCCAGTTAGTGGCCCGTTTCCTGGCCGCCCATTACCGGCGTCGGGTTCTGGCCGTGGACCTGGGAAGTGCCTCCACGACGATGGTGTGGGCTGCCGGGGAAGAGTGCGGCCGGGTGGTATTGGGGCAATTCGGCCTGGGGTACGGGTTGGCCCGCCTTCTGGCCCGTCGGGGGGCCGGCCGCATTCGGCGATGGTTGCCTTTTCCCATTTCGGAGGAGGAGGTGCGGACCCGGGTGCTGAACCGCTATCTGCGGCCGCGCACCTTGCCCACGACGGTGGAGGACTTGATCCTGCAACAGGCCCTGGCCCGGGAGGCGCTGGCCGGGGCCTGGGCCAAAGTGCAGGAGGAGGCCGGCCAGCCGGAGATGGTGGTGGCGACCGGCGGAGGGCTTGCCCGGATGCCGCGTCCTGTCCAGGCCGTGCTGGTCCTCCTGGATGCGCTTGCCCCCAGCGGCGAAAATCCGACCGGCCTGGTGGACCTCTACCTGGACCGCTCCTGCCTCCTTCCTTCAGTTGGAGCCCTCGCCACGTTGAATCCCGATGCCGCGGCCTGCGTCCTCCTGAGGGATGCCCTGTGGCATCTGGGCCCGTGCCTCGTTCCTCTGGGACGGGCGAAACCGGGCGCTCTGGCCCTCTCCCTGGAACTGGAATACGCCGGCGAGATGCGGCAGGAGGTCGAGGTACGCTGGGGGGATATAGTCCTGGTCCCTTTCCGTATGGGGGAGGAAGCGCACCTGACGGTGCGGCCGGCCCGGGGGGTCTACGTGGGCCAGGGCCGGCCGGGCGAGCAACTCACCACCCGGGGTGGGGAAATGATCCGCGGCGGTGCCCTGGGGCTGATCGTGGACGCCCGAGGCCGTCCGCTCCTCCTGCCCGAGGCCGAAGAGCAACGCCCGGAGTTGCTGCGGAAATGGTTGAGGCGGTGTGGGGCCTGTACGGAGGAAGAACTGGCCGAACTCCAACGTAAGCCGCCTGCGGAGACGTTGCCGGGCTCCGAAATGACGGTGGAAGAACCCCTGGCCGAATCCATAAGGAGTGCAGAGTGACGGTTTACTATCCTACCTTCCAGCCTATGGTCAACCCGCTTACGATGGTTACCCGGGTGCGGGAACTTCCCTATGCCGGGGAAGTGCTCGTGCGGGTGGGCAACCGGGTGGAACCGGACGAGGTGGTGGCCCGGACGCTTCTTCCATCCCGGGGCCGGAGGCTTCCGGTGGCCCGCCTCCTGGGGATACCGGAAAAAGACCTTCCTGCTGCCGTGCTCCTGGAAGACGGTGCCGAGGTCGAGGCCGGCGACATTTTGGTACGGGTGGGGCGGGTACGGCCGCGGGTCTTTCGTAGCCCGCTTTCCGGGACCCTCTCCACAGCCGAGGCCGCCCGGGGCTATCTGGTTATCACCCCACCGGCCCAGACCTTTGAACTCCGGGCCGTCCTCAAGGGCTTTGTCCTGGCCGTGGAGCCGTATCGCTCGGTGACCATCCAGTCCCCGGCGGCGGTGGTGCAGGGGGTCTTTGGCCTGGGTATGGAGCGGCACGGCGTCCTGCGCGTGGCGGTGACCTCGGCCGGCGATGAACTTTTGCCCGAGATGATCGACGAGCGCTCCGCCCTGGCCATCCTTCTGGGAGGCGGACCGGTGAGTGCGGCAGCGCTGGAGCGGGCCATATCGTACCGGGTGCGGGGACTGGTGGTGGGCAGCATTCCGGTCGAGGAACTCGAGGCCTTCCTGGGTTATCGCGGCGATGCCGACTGGGAACGGGACGGTTGGGGCTTTCCTCCCGGCACCATGGGGCGCGACTTTCCCCTGACCCTGGTGGTGACCGAAGGGCTGGGGCGCCGGCCGATGTCCTCGCGAGCCTTTGAACTCCTGGCTTCTTACGACGGCCGGGAGGCGTTGATCGAGGGTCGGACCTGCCTGCACGGGACGGAAATGTACCGGCCGCAGGTTGTGGTACCCCTTCCCCGGGCCGATCTGGCCGAGATTCCCCCGGCGGAGGCGGCGGAGCACCTGGTTGTGGGTATGGAGGTCCGGTTGCTGGGCGAGGATTTCCTGGGGCAAATCGGTACGGTGGTGGCTTTCCCGCGGGGCCTTCGGGCCATGCCCTGTGGAGCACGTTACCGGGTGGCAGAGGTACGTCTGGAGACGGGTTCGGTGGTCACCGTTCCGCTGGAAAATCTGGAGGTGCTGGGGCCGGGAAAGGCCAAGCGAGTAGCCCGGTAGGACCTGGATTGGCGCGGGGCCGAAAAAGCGTTATCTTCAGTGTGTCGGGGCGGGCCGGGAAATCATCTGCCGCCGGCCCTATTCGAGGGCTGTAAGGTGCGGATCATCCGGACAAAAGTGCGCACCAGTTCGGGATGAAAGGCTTTGCCGGCCTGCTGGAGCAGAAAGGAACAGGCCTCGTCAATGCTCAGTCCCCGGTGGTAGGGCCGTTCGGTGGTCAAAGCGTCGAAGGCGTCGGCGATGGCCAGAATCTGCGCCCCCAGCGGGAAACGGGGATCGCCGTAACGGAGGCCGTCGGGGTAGCCGGTTCCGTCGTAGCGCTCATGGTGGCGGAGGATCAGCGGAATCAGAGGTTCCAGGTACGGGATACCGCTCAGAATGGAAGCCCCGACCAGGGGATGGGCCTCGACGATGGCCCGTTCCTGGGGCGTAAGCGGACCGGGTTTGAAGAGGATGGCCTCGCTGATGCCGATCTTGCCGATGTCGTGCAGAATGGCGGCGTAGCGGATGGTGTTCACTTCCTCTTCGCTTAGGCCCAGCGCTTCGGCCAGGGCCACGGACAGTTCGGTGACCGCCTGGGAATGCCGGTGGGTGGTGGGGTCGCGGGCATCAATGGCCGAAGCCAGGGCGCGGATGGTGCTGGTATAACTTTCGGAGACGATCTGACCCAGCAGCCGGTTTTCGATGGCAAAACGGAGATGGTGATGGAACAGCCGGAGCACCTGAACGGGTTCCTGAGGCGGTGTCTGGTCGTAAAACGTGGTCAGAGCGGCCCGGAGGCTGGGTCTCAGGCCCAGGATTTGTCCTTCGTAGACCAGGGTGGTCAGGGCGATGGCCGGCCCGGGTTCGGGGAAGGGGGAATCGACCCGGACGATGGATGGGGTGGGAGGGTTGATCCCTTCGGCCGGCGGAGGGAACGCTGCCAGCCGGGGGAGAAGGAGAGGGCCGAGGGGCAGAATCTCGGCGGAGCCATAGTACTCCGGGGGCTGGGATGGGGGAAGGTAAATGAGGAGGCTACCGTGAGTGGCGCAGCACCTTTCGGCCGCTTCGGCGATGGCCCGAAAGATTTCGGGCAACGGTGCCTTGCCGAGGATCAAGTCCCCGATGCGGTCGAGGCAGGAAAGCAAATGATTTTCCGGTTCGTCGAATCGGGCCATCTCTTTTCCCGGCCCAGGTTTGCCGGGGGCTGGAACCCCCGACCCTGGGCCGTGCCCATTATACCACAGGTCCGGCTGAGAAGAAAGCGATGCGCGTAACCATCGTTTTTTCCAGAGGGAAGCCCTTGCGCTTCCTTTCGCACCTGGATATGATGCGGCTATGGGAACGGGCCCTGCGACGGGCCGGCCTGCCGCTGCGTTATTCCCAGGGCTACCATCCCCATCCCCGTCTTTCCCTGGCTCTCCCCCTGGCCGTCGGCATGACGGCGGAGGCCGAGTGGATGGAGGTCGAATTCCTTTCGCCCGTCCCGACGGAAACGATCCGGGAACGGCTGTCGCCCCAGTTGCCGGCCGGCCTCTCTCTGCAAGACATCCTGGAGACGCCTTCCGGTGCACCCTCGCTCCCCGCCCGGGTGCGGGGGAGCGAGATCGAGGTGGTGCTCCCCCAGCCCCCCCCATACGAGGAGGTTCGGGAACGGGTACGCCGTTTCCTGGAAGCCGAGGCCGTTCCGGTCGTAGAAACGCGGCAGGCCGGGTCTGGCCGCAGAAAGCGGCCTCGGGTAGTAGACCTGAGAAAGACGGTGGAGGCGATCGAAATCGGCCCCTGGAGCGCGGACCGGGGGATCCTGCGCCTTCGCCTGAAGGCATCGGGCCGGCCACTCCTCCTCCTGCAGGCCCTGGGCCTGGGGGGAGAGGCCGAAGGCAACCCACCCCTTCCCCATCGTCGGCGGTTGTTTCTGGCGGAGGTTTCCGGGTGATGCTTACCGAAGGAAGGTCTCTCCCGAACGGAACGGCTCGTATCCTGGTTCTGGACGACGAAGTGGCCATCTGCGAACTCTGCTCGCGTACTTTGCAGAAGTACGGCTATAGCGTGGCCACGACCACCAGTTCCCGACAGGCCCTGGAGATGCTCCGCCAGGAACCGTTTGATCTGTTGCTTCTGGATATCCGTATGCCCGAACTCGACGGATTGGAGGTGATGCGCCGGGTGCGGGAGTTTTCCCCCGACATTGCCATCGTGGTGATGACCGGCTATGCCTCGGTGGAGGCGGCCATCGAGGCCGTTCGGCAAGGTGCCTCCGATTTCCTCCAGAAGCCGTTTCGGTTGGATGACCTGCGCCTGGCTGTGGTCAAGGCGCTGGGGAAACGCGACCTGAACCGGGAACAGGCCCGCTCGCGGGTCCTGATGCGCCTGGTGCGGGTGAGCGAAGAGATGGCTTCTCTGCTGGAAGAAGACCTCCTGGTCCAGGTGGCCCTGCGTGCGGCGATGGAGGAGACCGGGGCCCGGCGGGGTTCGGTGATGCTCCATGAGCCGGGGCATAAAGTGCTCTATATATCGGGGGCCATGGGCCTGCCGTCAGAGGTGGGGCCGGGATATTCGGTGAGGCTGGATGAGGGGGTGGCCGGGCTGGTCTTCCAAAGCGAGGAGGCGCTCCTGGTGGAGGATGTGCGCACCGACCCTCGTCTGGCCGGGCTTGCCCTGCCCCATCGGGAACGTTACCGGAATCCCTCTTTTCTCTCCGTGCCGATCCGGGGCAGCGAACGCGTCCTGGGAGTGCTCAATTTAAGCGAGAAAAGCGGGGGAATGCCCTTTCGCCCCAGCGACCTGGAGGTGGCCGGCCTCCTGTGCAGCCAGTTGGCCGTCGCCCTGGAAAAAGTGCGCCTCTTCACCGAAATCCAGGAGTCGTACCGCCGGCTGCGGGAGGTGGACCGGTTGAAGAGCGAATTTCTCAGCATCGCCGCTCATGAACTGCGCACTCCGCTCTCCATCATCGTCGGCTACACCATGATGCTGAGGGACGAACTCCAGGGACCGGCGCAGAGTTACCTGGAGGCGGTTCTGGATAGTGCCAACCAGCTGGTTCGCCTGGTGGACGATATGACCAACCTGCGCTACCTGGAGGCCCGCGAGGTGGGGCTTGTGGCCGTTCCGCTCCGCCTGCAGGACCTGGTGCCCGGCATCGTCGAGCATTACCGTCGGTTGGCCTGTGAGAAGCAGCAGGAAATCGCCTGTGACCTCCCCGCCGACCTGCCCCCGGTCCGGGCCGATGGGGAAAAGGTCGGGGTCATTTTGGGCAATCTTCTGAACAACGCCGTCACCTTTACCCCGGCCGGAGGGCGAATCGGCATCCGGGCAGAAGCGCAGGGAGACAAGGTGCTGGTGGCCGTGGAAGATACAGGTCGTGGCATCCCCCGAGAAGAGTGGGAACGCATCTTTGAGCCTTTTTACCAGGTGGGCGATTCTCTTCGACGCGAACACGGAGGCATGGGATTGGGACTGGCGATCGCCCGCGAACTGGTTACGCTTCACGGCGGTTCGATTTGGGTCAAAAGCGAGGTGGGGCGGGGTAGCACCTTTTATTTTACCCTGCCCCGGGCAGAGACGGACTGAGGAGGAACGTATGGCCAGACGTGTGCTCATTGTGGCCGGTCGAGAGGGCTATCCTCCGGCCCTCCAGGCCCAGATCGAACTATGGGGAGATAGCCTTGATTTTACCCTGGCCGCTTCCGGCAACGAGGCCCTCTGGGAGATCCGGGGTTCGCCCTATGACCTGGTCCTGGCTCCGGCCCAGTTGCCCGAGATGGCCGGAATGGAGTTTGCCGAGGTGGTCCAGGCCCTGTCTCCGGCGACCAAAGTCGTCCTGGTGGGAGCCAAGATCACGCCGGCCCTGCAATCGCAGGCCGAAGCCCTGCGCCTCTTCGCCCTCCTGCCGGAGGTCTCCGTCCAGGAGGTGGCCACCGTGATCGGTCGAGCGTTGGGGCTATCTGTTCCCCGGCCGAAGCCGCCTCCTCCGCCTCCGCCCAAGGAGGTCACGCCCCCGGCACCATCGGCTCCGCCTCCGCGCAAACCGGCCGCGCCGCCTCCGGAGGCTCCTCCTCCCCCGAAGGTAACCCTGACCCCGGCCCAGCAGGAAGCCGTGCGTCGAGCGCTGCGAGACCTGGTGGCCTCCATCGGGCCGCAACTGGCCCTCCTGGTGGCGCTTTCGGGCGAGACGCTCCTGGCCGAAGGTTTGGCCGGCGATCTGCCCATTTCGACTCTGTCGGCCCGGATGACCTCCGGTCTGGCCGGCGTCGGCGAACTGGCCCGCCTCCTCAAGGATGAAAGGTTCCTGGGCCTCAGCCTCTTTTCGGGCTCCCGCTATGACCTTTACGCCTTTACCGTCACCTCGACGACCGTGCTCCTTCTGGTGTTTGATAAAATGGTTGTGGAAAGCAAACTGGGTTCGGTCTGGCTGTATACCCGACGTGTCGTGGAGGAGTTGCGGACCGCCCTAGAGGAAAAAAGATGATCCGGTGGCAGACCTATGCCAAGATTAACCTGTGTCTGGAGGTGCTGGGCCGTCGGCGGGACGGCTACCACGACGTGCTCACCATCCTGCAGACCATAGACCTCTCTGACATCCTTTCCTTCGAGCCGGCCGAGGGCCTCTCGTTCACCTGCAACGTCCCCGACTTGGTCGGCGAGGATAACCTGATCCTGCGGGCGGCGCGTCTGCTCCAGCGGGCTACCGGCCGGAGGGACGGAGCGGCCATCCATTTGGAGAAACGGATTCCGATCGGGGCCGGGCTGGGAGGCGGAAGCAGCGATGCCGCAACAACCCTGGTGGCGCTCAGCCGGATGTGGGGACTCCATATGACCGAGGCCAACCTGAACAACCTGGCCTCGGCCCTGGGTAGCGACGTCCCCTTTTTCCTCCTCGGTGGAACAGCCCTGGCCGAAGGGCGCGGAGAGATCCTTACCCCGCTACCCCCGTTGCCGGAACACTGGCTCGTCCTGGTCCTCCCGCCGCTGGAGATACCGGAAAAGACATCCCTGATGTACGCCAGCCTGACGCCCCGGGAGTATACCTCCGGCTCCGTCACCCGCCACATGGTCCGCTCCCTCCAGGCCGGCCGGCCGCTGGAGCCCGGCCTGATCTTTAACGCCTTCGAATGGGTGGCCTTCCGCCGCTTCGAACTGGTGGACGCCATCCGCCAGCGTGTGGTGGAGGCCGGCGCCGACCACGTCCGCCTCTGCGGTGCCGGGCCGGCCCTCTACGCCATCTATGCCCAGGAACCTCCGGCACGGGCCCTCTACGAACGTCTCCGCTCGGAGGGCCTGGACGTGTTCCTGACCCGCACGATCCAGGCTCGCCCCACCTGCCTCGAGGGGGAAGGCGAAGAGTCGCTTCCCCCGGTTCCCATCGAATAAGGAGCGCTGGACAGGCCATGCGACGCTGGAACGGCTGGGGCGACGATACGGTGACCTACCCGCTGCCCGATGGGGCCGTCCGCTTCCTGCTCGAGCGTCTGGGGCCGGCTTCGCCGCCCCGGGATGCGGAACTGGCTACCGTGTTGGCCTCCGTTCCGCCCTCCCAACTCCCTCCGCACCCGCTTATCTCCACCGATCCCTTCCAGCGTCTCCGCCACGCCCGCGGCCAGAGCCTGCCCGACTGGATCGCCCTGCGGAGCGGACGCCTGGAGGCCTTTCCCGATGGGGTGGCCTGCCCCGAGACGGCCGCCGAGGTGCGCGATGTGCTGCGCTATGCCGCCGAGGTGGGCGCGTGCGTTATCCCTTACGGGGGAGGGACCAGTGTGGTGGGACATATCAATCCCCTGCCCGGCGTCCCGACGGTCACGGTGGACATGGGGCGGATGAACCGTCTCCTTCGCTTCGACGAGCGTAGCCATCTGGCTACCTTCGAGGCCGGAGTTTGCGGGCCGGACCTGGAGGCGGCCCTGCGGGCACGGGGCTACACTCTGGGGCATTTTCCCCAATCGTTCGAGTATTCCACTCTGGGCGGCTGGATTGCCACCCGTTCCAGTGGGCAGCAGTCGCTTTTCTATGGGCGCATCGAGCGCCTCTTTGCCGGGGGAAAACTGGAGGCGCCGGCCGGCACCCTGGTCCTTCCGCCTTTCCCGGCCTCGGCGGCCGGCCCCGACCTCCGCGAAGTCGTCCTGGGATCGGAAGGCCGGTTGGGCATCCTTACCGAGGCCACGGTGCGGGTGATGCCCCTCCCGGAGGGCGAGGAATTCCCCACCGTCTTCTTCCCTTCCTTCGAGCAGGGGCTGGAAGCCGTCCGGCAGATCGTCCAGGCCCGGTTGCCTCTCTCGATGCTCCGCCTCAGCACTGCGGCCGAGACGGAGACCACCCTGGCCCTGGCCGGCCACGAGCGCCTCATCGCTGCCCTGGAACGTCTGCTGGCCCTCCGTGGGGTGGGAGCGGGCAAATGTATGCTGATCTGCGGCCTTAGCGGCAAGGAGGCGCTGGTACGCACAGTCCGCCATGAGGCACTGGAAATCGCCCGGCGCCACGGGGGTGTCGGCGTGGGGCGCATCTTCGGCCGGCAGTGGTACAAAAGCCGCTTCCGCACCCCCTACCTGCGGAATACCCTCTGGGAGATGGGGTACGCCGTGGACACGCTGGAGACGGCCTGCGATTGGACGACCCTTCCCACCCTGCTCCGGGCCGTCGAGGAGGCGCTGCACCGGGCGATGGAAAAGTACGGCGAACGGGTACACGTCTTCAGCCACCTTTCCCACCTCTACCCTTCCGGCTCCAGCATCTATACCACGTATATCTTTCGTCTGGCCTCCGATCCGGAGGAAACCCTCCATCGCTGGCAGGAGATGAAGGAAGCGGCCTGCCGGGCCATCGTGGCCCACAGAGGGACGATCAGCCACCAGCATGGCGTCGGGCTGGACCATCGGCCCTACCTGGCGGCCGAGAAGGGGGAGTTGGGGATGAAGGTGCTGCGCGAGGTGTGCCGGGTGCTGGACCCGGGAGGGGTGATGAATCCGGGGAAGATGGTAGGTGCGTGATGCGTGGTGCGTGATGCGTGGTGCGTGTGAGGAGGAAAAAATGGACTTCCAGGAGTGGCAGGCTTTGGTTCCAGGGGAGATTACCCGGGATGCCCTCTGGCGGATGGAAGTGTACCGTCTGGCCCTTTTTGCCGGGGAACTGGCCTGGCAGGATGTGGGTGAATTGGTGGAGGACAGGAGGACGATTAGCCTGTCGGATCAACTCTATCGGGCCGTCTGTTCTATTGGGGCCAATATTGCTGAAGGATACAGCCGGGGGTCAGGGAGAGATCAGGCTCGGTTCTACGAATACGCTCTTGGTTCTGCCCGCGAGGCACGTGGATGGTACTATCATGGCCGGCACGTTCTCCACGAGGATGTGGTACGCCACCGTATCGATCTTTTGACCCGGATTATTCGTTCGCTGTTGGCCATTATTCCCACCCAGCGGGGAGTCCGGATAAGAGAAGCAGAAGCCCATTATGACGTAAATAACACGTAACACGCAACACGCAACACGCAACACGCAACACGCAACACGAAACACGAAACACGAAACACGAAATGTGGCACTCGAACTGGCGTGAAATCGTCTGGTCCAGACTATCCGGCCCCTGGGACGTCCTGGTGATCGGCGGGGGCATCACCGGGGCCGGAATCTTTCGTGAGGCCGTCCGGCTGGGGTTACGTGCCCTCCTGGTGGAACAGCGCGACTTTGCCTGGGGGACGTCCAGCCGCTCTTCCAAGATGGTGCACGGCGGATTCCGATACCTCAAGGATGGGCATGTCCGGCTGACCTGGGCTTCGGTGCGCGAGCGGCAGCGCCTCCTGGCGGAAGGCGCCGGCCTGATCGAGCCGATGGGTTTCCTGATCGCCACCTATCGGGGCGACCGCCCCGGCCGCTGGGCTTACCGCGCCGGCCTCTCCATCTACGACCTTCTGGCGCTCCAGTGGAGCCACCGCTACTACAGTGCCGAGGACTTTCAATTCCTGGCCCCTCACCTCTCCATCGAGGGCCTCCAGGGGGGCTACCGCTACGGCGACGCCCAGACCGACGATGCCCGCCTGGTCCTGCGCGTCCTGCGCGAGGCGGCATCCGCCGGCGGCATGGCGTTGAACTATGCCCGGGCGGAATCGCTTCTCCTGGGCGAGGAGGGGACGCCTTCTTCCGGCCAGGTGGTGGGGGTGCGGTTGCGCGATACCCTGAGCGGACGCACCGCCGAGGTGCGGGCGCGGGCGGTCATCAACGCCACCGGTGCCTGGGCCGACCGGCTGCGGGCCGAACTCGGCCGGCCGCCCCGCATCCGCCCCCTGCGCGGCAGCCACCTCATCTTTCCCGGGTGGCGGCTGCCGGCCGCCCAGGCCCTCACCTTCCTCCACCCCCTCGACCGCCGGCCGGTCTTTATCTTCCCCTGGGAAGGCATCGCCCTGGTGGGGACGACCGACCTGGACCACGACCGCCCGCTGGACGAGGAGCCGGCCATCAGCCCCGAGGAGGTGGCTTACCTGATGGCCGGCGTGGAGGCCCAATGCCCCCGCCTGAACCTCTCCCTGGAGGACGTCCTTTCTACCTTCTCCGGTGTTCGCCCCGTCATCGGCACCGGGCGAAGCGATCCTTCCCGCGAACCCCGTGACCACGTCGTCTGGGAGGAAAACGGCCTCCTCACCGTGACCGGCGGAAAACTCACCACCTTCCGCCTCATCGCCCGCGATGCCCTCCGGGCCATCCGCAGCCGTTTTCCCGCCTTGCCCCCTTTCGACGAGCCATCCCCGGTGTTGGACCCGGTGGATGAGACCCTGGAGGGGTCCGGCCTGGATGCCCGGACCTGTCGGCGCCTCCTGGGCCGCTACGGAGCCGAGGCCCCCGCTCTCCTGGCGGCGGCCGGAGATGGGGAACTGGAGACGATCCCCGGCACCGACTTCCTCTGGGCGGAGATACGCTGGGCCGCCCGGGCCGAAGGAGTGGTACACCTGGACGACCTCCTCCTGCGCCGCGTGCGGGTGGGATTGCTCCTTCCTCGGGGAGGGGAAGCGCTTCTTCCCCGGGTACGGGCTATCTGTCAGGAAGAACTCGGTTGGAGCGATGCCCGCTGGGAGGAGGAAGAAGCCGCCTACCGCGCCCTCTGGCAGGCCTGTTACAGCCTTCCGGAGCGGTCGGCCATCCCGGACTGGCGGGATCGGGCGTTTCGGATGGTCTGGGAGAAACCCCGACCCTCCCCTCCGCAGCCGCCTCTCCCTCGCCGGCCCTCCTTGCGGGCCTGGACGGCCCGGATTCGCTCGCCCTTCCGCTCCGGCCTCTCCCGGGCCCTGAAGCGACTGAATCGGCGAACGATGGCCCGCCTCTGGGAGCGTTTCCGTCGAGGCTCCCAGGGAGCGGGCCAACCCGGCGGAAAGGAAAGATCCCCATGAAGCGCGACCTTATCCTGGCCCTCGATAGTGGCACTCAGAGTGTGCGGGCGATCCTTTTCGACCTGCAGGGAAACCTTCTGGCCAAAGCGCGGGTGCTGTTGGAGCCGTACTTTTCTCCCCAGCCGGGCTGGGCCGAGCAGCACCCGGAGTACTACTGGGATTCCCTGGCCCGGGCCTGTCGGGAGTTATGGCAGGAGGACGATGCCCGCGACCGGCTGGCCGGCGTGGCCCTGACCTGCCAGCGGGCCACCGTGGTCAATGTGGACGAGGAGGGCCGGCCGCTGCGCCCGGCCATCCTCTGGCTCGACCAGCGCCGCACCTATGGGCTGAAGCCGATAGGCGGCTGGTGGGGATTGGCCTTCCGGCTGGCCGGCGTCAGCGGGACGGTGGCCTACCTCCAGGCCGAGGCCGAGGCCAACTGGATTCGCACCCACCAGCCCGAGGTCTGGGAGCGCACGTACAAGTACCTCCTCCTCTCCGGCTACCTCACTTATCGGCTGACCGGCCGCTTTGTAGACTCGGTGGGCTGCCAGGTGGGGTACATCCCCTTCGATTACAAAGGGCTGAACTGGGCCCCCCGCTGGGATTGGAAATGGCGGGCCGTGCCGCTGGATCCGGCCCGTCTGCCGGAACTCGTGCCGCCGGCCGGCCTGCTGGGCGAGATTACTCCCCAGGCGGCCGAGGCCACCGGCATCCCGGCCGGCCTGCCGCTCATCGCCGCCGCTGCCGATAAGGCTTGCGAGGTCATCGGGGCCGGCTGCCTCTCCCCCCAGATCGGTTGCCTCTCCTACGGCACCACGGCGACGATCAACGTGACCTCCCCCCGTTACGCGGAGGTTATCCCCATCATCCCTCCCTATCCGGCAGCGGTGCCCGGAGCCTATAGCCTGGAGGTGCAGGTCTTTCGCGGCTACTGGATGGTCTCCTGGTTCAAGCGGGAATTCGGCTACCCCGAATGTCGCCTGGCCGAGGAACAGGGCTGCGAGCCGGAGGCGCTTTTCGATGGTCTGGTCGAGGGGGTGCCACCCGGCTCGATGGGACTCGTCCTGCAGCCGTACTGGTCGCCGGGCCTGAAGGTGCCGGGGCCGGAGGCCAAGGGGGCGATCATCGGCTTCGGCGATGTGCACACCCGGGGCCACCTCTACCGGGCCATCCTGGAGGGAATCGCCTATGCGCTGCGCGAGGGCAAAGAACGGATCGAGCGACGCAGCGGCACCCCTATCCGGGAAGTGCGCGTCTCCGGCGGCGGTTCCCAGAGCGATGCGGCCATGCAGATCACCGCCGACGTCTTCGGTCTGCCGGCCGCCCGTCCCCATGTCTACGAGACGGCCGGCCTGGGCGCGGCGATAGATGCCGCCGTCGGGCTGGGCCTCCACCCCGATTTCGCCTCGGCGGTGGAGGCCATGACCCGCGTCGGCCGGGTCTTTCAACCCGATCCCCAGGCCCATGCCCTCTATGAGGGCCTTTACCGCCGGGTCTATCGCCGGATGTACCACCGGCTACGTCCCCTCTACGCGGAGATCCGGGCCGTTACCGGTTACCCGGAGCAGTTGTGATTTGCCATGGAACCCTATGAGAAAAGCCGCCAGGAAGAACAGAGGAAGCGTGAGGAGGCGGCGCGCAAGTACCTGGCCCGGAAGATGCCTGACGAGAGGACAAGGTTTTTCCGGAAGTGGCGCAACACGCTGGCCTGGCTTTCTCCTTTCCTGGTGGCGATGTTGCTGCTTTGCCTTGTGCTTTCCCTCCTCCTGGGCGGACTGCAGAGTTTCATCGGCGAGCGGTGGATGAGGCCGCCGCGCTACCCCGACGCCCAGAAGGTGGACTACCGCCGGGGAGAGGTCTGCTCGATGCCGGCGCCGGCAGTATACTGTTTCGAGTGGTGGTACCGGACGCCGGATTCTCCAGAGAAGGTCAAGGCCTATTACGAGAACCTGGAGTGGTGGGGGCATCCCAAAATCTCATTCGAGTGGAAGCGAAGCCGTCGCTACGGCTCCGCCTGGACGGCCGATTCCTGCACTTCCATCATCGGGGCCGTCTCCTGTTATCAAATCGTCCTGCTTCCCCAGGAGGACGGCACAACCGTCTACATCCTGGAAGCCGGTTCGATGGGGGGAAACCCGTTACAATAGGCAGCCCGGGTATTCCGGGCGTCCGATTGTCCGGTCCTCCTAGGATCGGCTATCCCGTCGCCAGGCCCTGGTTCCCCTCCAGCGCGGCCAGAAGGCCGTAGGCCAACCAGAAGGTGGCTGCCCAGTCAGGGGCGAAGAAGAGTCCGTCCAGGAAGCCGTGGAACAGGGCGTAGGCGACGCTTCCCAGCAGGCCCAGGGCAAGGATTCGTCCGGCCTCCTCCGCCCCGCGCCGGCAGGTGCGGAAAGCCCGGACCAGGAAGGCGCCGTAAAGCCATATCCCTGCGGCCAGCCCCAATAGCCCCAGGCGCGTCCAGAACTCCAGCACGCCGTTGTGGGGGTTCCAGTAGGCCTCCTTTTCCCCGAAGAGGGCCCGATAGTGGCTGTAGAAGGCGTCCAGCCCCAGTCCCACCCAGGGACTTTTTTCCACCAGCACCCAGGCCCTGCGCCACAATTCCAGCCGGTTGAGGAAGGTATCCAGCGCCAGTAGCCGGCTCCAGCCTCCCGTAAGCCAGGCAAAGAGCCCCACCGCTGCACCGGCCCCCAGTTCGATCCAGAGCACCAGCCGGCTGTACATCAGGCCGTAAAGGAGGAGGGTCAGGGCAACGGCGATGTAGCCGGCCCGGGAGTAGGTCAGGACAAAGGCCAGCGTTATCGGTAAAAGCGCCAGGCCGTAGAGCAGCCGCCGACGTCCCCGGGGGAGGAAAAATGCCGCCGCCACGGTCAGGACCAGCACACGCCCCAGGAAAAGGGCCAGGGCGTTGGCCGAGAAGGTGCCGTAGACCGAGGTGGCCCGGCGCACCCCGTCGGCCACCTCGGCGTGCATCCAGGGGGTGAAGACCTGCACGATGCCGCCCAGTCCTACCAGCGCCCCGCTCAGCACCAGGGCGTCCACCGGCCACCAGAGATGCTCCCGCCGGCCGCGATAGGCCAGCACCAGCAAGGGGTAAAGGAGCAGGGGCTCCACGACCGTCACCCGATACTCCCGCAGCGAAAGGCGCAGCAGGCCGCCCCCCTCGACCGTCGGGAAAGAGGGGTCGGTGCTCCAGAGGAGCGAGCCGGTGCAGACCAGCAGGAAGGCCAGGGCCGGCAGGAGCAGTCCCCTCGGCCCGTTCTTGCCGAGGCGCAGGACCTCCGGATGCCGTAGAACGTGCATTCCCCCGGCGACGGCGCAGGCCAGGAGGGCCATTTCCAGCAGGGAAAAGCGTCCCCCGGCCAGTGTGGCCGGCTGGGCGTACAGGGGGATGACGAAGATGGCTCCCAGGAGGGCCAGGTCCAGCCGCAGGAGGGCCAGAAGCACCAGGGCGACCCAAGCGGCCAGCGCCACGGGAAGCGGCAACGGACGGTAGATGGCGGCCAGGGCCAGGGCCATTCCCCCCAGGACGACCGGCCGCTGCCAGCGCTCGGGCAGTCCCCGGAAGCGTTCCACCCGGCGCCACAGCCAGGCCCAGAGGGCCTCCAGTCCGGCCGGTAGGCTCAAAAGGAGCAGGACCAGCACCGCCACCAACCCCAGCGAAAGGACCGCCGTAAGTGTGGGGAAGAGCCACGGGTAAGGAACTTCCCGCACCACGTAGCAGCCGCGCAGTGCCCCGGCCGGCCCTTCGATGACGAAGGTGTGCCGCCCCTCGGCCAGGCCTTCGGCGGCGATATATCGGACTTCGTCGCCCTCGTTCCTCCAGAACCGTAGGGGGCGGGGTTGCCCATCTACCACGACGTGGACGGTCGAGGGGGAAATCCCGCTCGGGAGGACCAGGTCCAGGCGTGTGCCCAGGAAAAGTTGCTCCTGGCGCCCGACAGCCTTCAGGGTGTGATAGCCCACGCCCAGGGGAATGCCTTTTTCCGTCCAGGCGCGCACCATCTCATAGGCCGGCAGGGGGGTAAAGTCGTAGCCGACCAGGGCGAAGAACTGGGTCGGGTCTTCGGCCTTCGGGGGAGGACCGCCCCAGCGCAGAAACCACAGGTTTCGCACTCCCATCCAGGGCCACTCGCTCAGGGAACGTTCCAGCGCCTCCACGATGTACCGGCCCTTGACCTCCTCGCTGACCGATGCTCCCCACGGGCTGGGCCGGCCGCTCCATCCCGGCGGCGTGGCGTTCCAGCCCAGTTCGCCCACCCAAATGGCCTTTTCTCTATCGCCGAAGCGCTCCATCACCTCACGCAGCAGCACCACCCGGGAGACATCGGTGCGGGTGACCGGACGCCACTTTTCCCGGTCGAACCCCAGGGGGGAATGCTCGGTAGGGGGCTGTCCCAGGCCGTAGAGTTGGGCCGACATCACGTCGAAGCAATCCTTTCCGCCGACCCGGTAGACCGCTTCCAGAAAGGCCAGGTCGCTCATGTGGCGCGGGTCCAGGCCGTCGTTGGGAGCCAGGCTGGGGAAGAGGACGGTCACGGTCGGGTCGGCCTCTTTGGCCCGCCGGTAGCCCAGGCAGAGGAGTTCGACAAAGCGCCGGGGGTCAATCGGAGCCCAGTTCCACTCGTTGGCCAGGTTAGGCTCGTTCCAGATCTGGATGTAGCGCACCTTTCCCCGGTAGCGCGAGACGACGGCATGGACAAAGTCGCCATAGTCCTCCAGGCGGTCCGGCGGCCCGGTGATGTCGCGGTCCGGTTCCTCGGCCAGGGCGGCGCGGAGGCGCTCCGAGGCCAGGGCCTCCTTCCGGGCCCAATCCGGCGGTCGGTCCAGGCGGACGATGAGTTCCAGCCCATACTCCTGGGCCAGGGCCACGATGCGGTCGTAATGTTCCCAGGTGCTTCGGGCGTAGCGTTCGTCCCAGAAATCCCCTTTGGCGTTCGGTTCGATCTGGTCCCAGGGGAACTGCTGCTTGACCCAGTGGGCACCCATCTGCGCGGCCATCTCCAGCGTACGGCGGATGGCCGCCTCGTCCGGTTCGCGGTCCAGGAAGAGGTTGACCCCTAGAGGGGGGACATCGGCCTGGGGGATGCGGGGGAGGTCGGCGCCCCAGGCCACTCCGCGGCCGTGGACGTTATCCAGCCAGAGGGTGAGGCTCAGGCCGGCCGTAAGGAGGGCCAGAAGGAGAAAAAGTAGCCCGATTTGACAAAATTGGGATTTTGTGGTATACTGATTTTTTGAAGTTTCGCAAAAATCGGGCCTGTATTGCGGTGGGGCATCCATTGATCGTCTCGATCACTCAGGAGATGGGCAACCGAAACGGTCTTTCCCATTCTCCTGTTTCTTTGGCTTTTAGGCCGGTCGCCGGTTCGATTCAGGCCATGGGCAAGGGCGGTAGGGGCGAGGTGCGTCTCGCCCGTACTTCGCCTCTATGGAAGCGGAAGACATTATACCCGATAACCGGCCTTTTTGTCCAGCAGGCGGGGAATGAAGTTACGGGGTCTATCTAACCGTTCCTCGTGGTGCCCCTCAATCCGCGGAAAGGTGCCCGCTTGACCGGTGTACGAGGAAACGAGAATTCCCGCAATGGGCGCAGGCGGCCGGGCCGCGCCGAGGAGTAGAAGATGGCGATTGCGATCATTTCGGAGCAGGCGATTCAGGAAGACGTTCTTCCGGGACCGCGACACCCGATTCGGGAGGTAGGCCGGCCTCCCCGTCGTTCCTTCTCCCGCATCCCCGAGGTCCTGCCCATGCCCTTCCTGATCCAGACGCAACTGGATTCCTTCCGCTGGTTCGTTGAGGAGGGACTGCGCGAACTGTTCGACGACATCTCGCCGATTCAGGACTTTACCGGCAAGAAGATGGAACTCTACTTTGGGGGCTACCACTTTGGCGAACCGCGCTACAGCGAGCAGGAAGCCCGCGAGCGGGATGCCACCTATGCCCGCCCTCTGCGGGTACAGGTCCGGCTTTTGATGAAAGAGACCGGTGAAGTCCGCGAGCAGGAAATTTTCTTCGGCGATTTCCCCTGGATGACCGACAAGGGCACCTTTATCATCAACGGAGCCGAGCGGGTGGTCGTCTCGCAATTGATCCGTTCCCCCGGAGCCTACTTCCAGTACAAAGAGGAAACGACCGAAGGCCGGCCGCTCTACATCGCCAAATTGATCCCGGCGCGGGGGGCCTGGCTGGATTTCGAGACCAACCGCCGCGACGTCATCTCGGTCAAGATGGACCGCCGGCGCAAGATTCCGGTCACCATCCTCCTCCGGGCTTTGGGCTATGCTACGGAAGGTGAACTGCGTGCCCTTTTCCAGCATGTGGATACCGAAAAGGAACACTCCTACATCGAGGCTACCCTCGCCCGCGACCCTACCACCAACCAGGAGGAGGCGTTGCTGGAGATCTACCGCCGGTTGCGACCGGGGGACCCGCCCACCCTGGAGAACGCCCAGAACCTCCTTCACGCCATGCTCTTCGACGAGCGCCGCTACAACCTGGGCCGGGTCGGCCGCTACAAGTTGAACCGCCGCCTCTGGGAAAATTATCACCTGGAACCCGACCTCAAGGAAGGACTGGAGCGCCGCCGCATCTGGCTGGACCTCTGGAAGCAGGCCCGGGAAAAGGGCCTGGATGAGGACCTCTTTGAGCGGATGCTTCGGGAACGGGCCTGGTGGATCACCCGCGCCCGGGGTGGGGAAGTGCTTTCCTCCGAGCAACAGGCTGCCCTGCGGGAACAGACCCGCTCCATCGTCGAACTGGCCCTGCATGGAGAGACGGTATCCTGCTGGCGCGACGAGGCCCACTCGATCGATTCGACAAAGGTGGACCTCTGCCCGGAGTGCGGCTGGTACATCTGTCCCCAGTGCGAGATGTGCCAGGAGGGGCAGGACCTCTACATCGGTCCGGAAGAGTACGGTTTCGAACACCTTTGTAGCCGTTTCTACGTGCGGGTGGTGACCAGTTACGTTGAGCCTCCTTCCCTGGATCAGCGCACGCTGACGCCGGCGGATATTGTGCGCATCGTCGAGGAGTTGATTCGCCTGAATAACGGCTGGGGCGAGCCGGATGATATTGACCACCTGGGCAACCGCCGGGTACGCACCGTGGGCGAACTTGTCCAGAACCAGTTCCGTGTCGGCCTGTTGCGCGTCGAACGCATTATCCGGGAGCGGATGACCCTGCACGAGCCTGAGACGGTTACGCCGGGCAACCTCATCAACATCCGTCCGCTGGTGGCCGCGATTCGGGAGTTTTTCGGAGCCAGCCAACTTTCCCAATTTATGGACCAGGCCAATCCGCTGGCCGAACTGACCCATAAGCGGAGGCTTTCGGCCCTGGGACCGGGCGGTCTCTCCCGGGAACGGGCCGGCTTCGAGGTGCGCGACGTCCACCATTCCCACTACGGGCGGATCTGCCCGGTGGAGACGCCGGAAGGCCCCAACATCGGCCTGATTGCCAGTTTGGCCACCTATGCCCGAATCAATGAGATGGGCTTCATCGAAACCCCCTACCGGCGGGTCATCCGCGAGGTCGAAAATTGGGCCGAGGTGCTGGTCGGCCACATCTTGCGGGAAGACGTTACCGACCCCCGGAGTGGGGAAAAGATCGCCCTGGCCGGCACCCCGGTGGATAAGGAACTGGCCCGGCGTATTGCCGCCCTGCCCCTGAAGCGCATTGCCGTCCGTCCCCGGGTAAGCAACGAGATCGTCTACCTCTCTGCGGACGAGGAGGAGCGTTCCGTCATCGCCCAGGCCAACGCGGCGCTGGATGAACGCGGCTACTTTGTCGAAGAGCGCGTCACCGCCCGGTACGGCTCGCGCTTTGTCATCGAACGCGCCGATCGTGCGGACTTTATGGATGTTTCACCGAAGCAGGTGGTCTCGGTTTCCACCGCCCTTATCCCCTTCCTGGAACATGACGATGCCAACCGGGCCCTGATGGGCTCGAACATGCAACGTCAGGCCGTGCCTCTGCTCCAGCCGGAAGCCCCGATTGTGGGGACGGGAATGGAATACCAGGCGGCGCGGGACTCGGGCCTGGTGGTCATTGCCGTCAAGGATGGGGAAGTGATTCGGGCGGTGGCCGACGAGATCGTCGTCCGGGAGGATGACGGCACAGAACGCCATCATCCCCTGATCAACTTCCGCCGTTCCAACCAGGATACCTGCATCCACCAGCGGCCGATCGTCTACACCGGGGATCGGGTCCAGGCCGGCCAGGTCATCGCCGACGGACCGGCCACCGACCACGGCGAACTGGCCCTGGGACGCAACGTCCTGGTGGCCTTCCTCCCCTGGGAGGGCGGCAACTTCGAGGACGCCGTCCTGGTGAGCGAGCGCCTGGTGCGGGAGGATATCTTCACCTCCATCCACATCGAAAAGTACGAGTGCGAAGCCCGCGACACCAAGTTGGGGCCCGAGGAAATCACCCGCGACATTCCCAATGTGGGCCAGGACCTCCTGGCCAATCTGTCCGAGGACGGCATCGTCTACATCGGGGCCGAGGTGGGGCCGGGAGACATCCTGGTAGGTAAAATTACCCCCAAAGGAGAGACGGACCTTACCGCCGAGGAACGCCTCTTGCGGGCCATCTTCGGGGAAAAGGCCCGTGAGGTCAAGGATTCCTCCCTGCGGGTACCACACGGGGTTTCCGGCCGGGTGATTGATGTGCGCATCTTTTCCCGGGACCAGGGGGATGAACTGCCGGTGGGCGTGCACACCATGGTGCGGGTGCTCATCGCCCAGCGGCGCAAGATTGCGGCCGGGGACAAGATGGCCGGCCGGCACGGGAACAAGGGGGTCATCTCCCGGATCCTTCCGATCGAGGACATGCCCTTCCTCCCGGACGGCACGCCGGTGGACATCATTCTCAACCCGCTGGGCGTGCCCTCCCGTATGAATATCGGCCAGCTTCTGGAGACCCATCTGGGGTGGGCCGCCAGCCAGTTGGGCATCCGGGTGGCTTCCCCCGTCTTTGACGGAGCAACGGAAGAAGAAGTGCGCGCCTTGCTTGCTCAGGCCGGCCTGCCCGAAAACGGTAAAATTACCCTCTACGACGGCCGCACCGGTTTGCCTTTTGAAAGCCCCATCACGGTGGGCCAGATCTATATGATGAAACTGGTCCACCTGGTCGAAGACAAAATCCACGCCCGCTCCACCGGGCCGTACTCCCTGGTGACCCAGCAGCCGCTGGGCGGCAAGGCCCAGTTCGGTGGCCAGCGCTTCGGTGAAATGGAGGTATGGGCCTTGGAAGCCTATGGGGCCGCCTATACCCTCCAGGAGATGCTCACCATCAAATCCGACGACATCATGGGCCGCAGCAAGACCTACGAGGCCATCGTCAAGGGCGAACCCATCGAGGAAGTCGGCCTCCCCGAAGCCTTCAAAGTGCTGGTCAAGGAATTGCAGAGCCTGGCCCTCTCGGTCGAGATCTTCGGGGAGGATGAAAACCCGGTGGATATTGACGATACCGCCCGGTCGGCCGAGCCGCTTCTAAGGCTGGAAGGCATCAACCTTTCCGGTATCGAGAAGTGAGGAGATAGAGCGAGATGACCCGAATCAATGAGATCACGGCCATTCGTTTGGGCCTGGCTTCACCGGAGGAGATTCGCCGCTGGTCGCATGGGGAGGTGACCAAGCCGGAGACCATCAACTACCGTACCCTGCGGCCGGAACGCGACGGTCTCTTCTGTGAACGCATCTTCGGCCCCCAGAAGGACTGGGAATGTGCCTGTGGGAAATATAAGCGGATACGCCACCACGGCATTATCTGCGACAAGTGCGGGGTGGAGGTCACCCGTTCCCGGGTGCGTCGGGAACGGATGGGTCACATCGAACTGGCCGCTCCGGTCAGCCATATCTGGTTCGTCAAGGGGACACCCAGTCGGCTGGGCCTGCTCCTGGACATAACCCCCCGCAACCTGGAGCGGGTGATCTACTTTGCGGCCTATATCGTCACCGAGGTGGACGCGGAGCGGCGAGATCACCTGCTCGAACGCCTTCAGCAGGAGATGGCCGAGGAACTGGCCCAGGTGGAAACCGAAGGTCAGGAAGAGATTGCCCGCATCCGGGAACGGCTGGCCGGCGAACTGGAACTTCTGGAACGGGCCCGGGAGACCACCCTGCAGCGTTATGAAGACGAACTGATCGCCAAGACAGAGCACTTTGTTCAGGTGGCCCGGGAGATCGAGGCCCAACTGCATACCTGGGAGGGGAAGCCGGCACCGCAGGACATCGTCTTCGAGCCGACCGGGGACTTGATCGCCCAGGCCGGCGAGGTGATTTCCGGGGAAACGCTATCCCGCTTGAGCGAGGTGGCCCAGGCGGCCATCGAAAGGGCGGAACCGCCCATCCGAGAGCAGCAGGCCCAGGTTCATTTGCAGACCCAAAGCGAACGGGACCAGCGCATCTACGTCGCCGAGCAGGAAATTACCCGCATCGAGGAAAGGATCCGCGAGCAACAGGAGGCGATCCGCCAGCGCTATGAAGGTCGCCTGCGGATGATCCGGGAACTCCACCGGGGCATGCTCATGACCGAGGCCCAGTACCACGAGTACCGCGAACAGTGTGGGGCCATCTTCCGGGCCGATATGGGTGCCGGCGCCATCCGCGAACTCCTCAGCCGGATGGACCTGGACCGGATGCAGGCCGAACTCAAGGAGGAGATGGAAAACAGCCCCTCGGCCCAGCGCCGCAAGAAGGCCAGCAAGCGCCTGCGAGTGGTGGAGGCCTTCCGAAAGTCGGGCAACCGCCCCGAGTGGATGATTCTGACCGTCCTGCCGGTCCTGCCGCCGGACCTGCGGCCGATGGTGCAACTCGACGGCGGCCGCTTTGCTACTTCCGACCTGAACGACCTCTACCGGCGGGTGATCAACCGGAACAACCGGCTACGCCGCCTGCTGGAACTCAAGGCCCCCGAAATCATTGTGCGCAATGAAAAGCGGATGCTCCAGGAGGCGGTGGATGCCCTGATCGATAACGGCCGGCGCGGACGGGCCGTCTCGGGCCGGGGGAAGCACCGCCTCAAGTCCCTCTCCGATATGCTCAAGGGCAAGCAGGGTCGCTTCCGTCAGAACCTCCTGGGCAAGCGGGTGGACTATTCCGGCCGTTCGGTGATCGTGGTGGGACCGGAACTGAAACTGCACCAGTGCGGTCTGCCCAAGCGTATGGCCCTGGAACTCTTCAAGCCGTTCGTGATGCGGGGACTGGTGGCCCGGGGTTATGCCCACAACATCAAGAGCGCCAAGCGCAGTGTCGAGCGGATGCGGCCGGAGGTTTGGGATGTCCTGGAGGAGGTCATCCAGAATTATCTGGTGCTCCTGAACCGGGCCCCCTCTCTGCACCGTCTTTCCATCCAGGCTTTTGAACCGGTCCTGATCGAGGGCAGCGCCATCCAACTCCATCCCTTGGTCTGTACCGCCTTTGGGGCCGACTTCGACGGTGACCAGATGGCCGTACATGTTCCCCTCTCGGAAAAGGCTCAGGAGGAGGCCCGCCAGCGGATGCTTTCCACCCTTAATTTGCTCTCCCCGGCCACGGGTGACCCCATTATCACCCCGACCCAGGAGATGGTCCTGGGCTGCTACTACATGACCCTCATTCGCCCCGGAGCGCGAGGAGAGGGCAAGTACTTTGCCAGCATCGAGGAGGCCCGGATGGCCTATGAGGCGGGAGCCATTACCCTCCAGACCCGCATCCACATCCTCCTGCCCGGGGACTTTCGGGCCGGAGATGCTCCGGTGGAGACCTGCCTGGGGCGGGTCATCTTCAACGAAGTTCTTCCCTCGGACCTGCGTTTCCGAAATGAAGTGGTAGATAAAAAGGCCCTCAAGCAGATCATCGCCGATTGCTATCGTCTGCACGGACCGGAGGAGACGGCGGCGATGGCCGACCGCATCAAACGGCTGGGCTTTCAGTACGCCACCCGGGCCGGGCTGACGATCGGCATTGATGACATCCAGATACCGGTCCGCAAGGCGGAGATCCTGGCCCAGGCCGATGCCGAGGTGGAAAACCTGGAGCGCCAGTTCCGACGGGGGCTCATCACCGAGGGAGAGCGTTATCGGGGCACGGTGGAAATCTGGACCGAGGCCACCCAGAAGATCACCGCCGAGGTGGCCCAGACGCTGGACCGCTTCGGCCCGGTGTATATGATGGCCACCTCCGGAGCCCGCGGCAACATCGAACAGATCCGCCAGATGGCCGGGATGCGTGGTCTGATGACCGACCCGGCCGGCCGGATCATCGACCTGCCGATCCGCTCCAACTTCCGGGAGGGCCTTTCGGTCCTGGAGTACTTTGTCTCGACCCACGGCGGGCGCAAGGGACTGGCCGATACCGCCCTGCGCACGGCCGAGGCCGGTTACCTCACCCGACGCCTGGTGGACGTGGCCCAGGATGTAACCATCACTCAGGTGGATTGCGGAACCGAGGCCGGCATCTGGATTCGGGAGTCTGACAACAATATCGAGGACATGCGGGCCCGGCTGGTCGGCCGCATGATGGCCGCTCCTCTGGTGGATCCTCGCACCGGCGAGGTGCTGGTCGAACGCAACCAGGAGTTTGATGAAAACGTCTGGGAGCGTGTCTCGGCCGTCAACCGGGAAGTCTGGCGGCGGGTGGCCGAGATCATGCGTGAGCCGCTGGCTTTCTTCCGCGACGATCGGCGCAAGGCCATCCTCCGGGGCGAGGAACAGGTGCCGGAAGAGGCCCGTAAGGTGCTGGAGGAGGCCATCACCTCCTTCTACGTCCGTTCTCCGCTTTCCTGCCAATCGCCCTGGGGCATCTGTGCGATGTGCTATGGGCGTAACCTGGCCACCGGACGGCTGGTGGAGCCGGGCGAGGCCGTAGGAATCATCGCTGCCCAGTCCATCGGCGAACCGGGTACCCAGTTGACCCTGCGCACTTTCCACACCGGCGGCGTCAAGACGGAACTGGACATCACCAAGGGCTTGCCCCGCGTGCAGGAAATCTTTGAGGCCCGTCTGCCCAAGGGCAAGGCCGAAATTAGCGAGATCGACGGCCTGGTGGAGATCGTCCGCGACGGCGAGTACCGGGTGATCCGGGTGGTGCATAGCGAACCGTACAGCGATGTCTACGAGATCCCCGAAGGCTTTTCCGTCCGCGTGCGCGAGGGGGATACGGTGGAAGCCGGGGAAGTCCTGGCCGAGTCCAAGGATGATCGCCCTCCTATCGTGGCCGGCGTATCCGGAGAGGTCCTGGTAGAAGACGGCCGGGTGATTGTGCGGGGGAGCAAGGAAGAAGTACGCGAGTACCGGGTACCGGTTACCGTTCGGCTGAAGGTGCGCGAGGGCCAGTGGGTCGAAGCCGGATGTCAACTCACCGAAGGTTCCATCGACCCCCGCGCCCTGCTCCAGATCGCCGGCCGGGAAACCGTTCAGGCGTACCTGGTCAACGAGGCCCAGAACGTCTACTGCTCCCAGGGCGTGAGCATCAATGACAAGCATATCGAGATTATTGTCCGGCAGATGCTCCGCCGCGTTCAGGTGGACGATCCCGGCGACACCGACTTCCTGCCCGGCGACCTGGTGGACCGTTTCTTCTACCAGCAGGAAAACGCCCGCGTCATTGCGGCCGGCGGGGAGCCGGCCATGGCCCATCTGATTTTGCTGGGCATCACCAAGGCCGCCCTGAACACCGACTCCTGGCTGGCAGCGGCCTCCTTCCAGGAGACCACCCGGGTCTTGACCGAAGCGGCGGTGACGGGTAAGGTGGACTATTTGCGCGGACTTAAGGAAAACGTGATCATCGGCCGGCTGATTCCTGCCGGCACCGGGATGGACACGCGCCGCCGCCGCGCCGAGGAACGGGCCCGATTGGCCCGCCTGGCGCTGGAGGAGGAAGAAGCCCGGGCCCGGGAGATGGAACAGGCCCGACGTTTCCTCCTGGGTGAGGAGGAATTGCCTCCCGAATTCTTCCCGGAAGATATGCCCTCCGTATAATATCCGAACTTGGGTAGGCGAAGGCACTGCCTTCGCCTACCCGTTTGTAACACGAGGAATACCTTCCCAGGAGGTCGACGTGCGTCCATCGTGGGACGAATATTTTATGCGCATTACCCAGGAGGTGGCCCAGCGCAGCACCTGCCTGCGCCGACAGGTGGGGGCCATCCTGGTGAAAGATAAGCACATCCTGGCCACTGGCTACAACGGTGCCCCCACCGGCCTGCCCCACTGCGAGGAAGTGGGGTGTCTCCGGGAACGGCTGGGCATTCCTTCCGGAGAACGGGCCGAACTGTGCCGGGGGCTGCACGCCGAACAGAATGCCATCATCCAGGCTGCCGTCCACGGAGTGCAGATTCGCGGTTCCACCCTCTACAGCACCACCCAGCCCTGCATCCTCTGTGCCAAGATGCTTATTAACGCCGGTGTGGTGCGCATCGTCTACCGGGGGCCGTACCCCGATGAACTGGCCCGCCAGATGATGGACGAGGCCGGGCTGGAGGTCGTCCGCTGGGAAGAAAGAGGAGGACAGCCGTGAGCGCTCAGGTCGTCCTGATCACCGGGGCTTCGTCTGGCATCGGGCAGGCCTGTGCCCGACATCTGGCCCGCCAGGGCTACCGCGTCTTTGGGACCAGCCGACGGCCGGATGCCTCTGCCACGGGCTTTACGATGATTCCGATGGACGTAACCGACGATGGGTCTGTCCGCCGGGGGGTGGAGGAGGTGATGAGACAGGCCGGCCGGCTGGATGTGCTGGTGAACAACGCCGGCTTTGGCATCGCCGGCGCCGTCGAAGATACATCGCCGGAAGAGGCCCGGGAACAACTGGAAACCAACTTCTTCGGCGTGCTGCGCCTCTGCCGGTCCGTACTGCCGATCATGCGGGCCCAGGGTTCGGGGACGATCGTCAACATCGGCTCCCTGGCCGGCCTGATCGCCCTCCCTTTCCAGGGCCTTTATAGCGCCTCCAAATTTGCCCTGGAGGGGTTGAGCGAGGCCCTGCGGATGGAGGTCCAGCCTTTTGGCATCCGCGTGGTGCTCATTGAGCCGGGCGACGTCCGGACAAACTTTACCTTCAGCCGCCGTCGGACGCGGGCCTCGGTCGCCTCACCGTATGCCGAGAGGATGGAGCGGGCCCTGGCCGTGGCCGAGCATGATGAGCAGCACGGCGTCTCCCCGGAGGCCGTGGCCCGCGTGCTGGGACACGTTCTGCGCCTCCGTCATCCCCGTCTGCGTTACCGGGCAGGAAACTTTTTCCAGAAGTTTGCCGCTTCGGCCAAGAGGTTTTTGCCGGAGGTCCTTTTCGAGTGGGCGGTGAAGAAGTATTACCGCCTAGGATAGGGGTTCACCCGGAGGGGTCCCCACACACAGTTCCCGGATAATGTCCCGGGCCATCTTGATTCCCAGCACCAGGTTCTCGATGGAGATACGTTCGTCGATCCCATGGGCCCGGCTGATGTCCTCCGGTTCCAGGACCATCGGGTCGAAGCCGTAGGCGGGATAGCCGCGCTGGCGGAAGTAACGCCCGTCGGTGCCACCGGTCATCAGGAGGGGATAAACGGTGCTTCCGGGCACGTGGCGCTCGACGGCCCGCGTTACGGCCCGGTAGAAGGCGCTGTCCAGAGGGGCAATGCCGGAAGGGGGTGAACTCTCCATCACTTCCACCCGGACTCGCTCGTCGGCGATGCGTCCCTGGAGCCAGCGGTGGAACTCGGCGGCGTCGGTGTCCGGGAGCAACCGACAGTCGATCTCCGCCTCGGCCTGCTCCGGTATCACGTTGACCTTGTAGCCGGCCCGCAGTACCGTGAGGCTGACGGTGTCGCGCAGCATGGCATTGAGCCATTTATGGGCCGAAAGCCGCCGGCCGGCCAGTCGTAGACACCAGGGATGGGCAAGGAGACGGACCAGAGAGCGAGGAAACGTCTGCCCGCGCCCCAGGGCACGGAACATCTCTGCCGTGACCCCGTTCAGGCGCATCGGGCGAGGGGAGGAGAGGATGCGCTCCAGGGCCCGCAGAAGGGTAACGCAGGCATTGTCCGCATGCGGCATGGAGCCGTGCCCGGGCGTTCCCGTGGCCGTAAGCCGCAGATGCTGGATCTGGCGCTCCACAACGGCGATGCCAAAGAGGGTGCCTCGGCCGAAAATTCCCCGGATGCCTCCTCCTCCCTCATCCCAAACCCAGGCCGGGTCCAGTTCGGCCAGATGGTGTTCCACCAGCCAGCGCATACCGTTCTTTCCCCCCGTTTCCTCATCGGGGACGGCCAGAAAGATGACCGGGCGGCGGAAATCCCCCCCTTCCTTCCGAAGTTCCTGAAGCGCCAGCATGAAGATGACGCCCAGGCACTTGGTGTCCAGCGTGCCCCGTCCCCAGACGAAGCCGTCGGCCACCACTCCCTCGAAGGGAGGATGGGTCCACCGGGCAGGGTCGGCCGCAACCACGTCGATGTGGTGGTTGAGGAGGAGCGGCTTGAGCGGTTCGCTGCCGGGGATGCAGGCAATGAGCAGGCCGCGGCCGGGCATCGGCTCATACAGGGCCACATCCTGGCTGATGCCGCGCCGCACGATTTCGTCGCGTAGCCACTCGGCGGCGGGCAATTCGTTCCCGGGCGGGTTGGTCGTGTCGAATCGGACATAGCGGCTCAGAGTGTCCACCGCGTCCTGGCGGAGCGCTTCCCAATCGGTGGTGTAGGGCATGGTTTCCTCGCTTTCTGTGTGGCTCAATCACTGGCCATGATGAACAGAGGTTGCAACTGAAAACTGGTGTACTGGGGGCGCAACCGTTCGGTGTTGTAGTAGCGCTCCACATCTACCACCTTCTTGGAACTGATGACTACCTCGACGGGCACGTTGTCGTAGCGCCCGTTCTTCAGGACTACCATCCGGCCGTGGATACCCTTCAGGATGAGGTCCAGGGCCAGGTTGCCGTAGGCCATTGGGACGATGGAGTCGATGGCGTCCGGGTCGCCTCCCCGGACCATGTAACCCAGCCGCTGGGTGACGCACTCGACCGTCTGGCCGCTGTTATACCTGGGCGAGAGTTCCTTGAGTTTTGCTGCCACCAGGTCGCCGATGCCCCCCAGTTTGGCGTGCCCATAGGCATCGCGGGTCGTGTCTTGGAAGATCATCTCCCCGCCCTCGAACATCGCCCCCTCCGAGACCAGGACCACGGAGTAGCGGCTGGGGTTTCGGCGGCGATCTTCGGAAAGGAGTTCCGTCAGCCGCTCGATGTTGAACTTGTACTCGGGGATGACGCAGCGGTTGGCCGCGCCGGCCATGGTGGGGAGCATGGCGGTAAATCCGGCGTAACGCCCGAACACTTCCATCACCAGGAAGCGCTCATGGGAGCCGGCAATGGTGCGCAGGATGTTGCTCATCTGGATGGTACGGGTCACGCAGGTGCTGAAGCCGATGCAGTAGTCCGTCCCCGGAACATCGTTGTCCATCGTCTTGGGGATGGCCACAAGTTTGACTCCCTCTCGGTAGAGCCGCACTGCATAACTGAGGGTGTCGTCGCCGCCGATGGGGATGAGGTAGTCGATGCCCAGGAAGTCGAGGTTTTTGAGCACTTCCGGCGTCAGATCGTTCTTCTCTTCCGTGTAGACATCCCGCAGGTGCTCCGGGAGGTCCTTTTGGGCGACCTGGGCCGGGTTGGTGCGCGAGGTATGGAGGAAGGTGCCGCCGGTGCGCCCGACCTTGTTGACGATCCCTTCGGTGAGCACCTGGTAGTTTTCGCTATTATCGGCCCCCTTGTCCCGGACGATGTCGATCAGGCCGGCCCAGCCCCGGCGAATGCCGATGACCTGGTAGCCCTCGCGAAGGGCGCGAATGGTGATCGCCCGGATGGCCGGATTCAAGCCGGGCACATCTCCGCCGCCGGTCAGGATGCCGATGACCCCTCGGGTTTTACAGACATTCACCATCGTTCCACCTCCATCACCAGCCTGAAGGCATAAGCCATAGCCCGCTATATCCTACCATAACCGGCCCCAAAGTCAAGTGGGCGTATTCCCTCATGTAAAATGTTACCGAAATGCCTTCGTTCCCTCAAAAGATCATGTTACCGGAGGAAACCATGACCGCAGAGGAAATGATGAACATTGACGAATGCTAAAAGTACCTGCGCATTCAAAGGCCACGCTATCTCGCCGCCAGCCGAAAAGAGAAGTAGGGGCGAGGCACGCATCGCCCCTACTGGACGAGATGGAAATGACAACCAGCTTGCATCGCAAGCACCTGATCCGGCTGATGAGCCATGAGCCCCAACGACGACCTCGCTCCAGGGAGCGGGGACCCCGCTACGGCCCGGAGGTAACCGACGCCCTGGCAGTCATCTGGGAAAGTAGCGATGACATCTGCGCTGAGCGCCTGACCCCCCAACCTGCTTCAGATGGCCCAGCACCTGGAAGCCCACGGCGAACTCTGCGTAACCCCGGAGCTCCAGGAACTCCTGGAACAAATCAGCCCTTCCACTGTGGAGCGCCGTCTGGCTCGGCTCCGCCAGGACCAACCTCAC
>DAOUAK010000161.1:0-18377 GCA_034433695.1 Chloroflexia bacterium
AGGAAAATTCGAGAAATTCAGGAGGAGGTAGCCCGTCGGGCCGAGCGGCCGGGAACAGGCCCGGAGGAAATGCTGAACGTGCTCGTCTTTTACCTTTCCGACGAACGTTATGCACTCCCTCTGGAGGTAGTACGCGAGGTCAGCCGAGTCGGGTATATTACCCCATTGCCGGGCCTGCCGGCCGCCGTCCTGGGGGCTACCGGTCTGCGAGGAGAGGTCCTTCCGGTGCTGGACCTGCGCCGCTTGCTCGGCCTTCCGGAAAAGCCGCCGACTCCCGAAAGCCGGCTGGTTATCGTCCGCCAGGAAGACACCGTTGCCGCCATGCTGGCCGACCGCGTGGAGGACATCGTCGCTCTGCCCGCATCGGCGTTACAGGCGCCGCCGGCCGAAACACAAGGAACGTCCCCCTTTCTCCGGGCTATTGCCCGCCAGGGTAAAGAGGCCATCCGGGTGCTAGATCTGGCCGGCCTCCTGGAGGCAGTTCGCCATGGCGGATGAGGGAATGATGGCCTTCTTTCTGCAGGTCGGCCTCAGCCGTTTCGCCGTGGAATCCGGCCAGGTGGAGACGGTGCGGCGAAAAGAAACGCTTTACCCGGCCCAGGGGGGGCCTCCCGACCTGCTGGGGTTCCTGTCGCTGGGCGAAGAAGCCGTCCCTGTGCTGGACCTGGGGACACGGCTGGGCCTGGAGACGACGGGGGAAAGGCGGCGCGGTCTCCTGCTGATACCCCCCCGCGAAGTGTCTCCGCTTTCCTTCCGCGTGGATGACATCGAAGGACCGCTCTTCCTGTCCTGGAAGCAGATTGCTTTGCTCCCCGGATGGCTACGTAAAATTCAATCCCGCCCGATGGTCTGGGGGTTGGTCTGGCAGGAAGACGTGCTGGTGCCCCTTCTCGACCTGGCCCAGATCGTTCTCCCGGAGGAAAACTCCGTTCTGCTGGGGCTGGCCGCCCCACTATGCTCATGATAAGGAGGCTGCGATGGCCCAGGGGGCTATGAAGTATATCCTTTCCCTCTTTAGCACACCGCCCGATCTCGCCGAAGAGGACCTGCGGCGCCGTACAGGCAACGCCTTTAGCCTGGCTCTGGCCCAGATTGCTGCCGCCGGGGTCCTTGGGATCGCCCAAGCGATTACCGGCACGATTGGCCAACCCATCCCCCTCGCTGGAATCGCAATAGGCGCCCTGACGGCCATCCTTGCCCTCTGGTTATGTAGCATCCGTCGGCCGGTGGAAGCATCCTGGCTCCTCGTCCTGGGCCCTCTTTCTGTTGCCGCTCTCCTTTCCTACTGGGAAGCCCATATCTACCAGACATCGCCAAGGCCTGTGATATCCGGCTTGATCTTTGTCTGGCCTATACTGGTCGCCGCCACTTCCTTCCCCGTCAACGCTGTCCTTTTCGTCGCCTTGATCTCCATCCTTCTCTTCCTCCTCCTCGGGTTTCCCCCCACGCACTGGGGGGATCCCTTCCTCCAGCAGTACGCCTTCAGCGTAGCCGCCCTCACAGGCTTTATCGGCTATGTCCTGCGTCGGATTGCCGCCTCTTTGCAATCCGCCCTGAAAGAATCGGAACAACGGGCCCAGGAGATTCTGCGCACCAACCAGCGCCTGATGGAAAAGGGCATCCAGCAGGTCAACCTGGCCACCCAGATCGGCATCTCGGCGACCGAACTTTCGGCCACCTCCCGGCAGCAGGCCAGCGGCGCGGCCGAGCAGGCCTCGGCCATCAGCGAAGTGACCTCCACCATCGAGGAGATGGGTTATACGGCCCGCCAGATCGCCCAGAGCGCCGAGAACGTCTCGCGGGTGGCCGAGCAGACCCTGCAAGCCGTAGGAAAGGGGCAGAGCGCCGTGGATGAGACGGTGGCGGCGATGGAGGGCATCAAGAGCCGGGTACAGGAACTGGCCGACAAGGTGTTGGCGCTGGGGGAACACTCCCAGCGCATCGGCGAGATCATCGAGATCATCAACGACATTGCCGATGAGACCCATCTCCTGGCCCTGAACGCGGCCATCGAGTCGGCCGGAGCCGGCGAACACGGCCGGCGCTTTGCCGTGGTCGCCGCCGAGGTGAAAAGTCTGGCCAACCGGGCGATGGAGTCGGCAAAGGAGGTGCGCGGCGTCATCGCCGAGATTCAGCGGGCCACCAACGCCTCGGTGATGGCTGCCGAGGAGGGGTTGAGGCAGACGGAGCGCGGAGTAAACCAGGTCTACCAGGCCGGCCGGGCGATGGAGGAGATCGTCCTCCTGGCCCAGCGCACCGCCGAAGCCGCCCAGGAGATTTCCCTGGCCACCACGCAGCAGCGCACCGCCAGCGAGCAGATCGTGGAGACGATGCGGGAGATCGCCGAAGTCGCCAACCAGACGGCCGAGGGTAGCCGGCAACTGGCCGAAGCGGCCGCTACCCTTTCGGAGATCGCCGAGCAGTTGCAATCTGCCGGCCGGATGGAACTCGGATGACCGATATTGACCTGACCGCCTTCTACGGGCAGTTCCGCGACGAAACCTGGGAAAATCTGAACCTCCTGGAACAGGGCCTGACCGCCCTGGAGGCTCAGCCCGGCGATACCGCCTTGCTCGACCGGATGCTGCGGGCCGTCCATACCACCAAAGGTTCGGCCAAGATCATGGGTTTTTCCGAGATCAACCGCCTGGCCCACCAGATCGAGGATGTGCTGGGAGCGATTCGCAAGGGGGAACTTGCCCTGACCCCGGAAGTCGGCAACGTCCTGCTCCGGGCCAGTAGCGCCATCCGCGCCCTGACCGTGGCCCGCCTCGAAGGCCGGGGGGAGGCGGTGGACCTGGCCGGGCTTCTGGCCGAACTGCAACAGTTACTGGGAGCGAAGGAGGCCCGCCCGGAGGCGGCCCCGCTCGTTACCGTCGCCGGCCCGTCGGCCGGCCAGCCCCGGGAGACGATGCGCGTGGGCATGGAGCAGGTGGACCGCCTTTCCCGCCTGGTGGGTGAGGCCCGGCTTCTCCAGGAACAGGCCCGGGAGCATCAGGCCCTCCTGGAGGAACTCCTGCGGGCTCAGGAAGAGACGAAACGGGCCTTTCGCAGCCTGAAAGAGACACTGGAAACGTTCCGCGACCGTCTCCGACCCCGCCAGATCGAAGAACTGTCCCGCCGCCTGGAGGGACTGGAGCACCAGATCGAGGAGCAGAACGATCGGGGAAAGGTCCTCGGCCGGCAATACGCCGCCTGGCTGGAACGCTCTATCCTGAGCCTTTCCGAACTTCAGCAGCAGGTCCTCTCCATCCGCATGGTGCCCATCGGTTCCCTCTTTGAGGTCTTTCCAGGCGTAGTACGCCGGCTGGCCGGCGAATGTGGGGTGGAAGTTTCCCTGGAGGTGCACGGGGCAGAGGTGGAACTGGACCGGCGGGTGCTGGACCTGCTGCGGGAGCCGCTGGTACACCTGGTGCGCAATGCGCTCTCTCACGGCATTGAGCCCCCGGAGGAACGGGTCCGCCGGGGAAAGCCGCCCCGGGGGCGCCTCGTTCTGGAGGCCCAGGCTCTGGGTCGGCGGGTGCACATCCGCGTTCAGGACGACGGACGGGGTATTGACCTGGAGAGGGTGCGCCGCATCGCCGTGGAGCGCGGCCTGCTGGAGGAAAAGGAGGCCGAGCAGGCCGATGAAAGGACCCTCCTGGAACTGCTCTTCCGGCCGGCCTTCACAACCCGCCGCCAGGCCGACGAGATGTCCGGCCGGGGGATGGGCCTGGATGCCGTGCAGGCCACGATGCGCCGGCTGAATGGCCTGGTGCAGGTAGAAACTCTCCCCGGCCGAGGCACCACTTTCACCCTGGACGTTCCCCTGACTCTGGCCACCATCCCGGTCCTGCTGGTGGAGGCGGCCGGGGAGACGCTGGCCATCCCCTCCGGCGTCATCCGCGGCCTGGTACGCCCGCAACCCCAGGAGGTGGTCCTGGTGGAAGGACGCCCGGTCCTCTACTGGCAGGAGCGGCCGCTTCCACTCCTCTCCCTGGCCGAGGTACTGGGTCTGGCCGCCGGGACCTCAGAGGGGGACCGAACGGTGGCCATCATTGCCGGAAGCGATGGGCACCAGGTTGCCCTGACCGTGAACCGTCTCCTGGATGAAACCGAGGCCGTGGTCCAGCCCCTGGGGGAGATTCTGGGACGCAGCCCCTACTTCTCCGCAGCAACGATCTCTGGATCGGGGGAGATTATTCCCATCCTGGACCTGAGCGGCCTCCTCAGCACTCGCCCGGCCGTTCCCATCCGCGCCAAACGTCCCCCGGAGGAACTTTTCCGCCCTGCTCCGGCTCCGTCCCGCGAGCCACCCCGCATCCTGCTGGTCGAGGATACCCTGATTACCCGGGAACTGGAGCGGAGCATCCTGGAGGCAGCCGGCTACCGGGTGGAGACGGCTCAGGACGGTCTGGATGCTTTGCAAAAACTGGAGCGCGGGGTCTTTCACCTGGTCATCACCGACATCGAGATGCCGCGTCTGGACGGTCTGGAACTGACCGCCCGCATCCGGCAGGACCCCCGCTGGGCCAACCTGCCGATCGTCATCATTACGGCCTACACCGATGAGGAGAGGCGCCGGCGAGGAATGCAACTCGGCGCCCAGGCCTATATCACCAAGAGCCGCTTCGACCAGTCTAATCTCCTGGAAACCATAGCCCATCTGGTCGGGTAAAGGAGGTACGCATTGGCCGCCCGAATCCTGGTTGTGGATGATAGCCGCCTGGTCACCGACATCGTCAAACTGCGCCTGGAGGCGCTGGGGTATCAGGTCAGCGTGGCCTCCAGCGGGGAGGAGGCCCTGGAGCGAATTCGGGCCGATCCTCCCCATCTCCTTGTCCTCGACATCCGCCTGCCCGGCATTGACGGCTACGAGGTTTGCCGCCGGCTGCGCCGGGACGAAAATCCGGCCATCCGCGACCTCCCGATCATTGCCCTGACCTCGATGGACGATACCAGCGTCGGCTTCGAGGTGGGGATGGACGATTACCTGAACAAGGACTTTGACCTGCTGGAACTGGGCGAACGGGTCGGTTTCCTTTTGCGTCTGCGTGGGATCGAATGAGACAGGAAGAATTGCGTACGCGGCCCGAGACGGAAAACGGGCGGAAGTTGCGGGTCCTGGTGGTGGATGATTCCCCGGTGGCCCGGGCGGTCCTCCGTTCGATTCTGGAGGGGGACCCCGGAATCGAGGTGGTTGGTTTGGCCCGTAACGGCTGGGAGGCGGTGCAGATGACCGCCCGGCTACGGCCGGATGTCATCACCATGGATGTCCGTATGCCGGAGATGGACGGCTATGAGGCCACCTGCCAGATCATGGCCTACCATCCGACGCCCATCCTCATCGTCACCGCTTCCCTTTCCAAGCAGGACGTGGACTTTTCCTTCCGGATGCTGGAGGCCGGCGCGCTCGACATCCTGGAGAAGCCGGCCGGGGAAGACCCCGTCGCCCTGCGTAGCAAAGCCCGGGACCTCATCGAGCGGGTCCGCCTGCTTTCCCGTGTGCGGGTGATCACCCATCTGCGAGGACGAAGGGCCGGCCGGCCTCTTCCCCTGGCCTCTATCCGGGCCGAGCCTTGCCCGGTGCCGGCCGAGGCGCCCGACCGCCTGGTGGTCATCGGAGCCTCCACCGGGGGGCCTCGGGCCCTCCAGCGCATCCTTTCGTCGTTGCCGGCCGATTTTCCCGCCCCTATCCTGGTGGTCCAGCACATCGCCTCGGGTTTCACCCGAGGGCTGGCCGAGTGGCTGGCCGGGGAAACGCGCCTCCGGGTGTCCCTGGCCCGCCAGGACGACGGGCTGACCCCCGGCCGGGTCTATATCGCCCCGGAGGGCTGCCACCTCCTCCCCAACCACCGCCGCATCCACCTCGCGGAGACGCCTCGCACCCCTCTGATCCCTTCGGTGGACGTGACGATGCAGGCGGCCGCCCAGAATTTTGGCCGGCGGGCCATCGGCATCCTGCTGACCGGTATGGGAAACGACGGGGCCGAAGGATTGCTGGCCATTCGTCGGGCGGGGGGGATCACTATCGCTCAGGACCAGGCCACCTCCACCATCTTCGGGATGCCCCGGGCGGCCATCGAACTGGGAGCCCCCCAACAGGTGCTCCCGCTGGAGGAGATCGCCCCGGCCCTCCTACGGGCCGTGGTCGGGGAAAAGGAAACGCCCCCTGATGCCGAGGAGCGACGATGACCCTGACCCTGGAATTAGACGAGGCCACCTTCATCGAACTGCGTGAGCGTATCCAGGCCTGTAGCGGAATCTACTTGGACGACTCCCGCCGCCGCTCCTTTTCCCGCACCGTGGCCGGCCGGATGAGCCACCATGGCTTCCGTACCTGCGAGGAGTACCTGGCCCTGCTCGATTCGCCCGCCGGCAAGGAGGAAATCGGCGCCCTTCTGGAGGAGGTGGTCAATCGGGAGACCTCTTTCTTCCGCAATCCGCGCCATTTCCGCCTGCTGGCCGAGGTCGTCCTGCCCGAACTGGAGCGCCTCCGGCCGGCCGACCTTCCCCTGCGGCTGTGGAGCGCCGGCTGTTCCACCGGCCAGGAACCGTATTCCATCGCCATCACCGTGGCCGAAACGCTGGGCCTCCCACCCCGCCGCCCGGTGGAAATCCTGGCCACCGACATCAGCCGGCAGGCTCTGGAATATGCCCGCCGTGGTCTTTTCACCGAACGGCAGGTCCAGCAGGTCGAGCCGGCCTACCTTTCCCGTTACTTTGAGCGCCAGGGCGAATCTTACGCCGTCCGGCCGGAGGTACGGGAGCTGGTCTGCTTCCACGAGGTCAACCTGGTTGCCGAGCCGCTACCGCCGTTCGTCCACGGCGTAGATGTGATCTTCTGCCGCAACGTAACCATCTACTTCCGCATCGAGACTTCGCGCCGCCTGATGGCCAAACTCTACCAGTGCCTGAAGGAAGGCGGCTACCTCTTTATCGGCTTTTCCGAGACACTCTGGCAGGTCTTTGACGCCTTTGAACGGGTGCAGCAGGGTGGGGTCTTTTTCTACCGCAAGGGCCGGGCCGTCCTCCCGACTCGTCCGGAGGTGACTCTGCCCCGTCCCCGCTCCGTCCCCGGCGGGAGTTCGGTGGAACGGCCGCTCTTCCTGGGGGCGACTCTTTCCCATTCCCCACCGGCCCGCCGGGCTAAGGTGGAACGAGGGATGGAGACCGGCGAGGAGCCGGCCCGGGCCTATTACCAGCACGGCCTGGCCTGCCTGCGCGACGGGATGTATGAGGAAGCCCTGAACGCCTTTCGCGCAGCCCTGCGCGAGGAACCAAACCTGGTGGAGGCCTTCTGCGGCCTGGCCCAGGTCTATGCCAACCAGGGACATTATACCGAGGCTCTGCAGGCCTGCGAGCGGGCCCTGAAACTGGACGACATGGCCGAGGAAGCCTACCTCTTGCGCGGCCTGATCCACCGTCAGATGGGCCGGATGGAGCAGGCCGTGGCCGATCTGGAACGGGCGGCCGATCTGAACCCCTCCTCGCCCACCGCCCACTACTACCTGGGCGACCTCTTCCTGGCGCTGGCCGACCGCCGTCGGGCGGCCCAGGCCTTTCGTCGAACCTGGCGCACCCTCCTGGGCCGGCCGGAAGAGACTCTCATTGACGGGGTGCCGGTGCACCTGCTCCGGCAGGCCTGTCAGAAGCACCTGGAAACGCTGGAAGGTCGGTCTCCGGCAATGCCAGAAAGGTCCCGAGGATGAAGCGATGATGACTCGCCGGCTGAACGAATTGAGCAGGCGACCGTGGGTGGGGCAGGTCCTTTTCCTGGAATGGTGGACCTTCCTGCTTCTGGCGCTGGGGCTTTTCGGCCGTGGCTCTCTGCCCGGACTGGCCGGCCTGCCCTGGTGGGAATGGATGCTGGGCTTTTTGCCGGCGGCGGTCGGCCTGGCTGTCTTTCTGGTGTGGAAGAAGGAACCGTGGCGCTGGCTGGTCCTGACGGCGGGAGAGGCCCTGGGGATAACGCTCGGCGGCATCTTGCTGGCCCAACCCCGGGATCCGCTCTTCCTGCTCCTCCTGTGGCCGCTTCTCTGGACCGCACTCCGGGTGCCCGGCAAGGCCGGACCGGGCCTGCTGGGGGGAACCATTCTCCTGTACCTGGGGCTGTGGTTGGCCCGTCTCCTCCCCGGGCGCATCTCCGGCCATGACCTGCTGGCCTTTGTCCTGTACTCGATGGCCTTCGTCGGCGTCTTTGTCCTGGTCCGGACGCTTGCTACGGCGAGGAAGGAGGCCGGACGGGCGGACGAAGAGGCGGCCCGGACGCCCCAGGACGTTCCCCGGCCGGAAACGCTCCCGTCCTCCGTGACCAACGATGATCTCCTCCATCAGGACCTGCGCGTGGCCCGCGACATTCAGGTGAGCCTCCTCCTGGCCGGCAGCCCCCACCTGCCCGGCTGGGAGGCCAGTACCTCCTTCCTGCCGGCGCGAGAACTGGGCGGCGACCTCTATGACTTTGTCGAACTCGATCCCACCCACTGGGGCATCATGATCGGGGACGTCTCCGGCAAAGGTATTCCGGCTGCCCTGCACATGGCCGTCGCCCGCACCCTTTTCCGCATCGAGGCTCGCAACCACGCCTCTCCCGGCCAGACCCTGGCCCGCGTCAATCAGGCCCTGATCGAGCAGATTCCCCAGGGCTGCGTCACCCTGCTGTATGCCCATCTCGACATCGCCGAGGGGACGCTCCGCCTGGCCAATGCCGGCCATAACTACCCCCTGATCCTCAACGAGACCCTCCGCGAGGTGGAACTGGACGGGCTGCCGCTGGGAATCGACCGCGACTGCACCTTCGAGGAGGTCACCGCCCGGTTGCAGCCCGGCGATGTCCTCCTCCTGTATACCGATGGGGTGGTCGAGGCGACCAACGAGCGGGGCGAACTCTTCGGCTTTGAACGTTTTTACCGCCTGCTCAGCGAAAGCACCTCCCGCCGGCCGCGCACCCTGACCCGGCAGATCGTCCGGGCCATCCGTGCCTTTACCGGCCCGCAGCCCCAGGACGACGACATCACCCTGGTGGTGTTGCGCCGGCGCTACACCGACCGGGTGCAGGAGATGGCCGAGGTCGCCGCCGACATACTGGGGCCGGAGGGCGCCTGCCTGCTCCGCGAACAACTAGAAAGCCTGTCGCTGCCTGCCGATGCCCCCATCGATACCTGGCGGGCCGCCATCCTGACCCTGGCCGGCCCGGTGCGCGAACGCTGGGGTCAGGGGCCGTCCCGCGAACTTTTGCAGCAACTTTTCCTGACCCTGGAGGGATATACATAGTTCGTATTGCGCAATACTGTCAGGATGGTTAGCCATGACCGATGAAGAAAAAATCCAGTTGGTCGTTTTGGACCTGGACACCTTTGCCGGCAGCGAGCGTTTTATGGAGGCTACGCGGGCCGGCTCGGCCTTCAGCAAAGGGTTACAGGCCTACCTGAACGCCGATTACACCCGGGCGGCGGAGGAATTCCGCCTGGCCCTGATTGCCGCCTATGTGGAGGGCGAAGCCAGCGAAGTCCCGGTAACCGACCGCGACCGTTCGATCATTTACCTCTACATCGGCAATGCCATGGCGCTGCGCAACGACTGGGACGGGGCCCTGCGGGAGTACCTCAACGCGGTGCAGACCGACCCTTCGCTGGCCGAAGCCCACTACAACATCGGTGTCTCCTTCGCCGCCAAAGGCCAGATCGAGAAGGCGATCAACGCCTTCCGGGAGGCGCTCAAGCACAACCCCGACCTCTACGAGGCCAAGTTTGCCCTGGGGCGGTGCTACCAGGCCCTGGACAACCCTGGCGCCGCCTACATCTTTTACACGGCGGCCCACGATTGCCGTCCCGATGCCGCCGAGCCGCTCTACTATATCGGCCTGATGCACCAGGCTCACGGCGCCCATGAACTGGCCCAGAAGTGCTTTGCCGAAGCCCTGCGGGTAGAGCCTACCTTCAAGATGGAGAGGGTCGGCGAGGGTTTGGAGGCGCGCTCCGAGCAAGAGGCCATCGAGTGGTACTACCGCCTGGCGGAGGACCTCAAAGTGCAGGGCTATCCGGAGGAGGCTGAACGTATCTACCGGGCCCTCCTGCAGTGGAAACCTCGGGAGTATCGCGCCCGCTACCTCCTGGGCAACCTGCTGGCCCGTCAGAAGCGCTGGAAGGATGCCCTGAACGAGTACCGCCAGGTGGCGCCGAATGCGCCGGAGTACGTCTCCGCCTGCGTCAAGATGAGCCGGGTCTTTCGCCTGTTGAAACAGCCCCAGAACGCCTACCAGTTGCTCTACCGTTGCGCCCAGCAGTATCCGCAGAGCGCCGAGGTCTTCCAGGAACTGGGCAAGGTCCTGGCCCTGATGGGCCGGCCGGCTCCGGCCCTGAAGTGCCTGCTGCGGGCCGTCCAGTTGGACCCCCGTAACCCCCAGTCCTACTACCTCCTGGGCCGGCTGTATATGGCCCTGAACAACGAGATGCTGGCCCTGAATGCCTGGAAAAAGGCCCTGGAACTGGCCCCGCAACTCATTAGCCTGCGGTACGATATGGGGGTCATCCACTTGAAGCGCAATCGCTTTCGCCAGGCCATCCAGGAGTTCCAGACTGTGTTGAAGCACTGGCCCGACGATGTGGAAACACACTACCTCCTGGGGCTGGCCTATAAGGAGGCCGGAGAACCGGCCCAGGCCATCCCCCGTTTTGAGAAGGTGGTACAGGCCAATCCCCAGCACGCCCAGGCCCTCTACTATCTGGGAGCCTGCCACCTCCAACTGGGCAACAGCACCGTCGGCATGGCCTACCTCCAGCAGTACGACCGCCTGCTCCGGGCCACGACCAGCGTGCTGGGCTATTGAACGGGAGAAAGAAATGAATCGGGTGGAAATGCGTATCCCCTCCGATCTGGTCTTTGAACGGGTGGTCCGGGCCGCGGCCCAGGAGATCGGTCGGCAGATGGGTTTTTCCGAAGAAAGGGTGGCCGACCTGACCCTGGCCGTAAGCGAGGCGGTGTCCAACGCCATCGAACACGGCAACCGCTTCCGGCGCGAGGTGCACGTCGGCATCGTCTTCTCTCTGGAGGCCGATCAACTGGTGGTGCGGGTGATTGACCAGGGGCAGCCGGACCGTCCCCTGGAAATTCGCCGCCAGGGACTGACCGAGGAGACCCTCCAGCAGGGCGATCTTCGCGGGCTGGGCCTCTTCCTCATCCACCAACTGGTGGACCGGGTCGAGTTTTCTACCAGTGAGGAAGGAAATACCTTCACCATGTGGTTGCACATCAACGCTCCCGGCGAGCAGGTCAGGAGGCAAACGTCATGATTCAGATGGAAGATCGCGGGAATGTGGCCATTGTCCATATCCGTACTCCCAGCATCGACGCCCTCTCCGCCCGCGAGATCGAGGAATATTGCGGGCGCAGCCGCAAAACTACGGTGCTGGACTTTGCCGAGGTGGCTTTTATCAACTCGGCCGGCATCTCCGGCCTGCTCAAATTTATCGTCGCCGCCCGGAAGCGGGGGCATCTCGTCTATGCCATCAACGTCAGCCCCCACCACCGCAAGATTTTCAAGATGGTCGAACTCTCCCGCTTTATGCCCATCCTGGAAGCCCATGAACTGGCCCAGTTGACGTCGTAACATGTCCATCCCTCAGGCCGTTTCGATCGGTCCCCTCACCATCTCGCCTCCCCTGGCCCTGGCCCCGATGGCCGGCCTGACCCATTCCGCCTTTCGCCGCCTGGTGCTTTCCCTGGGGGGGTGCGGCCTGGTGGTCACCGGAATGGTGAGCGCTGCGGCCCTCACCCCAAAGGCACTGCGTTCCCACCACCTGCTCGATCTGCACCCCGACGAGCACCCCATCGCCGTGCAGATTTCCGGGCACGACCCGGAGCAGGTGGCCCGGGCCGCCGTCCTGGCCGCCGAACACGGAGCCGACATCGTGGACCTCAACGCCGGCTGCCCCTCCCGTCAGGTCACCGGGAACGGCTCCGGGGCGGCACTTTTGCGCGACCTCCGGCGGCTGGAAGCCATCCTGCAGAGGGTGAAGAGGAGCATCTCCATTCCGGTAACGCTCAAGTTCCGCTCCGGCTGGGACGAGCATTCCATCGTTGCCGGCGAGGTGGCCCGACTGGCCGAATCCTGCGGTTGTGCCGCCATCACCCTGCACCCGCGCACCCGGTCCCAGGGGTATGCCGGCCGGGCCGATTGGCGCCTCATCGAGGAGGTTGTGCGGGGGGTGCGTATTCCCGTCTTTGCCAGCGGGGATATCCGCACCGTAGACGATGCCCGGCGTTGCTTTGCCGAAACCGGCTGTGCCGGCCTGATGGTGGCCCGGGCGGCCCTCTCCAACCCCTGGATCCTTTCCCAGATGGCCGCCGCCCTTCTTGGAGAGGAACCGCCTCACCCTACCCCGGCCGACCGTTACCGCTTCCTGCAACAATATGTGCGCCTCCTGCAGGAAGAACTGGCCTACGAGCCGGCGGTGCTGGGCCGCTTCAAGGCCCTGGTGAGCCAGATGCACCTGGGCCTGCCCGGGGCGCCGGCCCTGCGCCGGCAGGTGATCCGCAGCCGCACCCTGGACGAGGCCTGGACCGCCGTGGAGGGCTATTTCGCCCCATATCGGCAGAAACTCGGAGATGCCCCTGAACCCGGCCGTTGAAACGGACCACCTGACCAAACGCTTCCCGGCCCCTCCGGCCTGGAGAGACCTCCTTCGCCCTCGTCGGAGCGGCATCCTGGCCGTGGATGAGGTCTCGCTGCGGGTGGAGACGGGGGAAATCTTTGGCCTGCTCGGCCCCAACGGGGCCGGAAAATCCACCCTGGTACGCCTCCTCTGCACCCTCATCCTGCCCACCTCCGGCCGGGCCCGCATCTGCGGCTATGACCTGAGCGAGGAGGAAGCGGTCAAGGCCCACGTGGGCCTGGCCGGAGGGGAGGAGCGCAGTTTCTACTGGCGGCTGAGCGGCCGGGAAAACCTGCGCTTCTACGGAGCGCTCCAGGGGCTACCCAGGGCCGAGGTGGATCGCCGCATCGCCGAACTGGAAGAGGCGCTGGAACTGGGCGAGGCGCTGGAGGAACGTTTCGACCGCCTTTCCACCGGGATGCGCCGGCGGCTGGACCTGGCCCGCGCCCTCCTGCACCGACCGTCCGTCCTCTTCCTGGACGAGCCGACCCGTAGCCTGGACCCAGAGGCGGCCTCCCGCCTCCACGAACTTGTCCGCTGCATTGCCCGCTCCGGCTGTACCGTCTTCCTGGTGACCCACCATCTGGACGAGGCCGAGGCCCTGTGCGATCGGGTGGCAGTGATGCACCGGGGCCGGCTGCGGGCCGTGGCGCCGGTGGCCGAGTTGCGGACGGTTGTGGCCTCCCGGCGGCGTTACCTCCTCACCCTGGCCGTCCCGCCACACCTTTCTCCGCCCCCCTGGGCCGATTGGCCCTGGCCGGTGGAGGAGCGGCCGGCCCGGCATCCCGACCATCGCCAACTGGCCGTGGAATTGCCGGACGAACTTCCCCTGGAGGTCCTCCTGGAGGCGCTCCGACCTGCCGGTATCGAGGTCGTGGACGCCACCCTGGAGCCAATTCCCCTGGAGGAAGTCTTCCGGAGGCTGACGGCGGAGGGGGAAGAAGGGCCGGCTCCTCTCATCGTGGAAAGCACACAGCCGGTCGAAAGGGCCCCATCCGAGCCAGAAGTACGGGTTCCCAACCGTGCCGACGGACCGGCGTGGCAACGGTCCTTGTCGGCGACCCTGGGCCGGGTCCTGGCCTTTCTGCGGCGGGACATCCGTATCCAGATTACCTATCGTCTGGCCACCCTTCTGCAACTTCTGGGGATTCTCATGTCGGTAGCCGCCTTTTACTTCGTGGCCCGCCTGCTCGGGCCGGCCGCGTCCCCCTACCTGACCGAATACGGGGGAGATTACTTTGCCTTTGTCCTCATCGGCATCGCCTTCGGCGGCTACCAGGCGGTGGGGCTTTATGCCTTTTCCGAAGCCATCCGTTCCGGCCAGATGCAGGGGACGCTGGAGGCCATCCTGGTTACGCCGACCCGCCTGGAGACGTTCCTGGGGACCTCGGTGCTATGGAGTTTTCTCCTGGCCTCAGCCCAGGTGGTGCTGTACCTGGGGGTGGGAATCATCCTCTTCGGGGCTCCCCTGGGGCCGGCCAACATCGGGACGGCGCTCCTGGTGCTCCTCCTGAGCCTGCTGGCCTTCAGCGGGCTGGGTATCCTCTCCGCTGCCTTTATCCTGGTGACCAAGCGGGGCGACCCGGTGAACTTTGTCCTGGGAGGGCTTTCCACCCTCCTGAGCGGGGTTTACTACCCGGTGGGTGTCCTTCCCCCGTGGCTTCAGTCGGTTTCTTTCCTCCTGCCGATGACCCACGCCCTGCGCGCCATGCGGCTGGCGCTATTGCAGGGGGCCGGCCCCTCCCAGGTGGGGACGGAACTGGCCTGGCTGGCCCTCTTCGCGGCCCTGGCCCTGCCGGCCGGGGTGCTGGCCTTTCGCCGAGCCCTGCGCCGAGCCCGCTCCGAGGGCACCCTGACCCAGTTTTAGACAGAGAACCGTCTACGAGAAAAACGGCCCCGGCATACGGCTACCCTTCCCCGGGGAATCGGTCGAGCGCCTGGAGGAGTTCCCAGAGCAGCGCTTCGGTGTGTTCCACCGCCTTCGGCTCCAGGTGCTCTACGGTATCGGTGGGACGATGCCACTCCGGGAGGACGCCGTCCCGACGGTGTCCTGTGAAGGTGAGGACGCGGAAACCGTACTTGGCGGCGACGCTCCCTTCGGTATAGGCGCCGCGAAAGCGATGGGGATGAGCGTCCCACTCTGGATGCCGACGGGCAATTTGTTCCGCCAAGGCGACCAGTTGCGGGTCACTCCTGGCGGTGAGCAGGAACGTCTCCTGGGTCAGGTACGCGGGGCTGGCCTTCGTCCCGCCGACGCTATCCACCGTAATCCAGACGGCCCGCCCCAGTTCGTCCCGGTGGCGGCGGGCAAAGTCCTCCGCCCCGTAGCACCCCACCTCCTCGCAGCCGGAGAGGACCAGCCAGACGGCCGTGTGGGCCAGCGCTTCCCGTTGCAACCGCTCCGCCAGGCTCAGGACGACTCCTGCGCCGGTGGCATTGTCATTGGCCCCAACGGTATAGGGGGTAAAGTCGGCCTGGAGCGTGATCGTGAAGAGACCCAGCACGACCAGGGCAAGGGGCAGGGAAAGGACCGGCCAGATCGGGCCCGGCATCAGTGCGCCGAGAAGGAAAAGGACCAGAAGGACGATGGCGGAGAAAAGGCCGATGGGCACCAGACGGCTGAACAGGCGCACCCACCGGTCGGTAGAAAAGACCAGGGGAGTTCGGTGGGTGTCCAGATGCCCCATCACCACCACCTGCTGACGGACCTGGCCGGTGGGCCTATGGCGTGCCCAGACGTTCTGGCTCCGTCCTCTGGGGAGAATCCAGCGGAACGGGTTGGGGCGGAAGGCCAGTTCCAGGAGCACCGACACCAGGGCGACGGCCGTCAGCACCGCTGCGACGACGGCCCCCCAACGGCCGGCCGTCCAGAAGAGGGTCTCGCTCAGCAGGGCCAGCCCGGCGAAGAGGGCATAAGGGTGCCAGGCCGAACGGGCGCTGGTAAAAGTCTCGGTGACGGGCTCCAGGCCCAGTTTCCTCAGCACATCGGCGGCGTAGCGGGCCGCCTCCGCCTCCTGGGGCGTGGTGGAGCCGCGGGGGCCAACGGTCTCGGCCAGATAACGGATGTGTTCCATCGTTGTCATCGGTCCACCTCAGCAAGAAACCGGGCCGGTGGGCATCTTTCAACGCCTGCCAAACGGTTACAGGTCCATTATGTAACCTGGTCCGCCGGCCCTTCGTTGGACGCTCGCCCGGACAAGGTGTTACTGACTTCCTCGATCGGTTATGAGGCCGTGGGAGAGCGACTCGCGAGCATTGGATCCGCCACTTTCTGCCGGCCACAGAGGGCAGTTAACCTCTCCACAATGCGATTCAAGGTTGCCCCTTCGATTCTCCGCTCCTGCCAGATGTTCCCCAGTTCCTCCGGCAACCGCTCCAGGGTCCAGACGGACACCATCGGGTTCTCCACGGTGACCGTGCCTTCGGGGTCTGCCCAGACGACAACCGGGTTGACCCATTGCCGGATGCCGTTCGCTTGGAAGAAACTGGCAAGGCGGGCCGCGTTGTCCTGGACCTGGCGGCTGGGGCTCTTTTTCAGCAGCGCCCAGCGTCTGCCGACGCGCCGTTCCCGGTGCTCTCCGATGTTCCGGTACTCGCCGCCGAACGTTTTGACCTCCAGGACCCACACTCCCGGCGGCCCGACGAGGACCAGGTCGAGATCGGTCTTGCGCCGGCCGGGCAGCACAATGTTGCGGAACAGCGTCCACTCTCCATCCAGGCTCTGGCGCATCGCCTCGACGACCCGCTCCTCCCCCTCCTGCCCCTTGCGGTATGCCTCAGCCTTCTGCTCAACTTGGTTAAAGATCCGGTCGAGGAGGAAGCGAGGAAGCCAGATCGCCAGGGCCCCGGCCGCGAGGAGGATCAAAAGGGCGAGGATGCCCCCCGGTGAGCGAATCGCTTCGGCGAAAGCCCGGCCGGCTTCGGGGCCTGGGAGGGGCAGGTGGGTGATCGTCCAGATCACCAGCGCCACCAGACCCGATAGCAATATGCCGAGGAGACCCCCTTCTAGCATCGCCATCCGAAGTTCCCCGCGCTGGGCGAAACTCCGGCCTCCGGAGACTACCTTCAACGGTCCGGCGGGCGGTGGCGGCTCCTTCACAACCTGGTTCAACTGCCGGGCCAGGAGCACCGCCGCAGCCCGCCGGGCTCGCTCATCCCAGGCCTCTTCCACGGCGTAGGCCAGGTCCTTGAGGCCCAGACGGCGCGTGTCCACCAGGGGACCCATGGGCTGACCCCGGTAAGGCCGAAAGGGCCAGGGAGTCGCTCGGGCCTGTTCGACGGTGATTCCTGCGTCGAGGGCGGGCACCGATTCGGCAGGGTGCTGCCGGTCCGGCGGAGCCTTGGCCGAAGACGCCTGCTGCTCCCGCAACCAGGCCAGCAGCACGGCGGCTGCCTCCTTCAACTGTGGGTTGTAGGCCCACTTGGCTGCCCACTCCAGCCGTTTCTCATCCAGAAACCCCTCGTCCAGCAGTTCCCCCAGAGGCCGGGGGTTGCCGCGCAGCCAGCGGACGGCACGGGCCTCTGCCAGGCCCATCTTTCCCGAACCGGGTTTTCCTGTCAATATGTTCTTTTGGTCGCTCATTTTCCTGTATCCCTCCTTACGTCCGATGGCGAGGCCCCGATCGGCCTTGCGCTTTCCGTGCACCTGGTTGGGCCGGCGGCGTATCACCGCACGGGCGGCCCCGGTGAACGTCCGTGCGCACCCATTTGCTCCAACCCATTGTTAGCGGCAATGGCGGCGCAGAGCGGCCTGGATTCTCTCCCGGTCGCGCGCCTTGCGCGGGCGCGGTTCCAGGGCGCGGCGCATGTGGCGGCAGGCCTCGTCCTGTTTCCCCTGCGGAAGCAGGCAATCCATGTCGAAGTGGTAGCAGGTGAGGGAGTCCTGCTCGCGCAACTCGAGCACCTGGCAGAAGTCCTGATCGAGCAGGCGGAAGGCGAAGCCCTCCTGGTGACCCAGGCACACATGGTTCCCGTCGCCGCTGATGATGACGGTGTGTTCGGCGCTGCCCTGAACGGTGATGCTGCATTCGGCCGTGGCCATTTAGCCGTTCACCTTGTTTCGATCGCCCGTGATGATCACGCTCCCTCTCACGCTCCCGCCGATGGCGACGGAGCGCTCCCCGGCGGCGACCACTGTCACACCGGCGGCCTGGGCCTCTCCCCACAGGCGGGCGATCTCCTCGGCCAGGGCGGGGTCTTCGGCCAGCAGTTTCTTGAGTTGCAGGCGCAGGGCGGCCTGGGCGTCGGGGTCGTCGGGTTGAGCCGCCACCTCCTGCGCCGCCTCCTGCGCGGCGGGTTTGGCTTCCACCCTGGGGCGCAGTTTGGCCCACAGGGCTTTGGCGGTCTCCCAGACGGCTTCGCCCAGTTTCTTCCCGGCCTCCTCGGCGACTCTTTCGCCCAGTTTCAGCAGGTGGGGCAGGAATGGGGCCAGGAAGGCGACCAGTTGCTGAATCAGTTGCTCATTCATATTATCCTCTCCTGTGGATCACCGCTAACCCTGTCCTACTACGGCCACCGGGCGTTTGCGCCGATTGAAATCGCCTTGTCTTCGGGTACTTTCGCGCCGGCCCCTCCGACGCGCCCCCGGTCGGCGCAGGCCGGCCGCCGGCCGAAGGCCCCACAAGGGCGACTTCAGTCGGCACCCTCCATCGGCCCCTCGGGGCGTTCCCACGCCCGGCCACCGGCCCCTCCGACGCACCCCCGGTCGGCGCAGGCCGGCCGCCGGCCGAAGGCCCCACAAGGGCG
>DAOUAK010000162.1:0-31833 GCA_034433695.1 Chloroflexia bacterium
GTTCGAGGTCCTGCCGCTGCCCATGGCCGGCTTCACCTACGCCGTGGATGAAGTCACCGTCACCTTTACCAACACATCGCAGAACGCCACCACCTACCTCTGGGATTTCGGCGACGGCATCACCTCGACACTGGAAAACCCGGTGCACACCTATGCCGCGGCCGGCGCCTACACGGTGACGCTGTGGGCCACCGGCGACTGCGGCACGGATGACTTCAGCGCGATGGTGGAGGTCGGCTTCGCCCCGGTGGTCACCTTCACGAGCAACTCGCCGGTCTGCCTGGGCGGGCCGATGTTCTTCACCGCTACCCTCATCTCCGGCACGGAGCCGGTCTCCTACGAGTGGGCCTTTGGCGACGGCGGGACGGCCTCCGGCATGACGGCCACGCACACCTACACGGCGGCCGGCGCCTACACGGTGACCCTCACGGCCTCGAACGCCTTCGGCAGCGATACCTACTCCGCCGAGGTCGAGGTCCTGCCGCTACCGGTGGCCGAATTCGGCTACACTGCCTGGGGTCTAGTGGTGACCTTCACCAATACCTCGCAGAACGCCACCGCCTACCTCTGGTCCTTCGGCGACGGCGAGACTTCGACCGAGACCAACCCCGTCCATACCTATGCCGCGGCCGGCTCTTACACCGTCGTCCTGACCGCTACGAACACCTGCGGCATAGACACCTACTCCGTTGTCCTGTCGGTATCTCCGGCCCGCTACACCATCTACCTGCCGCTGGTCTTCAAGGGGTACGGGCCTTAGGCGATGCCTGAGGGGATGTCCCTCAGGGTGAGGAGAAACGGGTGGGGCCGGACCTGCGGGTCCGGCCCCGCCCTTTCCTTTCCCGAAGTTATCCGTGGTTCGGGCAGTCTTTCTGGCCCAGTCCGGCCGGTTTGGAAAAGCCGTCCTGCGCCTGTTTTAAGACGCCGTCCACCCTTCCTGCCGGAGCATCTCCTCGATCTTCCCCAGGACGTCTTCCAAAAAGTTCCAGCAGCGCGGCTGGATGGCCGTAGCGATCTCCTCGATCAAGGCGGCCGCCTGCTCCGTGTGGATGGCCTCCACGCCGTGTTTCAGGCGCACCTGTCGCTGATAGCGTTCGGCCAGCGTCTCCGGCGTTATGGGCTCCAGGGCCAGGAAGGGAAGCATGGCCGGCAGACTTTCCCCCAGGCCGATTTTTCCTCTTCCGAAAAAGGCTTCCAGGTAAGGGACGAGTTCCTCCAGGCCGGTCGGGTGCTCCAGTACCTCCCGCACCCGTGTCCCCAGGAAGGGATCCTTTTGAGCCAGAAGCCACTCCAGCGCCATCTCTACAAAGTTATGGGCCTTCCACCAGCCCATTTCCTCCGGCAGGCGGCAGATTTCGGCCGCGCGGGCGGCATATGGCCGGGCTTCTTCAAAGGCGTAGCCGCGTTCAAAGGAGCCGTACTTTTCGTCGCCGTAGTAATCCAGCCCCGGAGGGGCGCTGCCGTGGGAGATGACGCCGATGGCAAAGGGCCGGCCGGCCGGGTAGTGTTCGGCCAGGAAAGCGTAAAGCGCTGCCCCGGCCCGATGGGTGCGCTCCCAGGGCAGACCGCAGGTCAGGATGGCATCGGGGAAAAGCGCTCCCAGGAGGTGCAGAGGACTGGGAACCGGCACCAGCCGGCCGATGGCATAGGCATGGGTCAGGGGAAACATCGCTTCACCCTTCCGGGCAGCGGCGGCGAACCGCCGCAAGCACCCGTTCGACATCTTCCGGACGATGGATGTCGAACGTCTCTGCCTCGATGGTAAGAAAAGAGAGGAAGGAGGAAGCCCTTTCGACCCAGTCCTCATAGGCCGCGTGTAGCCCACGCAGGTACTCCAGGGTGATGCCGCGCTCGAAATCCCGCCCCCGGGCCCGGATGCGCTCCAGCAGAAACTCGGGCGAGGCCCGCAGGTAGATGACGAGTTCCGGCGTCGGGAGGAAGGAGATCATCGTCTCGAAGAGACGGCGGTAATTGGCGAAATCGCGGTCGTCGAGGTAACCTTGCCGGTTCAGCGTCCGGGCAAAGATCTCCAGGTCCTCGTAGATGGTCCGGTCCTGGACGCAGGAGACGCCCGAGGCCAGCATCTCCTGGAACATGCGGAAGCGGTGGGTAAAGAAGTAAATCTGAAGGTGAAAACTCCAGCGCCGCATATCGGCGTAGAAGTCGGGCAAGTAAGGGTTATCAATGACCTGCTCGTAAAAGGTTCTCCAGCCCAGATGTTCCCCCAGGAGTTGTGTCAGGGTGGTCTTGCCCACCCCGATGTTCCCGGCAACGCTGACGAGATACCTGGGCATCCTTACCCCCTTTTGCCGACGGTGGCCATGTAGACGGCCGGCTCTTTTTCTCCATCCACGTCCAGCACGGCGTTCACCTCATCGTCGAAAAAGGCGCCGATGGCACAGCAGCCCAGGCCCAACGCGGTGCAGGCCAGATAGAGGTTCTGGGCCACATGGCCGGCATCCATATAGATGTAGCGGTAGGCCCGCTCCCCGTACTTGCGCACCGAGCGGGCTACGACGGCGGTCCAGATGACCACCAGCGCCGCCCGCTGGCATACCGACTGCCCCAGGGCCGCCCGGGTCAGGCTCATGCCGATCAGGGGGTCCTCCCGCAAAAAGGCCAGGCGGTGGTAGCGCACTTCATAGTGGTAGAGGCCGGCGCTCAGTCCCTCCACCCGGTTTACCCCCAGGTAGGTCTCAACGGGGTAGAGGGCTCCGGCCGAAGGGGCAGTGCGGAACTGCCACTCTCCCCGCTCCCGGGAGATCCCCTGGCTGGCCCAGAGAATCTGGGAGACTTCCTCCAGGGAGAGGGCCTCTGCCGTGTACTCCCGGATCGAGGCCCGTTCCTGGAGGACTTGCCAGAGCCCCGGACCGGCCTCACGACGGGGCGGGGGCAGGTCGATTCGGGCCAGCGGATTGGGGTAGACCTTATAGACGCCGATGTACCGGGGCTCGGCCGACCGACCAAATGCCCCGGCTTCCCAGGGGTCCCGCCTTGTATCTTTAGCCATCGTGTCCTCCTAAAGCGACTTGTCTGCAGCCATTGTAGTATATTTGCCCTCGAGATGCAAGAGTTTGTTCGGCCGAATCGTATTTGACCGCCGGCCGGCCCTGTGCTAAAATGCAAATCGCGCCTAGACCTGTGGAAGTGCAGGACCGTGGAATGATGAGGACGAGCCGATGCCGGCCGCATCCTGCCGGTCGGGCTTTATGCCCGGCCGGCTTTGCCGCTGAGCCGGGCTCCCCCCTGGCCGGAAAATCCCTCGCCCAGACCACCGAAAGGAGGTGACCGCCCGCCCAATCCCCGGTCTATTGAGTATATGACAAGGAGGTGCATATTGCGCAAAGATGCGACCCATTTCCACAGGCCGGAGTAGTCCGATGTTCCTCAAAGCGGCTGTCTGCAACCCCAGTAAAGGAGGTCAATCGTGACCGAACGAGTCGCCATCGTGGGGGTCGGATGGTACGGCTTTCGGTCCATCACCCCCGAAGTCTCCTACAAGGAGATGATGTACGAGGCGGCGGTACGGGCCTATCACGATGCCGGAATCGATCCCCGCCGGGACGTGGACTCTTTCGTCACGGTAGCGGAGGATTTCAACGAAGGCACCAGCATCTTTGACGAATATACCCCCGACCAGATGGGGGGCGTCCTCCGACCGAACGAGACCATCCCCGGCGAAGGGCTACATGGTCTGGCCACCGCCTACATGCAGATTCGCACGGGCCTGATCCGCGTGGCCGTCGTGGAGGCCCACTCCAAGGCCTCCAACATCCTCCACCCGGCCCACATCCTGGCCTATGCCATGGACCCGGTTTACAACCGCCCCCTGGGGCTCCACCCCTACTTGATCGCCGGCCTGGAGATGCAGCGCTACCTCTTCGAGACCGGCACAACGCTGGAGCAGTGCGCCCAGGTGGTGGTCAAGAACCGTCAGAACGCCCTCCTCAACCCTCTGGCAGCCTACCCCGCCGAACTGGCCCTGGCCGACGTCCTCGATTCTGAGCCGGTATCGGAACCGCTCACCCGCCTCATGGTGGCCCCGCCGGCCGACGGCTGCATCGTTATGGTGCTGGCCGCCGAGGAGGTGGCCCGAGCCCTCACCGATACCCCCATCTGGATTCAGGGCATCGGCTGGGCCAACGGTTCCTACAGCCTGGAGAACCGCGACTGGGTGGAACTGGATTACGTCCGCCAGGCCGCCGAGATGGCCTACCGCACCGCCGGCATCCGCCACCCGCGCGGAAGCATCGACTTCGTCGAACTGGACGACGCCTTCGCCTACAAGGAACTCCAGCACCTGGAGGCCCTCTCCCTCTGCCGGCCGGGCGAGGCCGGCCTCCTCACCGTCGAGGGCGCGACCTCCTTGGAAGGAGACCTCCCGGTCAACCCCTCCGGCGGTTCGTTGGGCTGCGGCCACCTCCTGGATGCCTCGGGTCTGGCCCGCGCCCTGGAGGTCGTCTTCCAACTGCGGGGCGAGGCCGGCGCCCACCAGATCCCCGATGTCTCGGTCGGCATGGCCATGGGCTGGCGCGGCATCCCCACCACCAGCGCCGCCGTGGTCATCCTCGCCCGGGAAGATTGAAAGGAGGAAGACGATGAGGATGCGTCGCGTAGCCGTGGTCGGCGCGGGGATGACCAAGTTCGTCCGTCGGGCCCTGGAGACGGCCGACGAACTGGCCTGGCAGGCTACAAAGATGGCCCTGGACTCCTGCGGTCTGACGCTGGACGACATTGATGCCGTGGCCTCCGGCACGGCCCCCGATGCCTTCGACGGCGTCCACATGAACAGCGAGTACCTCTGCCCCGGTTCGGGGGGCTGGAGCAAGCCCTTTATCCGCTGCTACGTCGGCGGAGGCACCGGCGTCATGGCCGTCATCCACGGCTGGTACCACGTCGCCAGCGGCCTCTTCGATACCTGCCTGGTGGTCTGTGAGGAGAAGATGTCCTCCTGTCAGCCTCACCCGCAGGGGGCCTTTCTCACCATCTTTGACCATACCCTGGAGCGTCCGCTGGGGCCGAACCTCCTCTGGATCTTTGCCATGGAGATGAACGCCTACATGCAGCGCTACGGCCTCAGCCACCGCGACATCGCCCTGGTGACGGTCAAGAACCGCCGGAACGCCAAGGACCACCCCTGTGCACTCCTGGGCGAGGACATCACCGTGGACGACGTCCTCAACTCCGAAGTGATGGCCTGGCCGGTGCGCCGGCTGGACGTCAGTCCCATTTCCGACGGTGCGGTGGCCATCGTCCTGGCTTCCGACAAGGTGGCCCATCGCCTGACCGATAAGCCGGTCTGGATCGAGGGGGTGGGCTGGAGTTTGGAGACGGCCTACTGGACCAACCGCGACCTCTCCTACCCCCAGCAGGTGGAGGAGGCGGCGCGCATGGCCTACCAGATGGCCGGCATCACCGAGCCCCGGAAGCAGATCCATATCGTCGAACCTTACGACCCCTTCGACTACAAGGAACTGCACCACCTCGAAGGTCTGCTCCTGGCCGACAAAGGCAAAGCCCCCGAGATGACGGCGCTGGGCATCACCCGGCGCGACGGCGACCTCCCGGTCTGCCCCTCGGGCGGACTTCTGGGGGTGGGCAACCCCATCGCCGCCGCCGGCCTGATGAAGGTGGCCGAACTCTTCTGGCAACTGCGGGGCGAGGCCGGCGCCCGCCAGGTGCCGGGCAACCCTAAGCGCGGCCTGGCCCAGGCCTGGGGCGACCTCATGCAGGTGGGCACCGTGGTCATCCTGGGCGTGGCCTGAAGGAGGACAGTGATGAGCGAACGCATTCCATCCTATCCGGGTACGCCGCTCAAGGAGCGGGATTTCGCCGAGGGGCGGGTCCTCCAGACCTGGTGGTATCCCAAGGCGGACTATGCCTGGGATGCCGGTGTGGCCATCGGAAAATTCCTGGCCGGCCTGAAGGAGGGTCGCATCCTGGGAATCACCTGCCCCCAGTGCCACCGCGTCCTGGTGCCGCCGCGCATGGTTTGCGAGCACTGCTTCGTCCCCACCAGCCGCTGGGTGGAACTGCCCGGCACCGGCACGGTCAAGACGTTCTCCATCTGCACCGTGCGCTGGGACATGGAGCGGCTGGAAAAGCCGATCATCCCGGCGGTCATCGCCCTGGACGGCGCCGAATCGCCCACCGGTGGAGGCGGCGGCTTGATGCACCTCCTGGGCGAGGTCGAGCCTACGCCGGAGGCCGTGTACATCGGCCTGCGGGTGGAGCCGGTCTGGCGGCCGGCCGCCGAACGCACCGCCGCCATCACCGACATCCTCTACTTCCGGCCGCTCAAGGAGGGGTGAGATGGGCCTGACCGAACGTCTGCGCCGCTTCGAAGAAGTCATCGCCTGGAAAGGGGAGATTCCCCTTCAGAACCGCTACACGATGGGGCTGGCCGGAGAACGTTTCTTCCGTGAACTCAAGGATAACGCCCGTTTGATGGCCACCCACTGCCCGAACTGCGACTATACCTACCTTCCCCCTCGGTCCTACTGCGAGCGTTGCTTCGCCGAACTCTCCGAGTGGATCGAGGTGCCTCCCCGGGGGACGGTCTATGCCTACACGGTTGTGCACCTGGACCTGGACGAGCAGCCTCTGGACAAACCCCGTCTGGTGGCCCTGATCGAGATCGAGGGCTGCGATAGCCTCCTGGTGCATTGCCTGGGCGAGGTAAAGCCGGAGGAGGTCTACATCGGCATGCCGGTGGAGGCCGTCTTCCAGGAGAAACGTCAGGGTCTGATCACCGACATCGCCTACTTCCGGCCGCTGTAAGCAAGCGGGTAGGCGGAGGCATTGCCTTCGCCTACCCGCCTTCGTCGACTAAGGACCTATCCCCGGCCTCCATACGAAGCGGGTAGGTGAAAGCATTGCCTTCACCTACCCGCCTGCTCGTTATCGGCGAATATCAGGGAAGTTCGTAGACGACCACCACGCTTACGCTGACGGAGAAGGAGCCGGCCGGAAGCGGTACTGCCGCCGGCAGGCCACCTCCGCCAACCCCCTCTCGATAGACGGGACCGGGCACCCACCCGCCCGACTCGCTTACCGAAACCACCTTGCCCAGGCTGAGGTCCAGGGCGGCGGCCATTTCCTGGGCCTTTTTCCGGGCGTCGGCGAGGGCCTTCTGCCGGGCCTGGGCGACCAGGGCCTCCGGATCGGCCACGCTGTAGGTGACCTCGCTGATCGTGTTGGCCCCGGCTTCCACAGCGGCGGCCAGAAGCGTTCCCACGTTCCCCAGGTCACGCACGGTGAGACGGATGGTGTGGACGACGTGGTATTCGATCACTCCGGTCGGCTGGCCGGTCTGGGGGTCATAGCGCTGCTCGACCCAAAGGTTATAGCCGACGGTGCGGATGTCGCTTTCGGCTACGCCGGCCGCCTGGACCGCTTTCAGGACGGCATCCATTCGGGTGCTTGCCTCGTTCACCACATTTCCGGGGTGGTCTCCTTTGAGGTTCACGCCCAGGGTGACATAGGCGAGTTCCGGTTCGGCCTCGACCGTCCCCGTGCCGACCACGGTCAAGCCCGGCGTGTAGGTGGTGTTGATGGGGATGGAAGCGTAGGTGGGGCTCCCCCCATCGCCGCCGGCATTGGCTATCGGCGTGGAGGGGACGCAGCCCACCAGGATCGGGAGAAGCAGCAGGAAGAGGGACAACCAGGTTTTGTTACGCATGGGAATACCTCCTTTTTTCAAACTTTCCCGGCGCGTCGGCGGCGCCGGCGAACCCACAGGAAGACGACCAGGCCGGCCACGGCCCAGAGAGGCAGGGCCACCACGGCGATCCAGATGAGAGCGTTGACCAGGCCCTGAAGAATTTGCACCAGCACACGGGCGGCCTCACGCAGCGTGCGCAGGGGGGCAAACCCCTCTTCCACCACCGGTTTTTCCACCTCCGGCTCGCGGGGGAGCAGTTCCAGGGTGATGGTAGCCATGGCCGACATCTTTTCCAGGTACTGCATCTGCCCCTGAAGTTTCTCGATTTGGGTACGCACCTCGGTCAGGCGCTGGTAGATGCTCAGGATGGCTTCGGCCTTCTCCTGGGCGTTGCCCTCGCTCTGGCGCACTTCCCGGAGCAGGGCCAGGAGTTCCTCCTCTGTGGCCTTCTGGGCTTTCAGGCGAGCCTCCAGGTCCACGTACTGGTCGGTGACGTCCTCGCCGGAGGTGCTTTCCCGTTGTACCTTCCAGGCCAGTTTGCGGAGTTCACTCAATGCCTCATCGAAACGTGCCGAGGGCACCCGGATGGTTACGGTGGCAGCCAGGTTGTCGGTGGCGGTGCGGTAGGAGTCGGTCTGGACAATATAGCCCTGGAAACGCTCGACCAGGTCCCACACCTGCTCCAGCGTGGCCGCGACGTCGTCCACGATGAGGGTCAGTTGGGCCGTGCTGATGATCATGCGGCCTTCTATTTCCTGGGCGATCCGGCCGTAAATGGAGTCGGTACTCTCGCCCTCGTACATAGGCGCGGGGGCGGCCGATAGGGGCGCGGCCGGCGCATACTTTTCCCCGGCCCCTTCGGGCAAATAGGGCACGGGGCTCGGCTGCACGGCCGGCGCACAGCCGGCCAGCAACCCGAAAAAGACCGAAACGAGCGCAAACCATCCGTGCCATCGTCTCATTTTTTCCTCCTGCGTTCATCTTGGTGACCATCTTACACCATTCCGGGTCAGAGCCGAAAAAATCTGGGTGTATGGACGGTCTCGGCCGAAAAATTCTACAGAATCGGGCCAAAAAACAGTACTTCTCTCCTATTGACAAAGAGGTAAGGGACGGTATGATAAGATATGAAAGATATTTCAAGTCATCGTGGGGGTAGTTCGATGGGTACCGATACGCCGAGGAAAAAGAGATGGCGTGGCCAGAGCGTGGTGGAAATGGCTCTGGTTCTGCCGATCCTGCTTCTCATCCTGATCGGGCTGATCGAGTTTGGGCGGGCCTTTTTCATCTATGCCGTGGTCTCCAACGCCGCTCGCGAGGGCGTCCGGGCCGGCATCGTCGAGCCACTGGATTTCGACTATATCCAGCACGCGGTCACCCGGACGCTCGTCCTGGTACCGCCGGACGACGTGACCATTGACATTCACTACGACGACGGCACCGACGAAGGGGAGTTCACCGATCCGAACCTGATCGAAGAGGGGAAGAGCCGTATCGTGGTCCGGGTCAGTTACCCCTTTTCGATGCTCACCCCCCTGATCTCGAGCATCTTCCCGCCGACGACCATCGAGTTCACCTCGGCGCGGACGATCGTGGCCGGGACGCGGGCCCACAAGCCCACCCAGCCGGCAGGGCCGACGAGTACGCCGATACCAGGCGCTTCGCCGACGCCGACGCCCCCATTTTTGCCGACCTCCACACCGACCCCCACGCCGGGCGGCCCTGTGACGGCAACCCCGACCCCGGTGTCTCTCTACGTCCAGTTTGTTAGCGGTTATCCGTGTCGAGGACAGGAGTTCAACCCGAACAAGGGGCGTATCCGCGTCAAGGTGCGGGTAACCGATGCCGGCGGCAACCCGGTGGAGGGCGCGACCGTCACCCTGGACCTGGAGGGGGCAACGCTCACCGACCTGGGGGGCGGCTACTATGGCGGTCCCGGCGGCGACTGCTGGGCCTCGGCGGCCGACAACTACACCGACCGGAATGTGACCGCGACGGCCAGCAAGGCCGGCTATGTGCCCGGCAGCGCCACAAGGAATACGGGCGAGAACCCGGTCTGTAGCGACTGCCTGGTCGTGCCCACGCCCACACCTACGCCGACGAATACGCCGCTGCCCACCTACACCCCCCTTCCGACGCTGCCGACGGCTACGCCCACCCCCACCCCGCTTACGATAACGCCGTCGCCCACGCCGACGGATACACCCACACCCACGCCCAGCAATACGCCCACGCCTTCCCCTTCCCCCTCGCCGACGCCGCAGGCATTGACCATCGTGTTCGACCCCGGCTATCCCTGTCGGGGCATCGGCGGGAGCAAGTATATCCGCGTCAAGGCCTATGTGACCGACGCCGGCGGCAACCCGGTGAGCGATGCCACGGTGACGGTGCAGATCGTGGGCGGGGAGAGCCCCGTTATCCTGACCTCGCATGGCAACGGACACTATGGCGGCCCCGGCGGCACCTGCTGGAGTTCGAACAGTACATATAATAGTGACATGGATGTAACGATCACGGCCAGCAAGGCCGGCTATACGAGCGATTCAAAGACGGCCAACACGGGCAGCAATCCCAACTGTTCCAATTGCCCGTAAAGAGGGGAAACGATGTCCAGGAAACACCGGCAACCGTACAAGTCCGAGGGGCAAGCCGTCGTCGAGTTTGCCCTGGTGATGGCCCTCTTCCTGATCTTTCTCCTGGCCGTCCTGGACCTGGGGCGGGCCTATTTCACCGTAGTGACCCTGGAGAACGCTGCCGCCGAAGGTTCCCTTTTCGGCATGGCCAACCCGAACTGCCGGACGGAAAGCGATGGCCAGGCTTATTGCGGCGGCTCGCAGAACTCGATCGAATACCGGGTCAAACACGAGTCCAAGGGGGTCTGGATCGACCCCAACGAACTGATCTATACCGTAACGCTGGACCCGGCGCACCCGGCGGAGCCGGGAACGATGATCACCGTCACGGTGGTCTATCCGTTCCGGCCCATCCTGCCCCTCCTTAGCGCCTTCGGAGCCGAGACGATATGGATTCGCCGGGATACCCAGCAGTTGATCCCCTGAAGGGGATTAGGAGGTGAGAGATGTACGGATTTACCTCGTTCCGCAGTCGTGGCCAGACCGTGATCCTGGTCGCCCTGGCAGCGGTGGCGCTTCTGGCCTTTGTGGCGCTGGCGGTGGACGGCGGTAACGCCTATTACACCCGGCGGCAGGCCCAGAGCGCGGCCGACGGGGCGGCCATCGCCGGCACCTGGGTGATGGTGGATTATCAGGGCGGCTCGCCGGTGGCCGACATCCTGCGCAAGGTGAACCAGTATGCCGAACGCAACGGCGTGCCCGACACCAACGGCATCCCCGGAGACCCGATTAACGATCATGTGCTGGCCTACTACGTGGATGCCGACGGCAACCGGTTGAGTTACGGCGGGGGGGACTGGGAACTGCACACCGGCCCGGACGTCATCCCCGGTGGGGCCCGGGGGATCGAGGCGGTGGTCACCATCAGCCGGACGACCTTTTTCGCCCAGGTCGTGGGGTGGAGGTCTGTTACGGCCTCGGCCTCGGCTACGGCCCGCTATGAGCCGGACGGCGGCATCCTGCCGATCGCGGTGAACGAGTATTGGGAGGGAAGCGAGGGCCATTGCCCTTATGACCATTGTGGCGTTCCCTACAGTTTCGTCCGCGACCCCGGCCAGTTGCCGCCCTTCTCCAGCACCGATGGTGGCGTGACCTGGTTCCGCAACCCCTGCCCTGATCCCTATAACAACAATACTTGCCAGGGGCCTTATGAGGGATACCATGAGAACTTTGGCAAGGCCTTTGCCATCCTGGGGGGCGATGCCAAGCCGGTTCCCAGCCCCTCGAACCCCCGCAGTGGGGTCGAACTGGACTACCGCTACGATGCCCTGGTGGACGGCGGTCGCTGGCACTATCTGGTCGATAACGATCAGTGGCTCCATGACGTAAATCCTCCGCCCCAGGGGGATGTCAAGCATCATATGGAAGAGGTCCTGCGCCAGGGCGGCTACCGAAAGACGCCGCTGCCCAAGGCCCTTTTCGAGCCGCCTCCGGACTATATTGACGAGTGGGGCTATTGCTGGGCCCTTCCGGCGAGCAAGGATAACTGTTTCAACTACCCGGAGTCGAACCATCCCTCGCCCTATAGCGGCCTGATGTTCCTTTACGGTACGGTCTCCAGCCGGATGGCAGAGGTGATGTACGATGACGGTAAGTATGTGGAGGGCCGCTATGCTCCGGGAGAACGCATCGTCATCCTGGTCTATAACGGCTACTACGGCAGCGGCTGGCCGGGCAACGACGTGGCCCTGGTGGTGGGTTACTTTGGGGCCTATATCGTCGGCTACGGCAACAACTTTGATAAAAACTGCGGGAACCGCGAGCCGGGGAACTGGCAGAGTTATGTAGATTGCGTCAAAGGGCAACCCAATACGGCCTATGCCATTGCCGCGCCCTCGGCTCCGCTGACGATGGATCCCACGAGGCTCCTGAACGAGTTTCTGCCCAAGAAGATCACCCTGATCAAATAGTCGGAGGCGGGTCTCCGGGCCGGCAGGACACCCTGCCGGCCCGGTTTTTATCGGAAGGGGGCTACGGCGAGATTATTGATAGAAACTGTAAATCGTTTCCTGAAGGAGGATTTCCCCGTTCCGGCTCACCGTCCGTCGGTAGGAGGCGGTGTACCCCCCGTTGCTGAGTTCGTACCGGTCAATGGTCACCGTCCATCCCGGCCGGGTGCCGTAGAAGTGAATCGTCTGGCGGGCGTGCTCCAGGTCGGTCTCCACCTGGATCAGGAGGTAATGGCCGGTGTTATTGCGGAAGCGGAGGTCGGGTCCACCCTGGAAGATGGTCGCGTCGAAGCCGGGCGGGGCATCCTGCTCATAGTACTCCACGCGCCAGAGGTGAGGGTGGCGTTCGACGATCTCCAGTCCGCTGTAGAGGGCGGCCCGGTAGAGGGTCGTAGCCACCTGGCAGAGTCCGCCCCCAAGCCCCATCACCAGGTAATTTCCGGAGATGACCGGGGCGTAGCGGTAGCCCTTTTCCCAGGTGATGGGGTAGAGGGCCTCATTCAGGGAAAAGACCTCGTCGGGGGCGATCAGCCGGCCGTGCAACTCCTGGCCGCCGATACGGATGTTTTCGGCCCGCGCCGGGGAGGAGCCGACGAAAGTGGAGGTGCCCTCCCCTATCAATTCCCGCACCCCCAGTTCGGCCAGAACGCGCTCGTTTCCGGCCGGAAGGACGACGGTGCTCAGTTCGACCGCTTCGACCTCTTCCCCCTGTAAGCGGCGTTCCAGCGCCTCGGCCACTTCTTCCGAGGCTCGCTCCAGGTCCAGGGCCAGGCCGTCCTGGCCGGGTCGGAAGGCGATGGGCCGTCCGTCCCGCATCTCCAGGTGGGGAGGCACGGCCGGCCGTTCCAGTTGCGGGGCTAGGGTGTTCAGGTAGGCCAGGAGGGCCTCCCGGTCCACCTGGACGGAGGGAGGCGAGGTGTGCCGGATCTGGAGCCAGGAAGCGATCTCGGAGGTTTCGGCCTGCCAGACATGCTCGCCGCAGCGCAGGGTGAGCGGCCGGCCGGCCCGCCCCGCTTCCTCCCGCAGGCGGTCGGCCTCCGCCTCGGAGAGGGCCATGCTCTCGGTTACGACCGGCAGGACGATGACCAGGGGGGTCTCCCCCGTCGGCCCCCGGCCCTCGGCGATGAGGGAGAGGGCCGTCCGCAGCCGGGCTTTTGCCTCCGGCCGGTCCAGGTGCCGGCCGTCCTGTCCGGGGAGGATTTCCCATCGTCCCCCGGTCCAGGTAAGTTTCGGCGGGCCGGCCGGCCGCTCCAGGGGGCCGGCCAGGCGTTCGAGCACTTCCGCCAGGGCCTCCTCCTCCAGGCCGGCCAGGAGGGGCACCTCCTTTTCCTCAAGGGCGAGGTGGAATTGCTCCCACCAGGAGGAAAGCGCCGAGTCGCTCCGGCCCAGCGTCCAGGCCGCCTCCAGGGCCTCGTCCAGCCGGTAGCGCAGGCCCGCCTCCTCCGCTGTGATCGTCCACCTTTCGGTCCCGACTTCCAGGAGGAGAGGCCGGCCGAGGAAGGGGGATAGGTTTCGTTCCAGGAGACGGCGGGCCTGGTCGTAGGAGAGGCCGCCCAGGTTCAGTCCGGCCAGGCGCACGCCGGGAAAGAACGCCTCCGCGTACCGCCAGGCGTAGATTCTTCCCAAGAGCATATTCAGGACCAGCACCAGAAGGAGAGAAAGCGCCGCCAGGATCCGTCCGTGGGTATGGGACACCCAAACCGGCCGGGCGGACCTGGCGAAGGGACGGGCTAGCAGGGGAAGGGAAACCTCCCCTTTCTGGATGGCACCGGCCAGAGCGTTTTCCGGGTTCAGGGCCAGTGCCTGTCGGGCGCAGGCGGATCGGGCCTCCGGCTCGGAAAAAGTTGCACCCAGGAGGGCCCACAGGTCGGCATTTCGGTCGTCCAGGGTCAGGGCCTGCTGGAGGTATGCCCGGGCCTTTTGTCTCCGGCCGGCCCGCAGCGCAACTTCGCCCTCCTGGCGGAGGTAGTCCAGGGCCAGACGGCGCATCAGGAGGCGGCTTTCCCGGTCTGCGACTGCTTTTGGCATCGGTCCTTTCCGTCCTGTCGGCCGGCGAGTTTCGCGTCCCTATCATAACATAGGATCGAGGGGCAGGTCAACAGAGGGGAGCATGACCGTTTGAGCATCGGCAACGGAGGCCGGCGGTGGTGGATGCTACCCTACCCCTGGCTGGCCAACCCACCGACGATCTCACCGCCGTCAATGACGATTGCCTGGCCGGTGATAAAGGCTGCATCGTCCGAGGCCAGAAAGGCGATGAGCGCGGCCACATCTTCCGGCCGGCCCAGGCGGCGCAGGGGAACCTTCTGGGCAAAGGCCCGCTGCATCTCCGGCGTGTACTCGGCCTCCTGCATCGGGGTCAGGATAAAGCCGGGGCAGACCGCGTTCACCCGGATGGCGGGCGCAAGTTCCAGCGCCAGCGAGCGGGTCAGTTCGACTACCCCCGCCTTGGAGGCGTTATAGTCGGCATAGTAGGGATACCCCCGCAGGGCATTCGTCGAGCCCATGTTGACGATAACCCCTCCCCCCTGCGCCAGCATCCGCCGGGCCGCCCCCTGGGCCATATAAAAGATTCCATCCAGATTGACCTGGAGGACCTGTCGCCATTCCTCCGGGGTGATCTCGAGAAAAGGATGGCGGATGCTGATGCCGGCGTTGTTCACCAGCACGTCCAGTCCGCCCCAGAGGGCGTCCAGGTCGGCATAGGCCCGCTCCACAGCGGCCGGGTCGGAGACGTCCGCGCAGAGCAGCCCGTCCAGACCGGGGAGGGTCTGCCGGGCGGCCTCCAGCGCCCGGTCGTCCCGGTCCAGCACGACCACACGCGCCCCTTCCTCCAGAAAACGTGCAGCCGTGGCCCGGCCGATCCCGCCGGCCCCGCCGGTGATGAGCACCCGCTTTCCGACCAAGCCTCGCATCGCCCTGCCTCCTTCAACTCCCGGCCAGGCCGCCGCCGTCCACCACCAGCACCGCCCCGGTGACAAAGGAGGAGGCGTCGCTGGCCAGGTAGAGGGCAGCCTGGGCGATATCCTCCGGCCGGCCGATCCGCCGCAGTGGACGGTCCGCCGCCTCGGCCAGGAATTGGACCACATCGGTGCCCAATTGTTCTGCCTCGTCCCGCAACATCGGGGTGTCGGTGTCGCCGGGGCAGATGCAGTTCACGCGGATATTCTGCGGGCCGTGATCCAGAGCCATCGCCTTGGTCAGGAGGACGACCGCCCCCTTGGAGGCGCAGTAGGCCGCCGCCCGACGCCCACCGACCAGCCCCCAGCCGGAGGCAAGGTTGACAATCGCCCCGCCGCCGGCCCGCTCCATCGCCGGGATGGCATATTTGCTCAGCAGGAAAACCGACCGGACGTTTACCGCCATCACCCGGTCCCACTCCTCCGGCGTCGTCTCGACCACGGTGGCCCGCCGGATGATACCGGCGTTGTTGACCAGGATGTCCAGGTGCCCCCAGGTCCGCACCACCTCTTCTACCGCCCGGCGGCAGTCGGCTTCCCGGGAGACGTCCCCGACCACCGCGATTCCCTGCCCGCCACCTGCCGCGATCTCCTCCACCACCGCCGACAACCCGGCCGCATCGAGGTCCATCAGGGTCAGCACTGCCCCTTCCCGGGCAAAGAGGTGCGCCGTAGCCCGCCCGATTCCCGAAGCCGCGCCCGTAATCAGGGCCGAGCGACCGAGCAATGTCTTCATCGCCAGTCCCCTCCTGTCGTCAGCACCCGCTCCATCGCCGCCAGCGTGGCATCCACGTCGGCGTCGCTGTGGGCCGTCGTGACCACCGAATGGAGGGCCGCGGAGGGGGTCATATAGATGCCCTCTGCGAAGAGGGCCAGGGCAAAGCGGCGGTAGCGCTCGCGGTCCACATGGGCGCAGAACTCCCGGTAGGTGCGGATGGCCGGCCGGTCGGTGAAGGAGACTTGCCAGAGCGGCCCGACACCCTGGACGATGGCTGGCGTTCCGGTGCGGACCAAAAGGTCGCGTATCTCCCGGACCAGGCGCTCCCCGAGACGCCAGATATGGCGAAAGGCCGCCCCGTTATCCCGGAGCAGTTCCTGGAGGCTGGCCCGTGCGGCGTAAAGGCCGATCCGGGAAGCGTTCTGCGTGCCGTAGTGGAGCACCCCACCCCAGGCCAGCGCCTCCATGACTTCGGCCCGCCCGACAAAGCCGGCCACCGGCAGGCCCGCTCCCATCGCCTTGCCAAAGGTGGCGATGTCCGGCACGAATCCGTAGTACTCCTGGCAGCCACCGGGGGCGATGCGAAAGCCCGTCACCGTCTCATCCAGGATGAGCAGGACGCCCTCGGCGCGGGTCAGTTCGCGCAACCCCTGCAGGTAGCCCGGCTCCGGGGGGATAACGCCCATGTTGGCCATAATGCCCTCGGTGATCACGGCGGCCACCTGCCCCCGGTGGCCGGCCAGAGCCCGTTCGACCGCCTCCAGGTCGTTCCAGGGGACCACGATGGTGTCGTCAAGGGCGTGTCGGTTCAGGCCGGAACTCTCGGCGATCTTGACCGGGTCGCGTTCCAGGCCCAGCGAGGTGGGGAGGTGAGGGTGGACGTTGACCAGGACGTCATCGTACCAGCCGTGGTAATGTCCCTCGAACTTGATGATCTTGGGCCGGCCGGTGTAGCCACGCGCCAGGCGGATTGCGGCCATCACGGCCTCGGTGCCCGTGTTGGCAAAGCGGACCCGCTCGGCGCAGGGAATGACCTGCCGAAGCATCTCGGCGACCTCGACCTCGATCGGGGTTGCCGTGGCAAAGTGGGCCCCTGTAGCGGCGGCCTCCTGAATTGCCCGGGTCACCGCCGGATGGGCGTGTCCCAGCGGTAACACGCCGTAGCCCATCATCCAGTCGATGTAGCGGTTGCCGTCCACGTCGTAGAGATAGGCTCCTTCCCCTCGCTCCATAAAAAGGGGATAAGGGCCGTAGTTGGCCGGTCCCCGGGAGGGGGAACTGCCTCCCTCGATCAGCACGGCCAGGGCCCGTTGAAACCATTCCCGGGAACGCCGCGTCCGTTCGCTCATTCCGTGCCCTCCTTACACCGGCGGGGGCCGCACTGCCCCCAGATCGACCCCAAAAGAACGCGCATAGCATCCAAAACGTTCCATCAGTTCCTTAGCCCACTCTTCCGCCTCCCTGGGAGGAAGGCGGGGACAGTCGTAGCCGACTTCCTGCCGCAGGATGGCGGCCGCTTCGGGGACAAAGACCACCGTACCGTCTGCCTCGATCCGTTCGATCCCGTCAAAGGGGTGGGACCGTTCGTTAATGGCGATCGCCTCCTCCGGCGTCAAACCGGGGATCGGGGCAAGGCGCACCTGCCCGTTTCCGACGAGCAGGGGATAGCCGCCGGGTAGCCCGTGGGGGCCGGGGGCGTGGAGCAGCGTTTCTTCCTCGGCGAAGAGGGCCTGCACCAGGCGGACGGTCGCGCCGGCGGTGAGAAAGTGGGTTACCGGCCCGGAGGGCAGGGGGTAAGGGGAAAAGAGGAGTTCTTCCGCCTGGACTTCTGCCGTGAGGTCGTGGCCGGCCCACTCCACGCGGAGGAAGTACGGTGGCCGAGGGGTGCGTGGCCGGCCGAAAACGTGCTCCTCCAGGGCATGGTGGCCCACCATCCAGACACGCACTTCTGCCGGAGCCACGCCCAGGCGGCTGGCAGCCAGCCAGCGCACCTTGGGCACGATCTCGGCCAGGTTCCCCACCCCGCAGGTCGGAGCCAGGCCAAGCCGGCCGAGGATACAGTGGATCACATCGGGGAAAGGCGCGCTCAGGGTAATGCCCCTGTAACCGGCTGCCTGTAGCGCCTCCATCAGCCGCAACGTCAGGGGCAGGTGCAACGGCAGCCACACCCCAAAGCCGGCCCGCCGAAGTCGCTCCCTCGGTTCCTCGGGAAGCAGGTCGACCAGCCACCAGGGTTGCAGGGTGGCGGTGTTGAGGATCAGGTCGGGAGAAGTCCGCCGGACGAGCCGGACCACCGCCTCCCGGTCGTTAATGTCGAGGGGGATAAAGGAAAGATCGGGCACGCCGTCCTGGGCCATCGCTCCCAGCCGTGCCAGATTGCACCGGGCCGTGCCTCTTTCTGCATTCCGGCTGGCGACCACGATCGGGCCGAGTCCTTCCAGCCGGACCAGCAGTTCTAGGATCGTGCTTCCCAGCCCTCCCAGGCCGACCAGCAGGATTTTGGGCCGCATTTTGCCTCCAGAAGGTTTGTATTGAGGACATTATACCACATTGGACGGTGGCTTCCTCGATTCCGTCGGGCGAGTCTCCGACGCGCCGGCCGGTATTTCAGGAAATCCCCCCAGGCCGCAACCCGATTTGCCCTCTCGGCCGGACGGTGGTACAATACAATTTCTGGAAAGACCAGCACTGAGAGGAGAGAATAGGCCTATGCCGCGCCTCCGCCTTTTCTCCGGCGATGCCAACCTCCCGTTGGCCGAGGAGGTGGCCGAAATCCTGCAGGTTCCGCTCGGTCCGTTGCGCATCACCCATTTCCCCGATACCGAGGTGCATGTCCTGATCGAGGAGTGCGTTCGGGGAGTGGACGTCTTTATCCTGCAATCGTGCTCTCCGCCGGTCAACCAGAACGTCATGGAACTCTTTCTCCTGGTGGATGCCTTTCGCCGCGCCTCGGCCAACTCTATCACCGCCGTCGTGCCCTATTTCCCCTACACCCGCCAGGAGCGCATGGCCCGGGGACGAGAAGCCATCAGCGCCCGCGTGGTGGCGACAATTCTGGAGGCCCTGGGGGTGGACCGGGTCATCTATGTGGATGTGCATGTGCCGGCCATCCAGGGCTTTTTCCAGATCCCGGTGGATCCCCTCTCGGCCGTGCCCGTCCTGGCCGAATACTTCCAGCGGGACGGACGCTTTAGCGAGGCCTCCATTGTGGCCCCCGACACCGGCCGGGCCAAACTGGCGGCCAAGTACGCCGAGATTCTGGGGCTACCGCTGGTGGTGATGGAGAAGCGCCGCGAAGGGGAACGCATCCGGGTAACCCATATCGTCGGCGACATCCGCAACCGCATTCCGATCATCATTGACGACGTCATCTCCGGGGGAAGCGTGCTGGAGGAAATTCCCTACCTGCTCGAAGCCGGGGCTCGGCCGGAGGTGTACCTCTCGATCACCCATCCCGTCCTGGCCGGCCGTTCCCTGGAAAGGTTGCGGGACCCGGTAATCCGCGAACTGGTCGTCAGCAACACCATCTTCCTTCCCCCGGAGAAGCGGCTGGAGAAGGTGCGCGTCATCTCCATCGCTCCGCTTCTGGCCGAGGTCATTCGGCGCATCTATGCAGGAGAGACGATCAGCCCGCTTTTGCGACTCGTTTGACATCCGACGAGGAGGGTTGGATGGACCTGGGATTGAAAGGTCGTGTGGCTCTGGTGGCAGCCGCCAGTCGAGGACTGGGCAAGGCCATCGCCTGGGAACTGGCCCGTGAGGGGGCCCATGTCGCCATCTGTGCCCGGGGCAAGGAACGGTTACGGGAGACGGCCGCCGAGATCGCCCGGGATACCGGAGCGCGGGTGCTGGCCATCGCCGCCGACGTCACCGTCACCCGCCAGGTGAACGATATGGTGGAGGCGGTGGTCAAGCACTTTGGTCGGCTGGATATCCTGGTCAACAACGCCGGCGGCCCCCCGCCCGGCCCCACCCTGACTTTCTCCGACGAGGATTGGCGGAAAGCGCTGGAACTGAACCTCCTGAGCACGGTGCGGCTGACCCGTGCTGTTGTCCCCCATATGCGGGCCAACCGCTGGGGGCGCATCATCAACCTGACCTCGGTGGCGGTGAAGCAGCCCATCGCCGACCTGGTGCTTTCCAACGCCGCCCGCTGTGGGGTGATTGCCTTCGCCAAGACGCTGGCGCTGGAACTGGCTCCAGAGGGCATCACCGTCAACAGCGTCTGCCCCGGTTTCACCCGTACGGAACGGGTGGTGGAACTGGCCCGGGATCGAGCCGAACGGGAGGGGACGACTCTGGAAGAAGTCCTGGCCGGCTACGAACGCCAGATTCCGATGGGACGGATGGGCCGGCCGGAGGAACTGGCCGCCCTGGTGGCCTTCCTGGCTTCGGAACGGGCCTCTTACATCACCGGCGTGGCCATCCAGGTGGACGGCGGATATGTGCGCGGGCTCTTCTAGCCCGGAAGGCGGTGGGCGGTGTCCCAGGAGGTGCGGCCGGCCGGGCCGGAAGACGCTCCCGGTAATCTGCCGGGTCCACCTGGGGAGCGTGGAGACCTGGTTCCGCTATCCCGAAGATGGACCGCCCCTGAACAACGCGCCGTAAAGGATGGCAGCGATGCGACCCTGGAAGACCCTCTCCTCCGAATATGCCCTGGACGTACCATGGCTGCGGGTGCGCCGCGACATCTGCCGCCTGCCCAACGGGGTCGTCCTGGACGATTACTACCTGTGGGAAGGGCCGGACTGGGTGGCCGTTTTCGCCCTGACGACGGAGGGCCACGTCCTCCTGGTGCGACAGTACCGCCAGGCCGTGCGCGAATTCGTCTGGGAACTCCCGGGCGGCATCGTCTCCCCAGGGGAGGACGTGCTTTCGGCGGCCCTGCGCGAACTGCGCGAGGAGACCGGCTACGAGGCCGAACGGTGGGAAATTCTGGCCCGTATGGCCGTAGATCCGCCCAAGGCGACCTTCCATAACTTCCTGGTCCTGGCCCAGGGATGCCGGCCGACCGAGGGCTGCCACCCCGACCCGACGGAAGAGATCGAACTCTGTGCCATCCCACCGGATACCCTGCTCGATTGGACCCGCCAGGGACTTATCTGGGCGCAATCCAGCATCGCCTGTATCTACCGGGCGCTGGATCACCTGGGTTTGCTTTAGAAGGAGAATACGCCGAAATCCCGTGGAAATCGGCAGGAGGTCAGGATGTTCTTCCGAAAGGCGCCCGAGGAAAAGCCACCTCCGACGTTGCCTCCCGACCCGGCCCATTGGTCCCTGGGGACGGGAGAAGAACGGGAACGTCTCCTCCCCCTCCTCCTTCAGGAACTGGATTCGCCCCTGCCCTCACGCCGGGAACGGGCGGTCGAGCTTTTGGCCGAGGCTGGAGAGGAGCCGGTCCTACCGGCCCTTTTATCGCTGGTCCGACGGGAGAAACATCCCCTGGTGCGCTGGAAGGCGCTCCGGGCCCTTTCTCATCTGGTGGGAGAGGCCGCCGGGCCGGCCGAACTCCCCTCCCCGGAGGAAGTCTCCTCCTGGCGGGACGAGGCCCTGACCGACCTCCTCGGCCGGCTGGAAAGCGAACAGGCCAACCGGCGCTGGGAAGCCGCCGAAGGCCTGGGCGAACTGGGCGACCCCCGGGCCATCCCGGCTCTGGTCCGGGCGCTGCGTGACCCCCATGCCTTCGTCCGCTGGGCCGCCGCCCAGGCCATCGGCCGTATCGGTGGGGAGGAGGCCGTCGCGCTCCTCCTCCCACTCCTTCAGGAAAGCGACCCCCTGGTGCGGCGCAGCGCCGCCGATGCCCTGGGCTACCTGGATACGCCGGCCGTGCGTCAGGCCCTCCGCCGTGCCCTCCGTGACCCCGATCCGACCGTGCGCCGCAACGCCATCGAAGCGGTGGCCCGTCTGGGCGACCGGGAGGCCGTGGGAATCCTGGCTGCCGTGCTGACCACTTCCGATGACCTCTGGGTGCGCTACAGCGCCGCCGAGGCCCTGGGTGTGGTGGGAGACCATCGTGCCATCGCCGCCCTGATCGAAGCGGCCCAGGACCGCCAGGTGCTCCTCCGGCGGGTAGCCGTGCGCTCGCTGGGTCGGCTCCACGACAGCCGGGCCATCACGCCCCTGGTCCATGCCCTTCGAGACCCCGATGCCCAGGTCCGTTTGCACGCCATCGAGGGGTTGGGGCGACTCGGCCACGAGATGCTGATTCCCGAACTGGAGCGGCTGCTCCAGGACTCGGCCAGCGTTTTCGGGCAAGGGGTGGGAGAAGAAGCACGTCGGGCCATCGAGGCCATCCGCAGCCGGGCGGAGAGGCGGAAGTAGGCGGGTCGTTCAGCGCTCACGTCCGTAGCGCGGTGCTACAGTGGAGCGCAAGCGGCTTTGGACCTGGGTCTTGAGATACCAGCCGGCTATGGTGCGGAACCGCTCTCCGGGTTCGTTGAGCGGGAAGAGTTCTACCCCCTGCAGACGGGCAGGGAGGATGTAGGTGTAAACCGGGTAGTAGAGGGGAACGGCCGGGACCTCGCGGACAAATTCCTCCTGGAATTGCCAGTAAATTGGGATGCGCAGGTCGCGGTCCGGGGTGGTACGTCCCTGTTCCAGAAGATGGTCAATCACCTCGTTTTGTAGAGAAGAGAGGTTAGAGCCTTCCGGCCCGGTCTGGCTGGAATGCCAGAGGGCGAATTCGTCCGGATCGCGTCCCAACTGGCCCCAGCCGTAAAGGAGCAGGTCAAAATCGCGGTTGGCCATCCGTCGGCGGAACGTCTCGTAGGGCACGACGGCCACACGAACGGAGACGCCCAGCGGAGCCAGTTGCTGTTTGATGCGATTGGCCAGAACGGCCCGTTCCGGCGGAGTGTCGTGGGTCAGGAGGACCAGTTCCAGGGAGCGCACATCGCGTTCGCGGACGCCGTCGCCGTTCTGGTCGTGCCAGCCGGCTTCCTCCAGAAGTTCGCTCGCCCGGGCCGGATCGTGGGGAAAGGCGGGGAGGTCCGGCTTATAGGCCCAGGAAATAGGCGAGATCGGCCCGTTGGCCAGGAAGGCTTCTTCCTCGAAACCTTTGATCAGGGCCTCCCGGTCCAGCCCCAGGGCCAGCGCCTGGCGCACCCGCCGATCCCCAAGGAGGGGGGAGCGGGTATTCAGGAAGAGGATGGTATAGGCCTGCAAATAGGTGCGGTAGGCCACCAGGTCGGCCCGGCCGGCCAGCCGTTCCAGCGCCGACCGGGAGAGGCCGAAGGCCCCATCGACCTCTCCCCGCAGAAGCGCTTCCGTCAACAGCCCCTCATCCCGATAGTAACGGAAGCGGACCCCGTCCAGGTAAGGAAGCCCCCGATAGTAGAGCGGGTTGGCCTCCAGTTCCAGCATGGGGATGCCGTCTTCTCCTTCCTCCAGTCGAACGAAGCGGAAGGGGCCGGTGCCGACCGGGTGCAGGTGGAACGGGCTGGCCGGAAGCTCCGCCGGCGACACTTTCTGGAGAAGGTGGGCCGGCAGGAGAGGAAGGGTCGTATAACTCAGAAAGGGCGCGTAGGGTCGTTCCAGGATAAAGCGTGCCCGCCGGTCGTCCAGCGCCTGGACCTGCACCCGTGCCCAAAGGTCCTGGAGGGAAGAAGGGGAGGGGAAATCGGACGAGCGCAGGAGGTTCAGGGTGAAAAGGATGTCCACCGTGGTTACCGGTTCGCCGTCGTGCCAGTAAGCGTTGCTACGCAAGGTGCAGGTATAAACTGTCCCGTCGGGCGAAACTTCCCATTTCTCGGCCAGGGCCGGCTGAATGGAACCGTCGGGCAGCAACGTGGAGAGGCCCTCGAAGAGGAGGCGGGAAATATCCCGATCGGCATCGCTGCCGGCCAGGAAGGGATTGAGGATCTGGGGGATGCCGATCACTCCCTCGGTGTAGAGGCCCCCGTGCACCGGCACGGCCACCGTTTCCCGGAGGAGGGCAAACTGGGCCAGCAGGCCGGCGATCAGCAGGATGCCCAGGGCAGCCAAAAGGATCTGCCAGCGGAAAAGGCGAAGCATCGCCGGCCTAATAGGAAACGAACATACTGCTGACCAGGGAGATCAGCAGGAAGATAATGACCAGGACGATGGTGGCCTGGAAAAGGGTCTTTTCCAGACCCCGGCGGGTGTGAAGGGGATTGAGCATGTCCCGGCCGCCGAAGATGCCCCCGAAACCGGAACCTTTGGACTGCAGGATGATGATGGTGATTACGGTGATGCTGACCAGAATTTCCACGACGCTCAAAGCAATCTGTAACACGACGTTTCACCTCCCAGGTGCAAATTTGTACCGAGCACGTACCGCTGAACCAACGGGAAATCACCCCGATTTTATAGAATATTCCAGTATTCTACGGTACTGAGTATACCACCGGCCGGGCGTTTTGGCAAATGCCCGTAGGAGCCGTTATCGGGGGGTGGTGAAGAGAAAGGTACAGATATCTCCATCCTGAACGAGGTAATCCCGGCCTTCGGTGCGGAGGGTGCCACGGCGGCGGGCTTCCGGAAGGTTGCCGGCCTCACGCAGGGCATCGAAATGGACCACCTCGGCGCGGATGAAACCGCGGGCCATATCGGTGTGTACGGTGCCGGCCGCCTCCACCGCCGTGCTTCCCCGGCGCAGGGGCCAGGCCCGTACCTCTTCGGAAACAAAGGTAAAGAAGGTGATTTGTCCCAGCAACTCGTAGGCCAGGCGAATGATGCGAGCGGCGGCCGGCTCGGAAAGACCGAGGGCCTGGCGGAACTCGGCCGCTTCTTCGGGGGGAAGTTCACCCAGTTCCATTTCCCATTCGGCACACATCGCCGCCACAGCACAGCGCCGATGCTCGTACCCCGCACGGAGTTCCCGCGCCAGCGCTTCCCCTTCTTCCAGATGCTCCTCGCCGATGTTGAGCAGAAGCAGGGTCGGTTTCAGGGTGAGGAAGTTGAACCCCCGCAGCGATTTCTCCTCCTCCGGGGCCAATTCCAGGTCGCGCAGGGGCCGTTCGGCCTCCAGAGACGCCTTCAATCGCTGGAGAAGGGCGTATTCGTTCTGTCGAGCCTCTTTTTCGCTCCGGGGCAACTTGGGGATTTCGTGCTCCAGGCGCTCGATCCGGCGTTCCACCACGCCCAGGTCGGCCAGGAGGAACTCGGCATCCAGGAGGGCCAGGTCCCGCATCGGATCGATGGAGCCGGCCGGGTGAGGGGAACGAGGATTTTCAAAGGCCCGCAGGACGTGAATCAGGGCATCGGCCTCGCCGATGGCGGCCAGGAAGGAGGCCGGTAAGCCCTGGCGGGCCGCTCCCTGAGGGATGCCGGCCAGGTCCACAAAGCAGACCTCGGCCGGGGTAACCTTGCGGGGATGAAAGACCTCGACCAGCCAGTCCAATCGCTCGTCGGGAACCTTGACCATAGCCCGATGGACTTCCATCCGGCCGGTTCCCGTCCCCACCACCTCCCGCTGCCCGGTCAGGGCATTGAAGACGGTGGTCTTACCGCTCAAGGGCAATCCGACCAGGGTGATGTGCACGGCTTCATCCTTGCGCCCAGGGCGCCTCGGTCGTTCAGAAGAGCGGCGGCGGGAGCAGGCCGGCCGCCAGAGCATCCAGCGCCCGCCGGGCCTCCTGATGCTCCGGTTCGACGGCCAGCGCCTGCTCCCAGGACCGACGGGCCTCTTCCCACCGCCCGCGCAGGCTCAGGAGTTCCCCCCGCCAGTAATGGGCTTCGGCGTAACGCCGATTCCGGCGCAGGGCCTCCTGAAAACAGGCCATCGCCTGCTCGTAGCGTTCCACCATCCAGGGAAGGTCGTAAGGACACAACTCCAGGTAGGGCAGCCGGCCGCGCACCTGTTCCAGGTAGCAGCGGCCCAGCCCACAATGCCAGCGGGCTTCCCGCGGGTCCAGAAGCAAGGCCCGGCGAAACAGGCCGGCCGCCGCCGGGATATTGCGACTCTCCTCCAGGAAACGGTAAGCCCGTTCACCCAGAAGGACGGCCACCTGTCGGGCCTCCCCCGACCGCCGTCTACCTTTCAGGAACTTTTTCAGTCGGAGAAACAATCCCATCGGCCGGATTTTCCCCGGCCCCGGACGGCGCTTTCCTTTCTCCCAGCGCACGCCGCAGGGCCGTTCGTTCGATGGCATCGCCGGCCAAAGTGGCGATCGCCATAAGCAGCCGCTGATCCCAGGGGGTAAAGGGAGTCCCATCCGCCTTGTTGATCACCTCGATGACGCCCACCGTTCGCCCCTGGACCTGGATGGGCACACAGAGGACCGAGCGGGTCTCGAAGCCGGTGAGCAGGTCGGCTTCGGCGTAGAAGCGCGGCTCCTGTCGCACGTCGGGCACCAGAAGGGGTTGCCCGGTCTGGGCTACCCAACCGCAGATGCCCTGCCCCATCTTCAGCCGCAGCGGCCGCAGGGGAGCCACATGCTCGCCCACCATCACCTCGAAACGCAGTTCACCCTTCTTTTCATCTACCATCAGGAGAGAGCCGGCCTGGCTGCCGAAAATGTCCACCACGCGGAACATGGCCTGGGTCAGGGCCTGCGGCAGGTCCTCCGCCGTGCTCAGCCGGGTGCCCAGTTCTGTAAGGAGGGCCAGTTCTCGGGCCCGCTGATCCATCTGCTCGACCAGGAGGCGATTCTCCAGGCGAAGCCGGCGACGTTCCATTGCCTCGTTGAGCACCTGCAAGAGTTCCTCCCGCTCGAACGGACGCAGGAGGTGATAGGGGGTGGCCATCCAGAGGCCGCGTCGGCTTCCCCGGAAGAGGGCATATTCGACAACGGCAATGGTGACCAGGTTTGGGTCCAATTCTCGGGCCATCACCGGCAGCCGCAGCATTTCCGGCCCGGTGACTTCCAAGAGGAGCAGGGCGTAACGACGTTGCTGCAACTGTTGCAGGGCTGCCTCTGTGCTGGCCACTTCCTCCACCGAGAAGCCCTCATCCTCCAGCAGGTGGGCCAGATGAGACCGCTCCTCCCATTCCCGGAAAAAGAGCAGGAGACGTTCGCGGCCCGGCTCCGGGCGTGGAACGGCCGGCCGAGGCCCCTCCAGCCGAGACATCACCTCCTCGGCCATCCGCCGCTGGACTTCCAGGGCTTCGCTCAGCCCTTCCGGGCTGATGTAGCCCAGGTCCAGGAGCACGTCCCCCAGTTTCCTCCATCCCCCTTCCCGCTTCTGCACCTGAAGTCCCAGGGCCAGTTGCTCCTCGGTGAGCAATCCCCGGCTGATCAGGATGGCCCCCAGTAAGTTGTCCCGCAAGATGCGTTCCATCGTTCTTCTCCCTACAACATCGAGGGAGGAGTAGGGCAGGACAGGCTCTGCCCCTGCTGGCTTACCTCGCCGGCCTCGCCCGGGCGAACGGCTAAATCGGTCAACGGCGTTACGGCCGGCCCTCGATCCAGACGGTGGATAGGTCCAGGATGCCCATCGGGGTCACCTGCAACCCCCGCACATAGGGTTTGGTGAGCGAATAGGTAACCCCGTGGGTCAAGGGAATGATCGGGGCATCGGCGACGATCAGACGTTCGGCCTGGCGATAGAGCGCCAGGCGCCTTTTTTCGTCCTGCTCCAGGGCGGCCTGGTCCAGGAGGCGGTCTACCTCCGGGTTGGAATAGCCGGTGTGGTTGCTCGGACTGCCGGTGCGGAAGAGGACCTCCAGAAAGTCCTGAGGGTCGGGATAATCGGCGATCCAGCCCAGGGCAAAGATGGGATAGCGACGTTCATCCAGGCCTTCCAGAAAATCGGCCCACACCACCTGTCGAAGTTCGACCTCCAGGCCCAATTCTTCCTGCCAGACTTCCTGCAGGAGGGTGGCATCCCCGCCGCCGGTAGTATAAAAAACCAAGCGCGGCATCTTGCCGGCGTAGCGCGACTCGGCCAGGAGTTTGCGGGCCCCCTCGGGGTCGTAGGGCCATCCCTCCAGCGTCTCGTCGTAGCCGGGCATGCCGGGGGGAAGGATGCCCCGGGCCTGCACCAGTCGCCCCTCGTAGGTCACCCGGGCGATCTTGGCCCGGTCCACGGCCATGGTCAGCGCCTGGCGCACCTTGGGGTCGTCCAAGGGAGGCATCTGCGTGTTGAAGCCGACGTAAGATAGGGAAAGTTCCGGGTTCACCCGCAGTTCCCCGGCCAGCGGGCTGCCCTCGTACTCCAGCCGGGCCACGCTGGAGGTGCCCACCTCGGCGAAGTCGATTCGGCCCTGCTCGTAGAGGAGCAGGGGGTTACGGGCGTCGGCGCCCATGAGCAGGATGACCTGTTCCAGACGCGGCGGCTGACGGTAGTAACGCTCGTTGCGGGCCAGGACCATGCGGCGATTGTGCTGCCACTCGGCCAAATAAAAGGGGCCGCTCCCGTTGGGGTGCTCGGTCCAGCGTTGCCCCTGCTCGACATTGTTCCGGTCCAGCACGTAGGCCGTGTTATAGGTGAGTTTGGAGAGGAAGTACGCCTTGGGGGCGTTGATGGTGATCACAAGGGTATGATCGTCAGGAGCCCGCAGGCCGGCGATATGGTCGGTTCGGCCGGCCAGTTTTTCCTCCACACCGACGATGTCGTTCAGGTAGGTGGCGCAGGGCAGGTTTTCCCCCAACGCCGGGTCGCAGGCCCGTTCCAGCGAGTAGATGAAATCGGCCGAAGTGATCGGCCGGCCATCGTGGAAACGGGCCTCCGGATGCAGGGTGAAGGTGTACCCCCGGCCATCGGGGGAAATGCTCCAGCCGGTTGCCAGATCGGGGACGACCTCGAGGTTCTCGTCCAGCGTCACCAGGCCGCTGTAGAGTTGCCGGATGACAAAACTGGAGGTGGAGTCGGTGCAGAGGGCGGGGTCCAGAGTGGGCGGATCGTAGGCGCTCAGGGTCAGGGTGAGGACCTGCTCCTCGGCGGCCGGGGAGGAGGGGAGGGCCGTGGGGCCAGGCTCTTGCCAGACACAGGAAACCCAGGCCCCGATCGCCAGGATCAGAAGAAGGGAGACCGGTTGTTTCTTCATCAGACACCTCGGTAAGTTCAACCTGTTGTGTTGCCGGCCCACGGCCCGGGCGCACATCTGACGAACCCCTATCGTTCCGTTCCCGAACACCGATAGTCACCACCTCCACGTGGTTCTATCATACTCTAATCCAATATAGATGTCAAACGGTCCGGCGGGGCGAGATGCGAAGCCATAGCCTCCCCGTAGCGGCCATAAGCGGGCCGGTGGGAAATTACGGGAAAATTTTCCCCGGGTTCAGGATGTTCTGAGGATCGAAGGCGGCCTTGATTCGGCGCATCAATTCGACCTGGGTTTCGCCCAGGGCCCAGAGGAGGTATGGCCGGCGGGTATAGCCGATGCCGTGTTCACCGGTAATCGTTCCGCCCAGTTCCAGGGTCAGCCGGTAGATTTCCCTGCTCACCTGCTCCACCAGTTCCCCCCAGCGCTCCTGGGGGAGGTCATCCTTGAGGACGTTGACATGGACGTTGCCGTCGCCGGCATGGCCGAAACTGACGATGCGGATGCCGTGCCGGCCGGCGATCTCCCGAATCCCCCGCAGGAGGGCGGGAATCTGGGCCCGGGGCACAACCACGTCCTCCATGTGGTTCACCGGGCTCTCCGCCTTGAGCGCCTCGATGATCTTGCGCCGCGCTTCCCACAGGCGGTCCCGCGTGGCCCGGTCTCTGGCCACCAGCACGTCCCGGGCCCCGTATTCCAAACAGAGGTCCCCCACCTCCTGGTACTCCGCCTCCACCGCCTCCGGGGTGTTGCCGTCGAGCATGATGAGGAGATGGGCGGCGGCGTCGTCATAAGGGACCTTCTTTTGCAGGAGGCGCTCCGAGGCCAGGACCGAATCGCGTTCCATAAACTCGATGGTGGCCGGCAGGATACGACGGGCGATGATGGCCGAGACGGTATCGGCTGCCGCCTGGAAGTCGTCGTAGGGCACCAGAAGGTCCACCCGTTCTCGAGGCAGGGGCAGAAGCCGCAGGACAATTTGGGTGATTACGGCCAGCGTGCCCTCGGAACCTACCAGAATCTGGGCCAGGTTGTAGCCGGTGACATCCTTGACCAGTTTTCCTCCCCAGGTGACGATCTCCCCCGTAGGCAGCACCGCTTCCAGGCCGCAGACATAGTGGCGGGTTACTCCGTATTTGACCGCCCGGGGTCCCCCGGAATCTTCGGCGATATTCCCGCCGATGGAGCAAGAATCGAGGCTGGCCGGGTCGGGCGGGTAGAAAAGGCCTTCCGCTTCTACGAAGCGGTGCAGTTCGCCGGTAATCACCCCCGGTTCGACGGTCACCATAAGGTTTTCCCGGTCCAGTTCCAGGATGCGGTTCATCTTCTCCAGCGACAGGACGATGCCGCCGTACACCGGGATGGCACCGCCGCTCAACCCGGTCCCGGCTCCTCGCGGCGTTACCGGAATCCGCTTCTCCTGGGCCAATCTCAGGATGGCAGAGACCTCGGCGGCGCCATCGGCCCGTACGACCACTTCCGGTTCGCCCCGCACGCCTACCGTCTCGTCATGGGTGTACGGCTCCATCGCCTCGCCGAGCAGGACATCCTCCGGCCCGACGATTTCGCGGAGGGCGGCCACCGTTTCCTCGTTCACCCGGTTGTACATGCCCATTTCTCCTCACCGAAGCAAAAGCCGCCTCCGATTCCGGTAGGCGGCATCGGGATTTCCTTACGGCTATTTTCCCAACAGGGCGGCCTGAGCCGCTGCCAGCCCGGCACCCGGCTCGAAGCGATACCCCAGGCCGGCCAATCCTTGCTCGATCGCCCCCACCGTGGCTAAAAGGTCGGCCAGGTTCACCGCCCCCATATGCCCGATGCGGAAGTAGCGGGTGCGAATCTCCGGATGCAGGCCGCCGGCCAGGATGACCCCGGCCCGTTGTACCTCCTCCAGGAGGGTGTTATCCACCCCTTCCGGGTAGTACACCGCTGTCATCGTGTGGGCTGCCTTCTCCGGGCTGACCGGCACCAGGCGCAATCCGAGGGCAGAGAGGGCGGCTCGAAAGGCCCGGGCGATGCGCCGATGGCGGGCGATGCGCGTTTCCATCCCTTCGGCCAGAATCTGCCCCAGGCTAACGTTGAGAGCCCAGACCAAATTGACGGCCGGCGTGGCGAAATAGCGGGGTCGGCGGGCCTGGTAAGCCTCCATAACCGGGAGCCACTCCGTCCAGTCGGCATAGTAGTTGGCCACCGGACTTTTTCGCCGGCGAAAGGCCTCCAGCGCCCTCGGGCCGGCCACCAGCAGGGCCAGGCCCGGCGGAACCCCGATGGCCTTCTGGGAGGCGGTCAGGGCTATGTCCACCCCCCATTCGTCCTGGCGCAACTCTTCCCCGGCGATGGAGCAGACTCCATCCACGACCACGAGCACCCCATACCGGCGCCCCAGGGCGGCCAGGGCACGCACGTCGGCCAGCACGCCGGTGGAGGTGTCCACCTGGGTGACCGTCATCACCTTGTACCCGCCCCGCTCCAGGACGGCGGCTACCTCCTCCACCGTGGGTGTATCACCGATGGCTGGGGCATGGACTCGCTCCACCACGGCTCCGTAACGCTCCAGGATGGCGGCAAAGCGTTCGCTGAAGTATCCGGTGTGCACCACCAGCGCCCTGTCGCCCGGTTCGATCAGATTGGCGGCGGCCATGTCCATGGCCAGCGTGCCCGATCCGGCTACGATAAAGGGTTGCCCGGAAGGAGAGAAAAAGACCTCCCGTAGCCGTTCCAGCGCCTGGCCGAAGACTTCGATAAAGTTGGCCGCCAGGTGACTGGTGGTGGACTGTCCCATAGCCTGCAGGACTTCGGGGGTGAATTCGATCGGTCCCGGAATCATCAGCAACTTGCGGTCCTTCATCGTGCACCTGCCTTTCTGCGAAGACGCACACCACACTCCACAGTATTGTACATCCATCGGAACGATTGCGCAAAAGCCCCCCGTGTAGTACAATGCGCCCGTCCGAAAGCCCG
>DAOUAK010000163.1:0-32099 GCA_034433695.1 Chloroflexia bacterium
GAAGACCGGCTTCACGGTCGGAAGATCGGCCCAGCCTTAAGCATTCTGCGTAGCGTAGGGATCAACTTTGCTCGTTGGCTGGGACATCGTTACGTTCCGGATGCGCAACGACATTTATCCGCGCAGCCTGATCGGGGACTGTCCCTGGTGATTGGGAGGAGGATGGAATATTAGAAAATTGAAAAGCCCTACAACCGCCCCTCAATCGAATCTCAGCGCGACCGTTTGCCAAAACCGCTATCTCGAGGTAGAATGGGAAGTCGTATCTACCTTGAAGAAGAAGGCGAGGAGACGATGGACGAATCCGTAGGTACGGTCCCTCCTTCCCAAACCCCGAAACATCATGAGGTGCGTCATTCGCCGGGAATGACCTTTCCTGTGCTCCTGATCTTCGCCGGTGTTATGCTCCTCTTGAGCACTACGCATCTCGTCCAGGGCAATTGGGGGCGGCTGTGGATGCTCTGGCCGGCCCTGCTCATCCTCCTGGGCCTGGACCTCCTTCTGAGCCGGGTCCCGGCTGGAATCAAACTCCTGGTCGCACTTCTTGTACTGGCCCTGCTCTGCGCAACCGGCATCCTGCTGGTCATCACATCTCCGGCGGAGGCAGTCCAGGTGGTCCTGGGGCCCGAAAACTGCCCGCGTGCCGGAGCCACCCAGGGCGACGTCCGGCTACAGATGGGCATCGGGCAGATTCGCCTGGCCGAAAGCCGGACGGACCGGCCGGCCCTGGCCGAAGGCGAACTATGGGGTGCCCAGGCCGGCGCCGATCTGTGCCGTCTGGAAGGATCAACGGCCCACCTGGAGATTTCCCAGGGGAACTGGTTCGAGACAGCCTGGGCCGGGCGATGGGGCGGCCGTTGGGAACTCGGCCTGGCCCCGAACCTGCCGCTCAACCTGAGCCTGAACATCGGCATCGGGGAGGGGGAGGCAGACCTGAGCCGCCTCCAGGTGGAAAAGGCAAAAATGGAGGTGGGAATCGGCAGCCTCCGGACCGGGTTAGGAAAAGAGAGCCAACCCTCCAGGGTGCAGATGCACGTCGGCATCGGTTCGATCCACCTGACCATCCCCTCCACGCTGCCGGTCCGTATCCGAACCCATACCGGCCTGGGACGCAGCGTGGTGGATGAAGGTGCTTTCCCGGAGGTGGACGGCGAATACCTCTCCCGGTCCTGCTTGCCTTCCAGTTCGGGGTGTGTGGAAATCGACCTGGACGTGGGTCTGGGAAGCATTACCGTTGCCGGAGAGTAAAAGTTTCGGTCATGAAACAGGCCCGGCAGGCGTGGAACCTGCCGGGCTTTTCCGCAATCAGGGCCTCTCCGCCCAGGGGTAGGTCGGAGCCAGGTCTACCGGAACGTCCCGGACTCGCTCCAGCGCTTCCTCCAGTTCATAGGGCCTGCGGCCGTAACGTCGCACCAACGCCTGTGCCCCTTCGTAATCGCCGTCTCCCTCCAGGCGCAGGAGAATCGCGGCCAGGTCGGCGATGGAGCGGGCCAGGCGACGCGGTTCGGCACGGAAGCGGCCACTCTCCGGGTCCCGGCGGATGGCCCCCTCATCCCGCAAGAAGTTGAAGGTCAGGAGGTTGGCGCGGCCGTGGGCACTTCCACTTCCGAAGCGAATCACCCGGAAGATGGCGGCCAGAAATGCCCCCGGCGCACTTTCCCGCCACTCGCGGGGGAAAAAGCCCTCCTCGGCCAGGAAGAGGAGGTTGTAGAGACCCAGGGCATCGGCTTTGCACTCCTCGACGGTGGAGTAGAGTTCGCGCAGCGCCTGCTGGCGGGAGATACGGCTCCCATCGGGCCGAACGACCTCCTGCGGCCCCAGGGCGTGGCTGACCTCATGCAGGAGGACGTGGGAAAAGATATTGTCGAAGAAGAGAGCCTCGGCCTGGGCCGGGTCCAGGAGGCGCTCGCCGACCGGCCGGAGGAGGTACTGGAACTTGGTCTGGGAGACGTTTTTGAGGATGACCTTCTTGCTGCCAACGGTTGTGCGCACCCGGGGATCGTTGGGCAGGACGAAGGCGGTGGCCAGGGCTACGGTGGCCATCTGGCCGGCGTTGAAGACGGTATCGGCCACGACGATAGGGGAAGCCAGGCCGGTCACCTGTCCCCGGTACTCCGGAGGAACCGGAAGGTGAGCGGCCAGAAACGGGAGTTGATCCACCAGGTCGCGGAAACGGGCGCTCTCCTCCAGGTCGCGCCGGCCGAGCATGGCTTCGTAGGCCGTCTTGCATCCGAAGAGGAGGTCGTCGTAGACCTCGTAAGGGCCGATAAGGTACTCGAACGGCCCATCCTGAAGGGCCACCCAGGCGCAGTCGCTTTCATAGTAGTCGTCGCTAAGAAGGGCGTGGGCCCGTAAGGAAAGGTACTCGGCCAAAGGGGCATGGTCGCAAAGGCGGGCCGCCTCCAGGAGACTTTCGGCGGCCGGCTCCAGAAATTCCCGGTAGGCGCGGTGGTAAGGGACGGCCTCCAGCCCTCCCGGCCGGCGGCGAACGACGGTGAAGGGGGCGGTCAAGGCCGGCCGATCCTGGGGATGATCGGCCAGGTAGGTCTCAAACTCTTCCCGGGTGAGGTCTTCAGGGTAAAAACCTCCGCCGGGCGGGCGCGGCTGCTCGCCGATAAAGGGGCGATCCTCGTCCAGGCGGTCCCAGGGACTGGCCATCAGTTCAAAGAGGCGCAGGCGTTCACGGTCTCCGGGGTCTCCGGAGGCCGCCAGTCGCGCCCGCATCTCGGGATTGCCGGACCAGACCTGGCGGAGGTAGATTTCGTGAATCTGCCGGCCGGCGGCGATGAGGTGGCGTACCAGCGCCTGTTGTCGTTCATCCAGGTCGCTACGGTCGGCGGTCAACTCCACCGGGACGAAGCGGGCCAGACGCTCCGATAGTTCCATCACTTCCTCCAGGCCAGTTCCTTTTTCAGCCGAACCACCTGCTCCAGCAGGGCGTGTGGGTCCTTCCAGTATTCCAGCGTGACCACGCGAGGATTCGTATGTTGCCGGAGCCAATCCAGCAGAGCAAAGTCTTCTTCCCGCAAAGCCTCGTGCGCGTCCACAGGCCGGCCGTCCTCCAGCCGGCCGGGGGCGCTCAGGTGTACTTCCACCACCCGGTCGAGTGGAAGCCGCTCCAGGTACTCCTCCGGCCGGAGCCCCCAGTTGCCGGCAGCGGTTTGGGCATACGAGAGGTCCAGAAGGAAGGCGCAACCGGTCGCTTCCAGCACGGCGGCGATCGTCTCGGGATCGCTCTCCGGATCGCGCTCAAAGCCGGGAAGCCCCGGAGCATTCTCCAGAAGGAGGCTGACCCCCAGTTGCTCCCGCAGGGCGCGCACACGGGAGAAAAAGGCCTCCAGATGGGGGCCCAGGTCCAGGGCGCTGGGCTGCCGGCCGCGTTGTCGGGCCTCCTGGAGCACCTTCCAGGGCCATAACGAAATGTGGACCGATAGCCAGGGGCTTCGGGTTTCCTGAAGGAGGATGCCCAGTTCCCGGACCTGAACCTCCAGAAGCGGAGCACCCAGGAGGTTGCCGCCGTGGAGGAGGAGGGGTTGCTCGGGCAGAAGGGCGCGAAAGCGCCGCACTTCCTCCAGCGGCATCCAGGTCATGACCTCCAGGAGATCCGGGCGGGCAACTTCCTGGCCCCATATTTCCAGCAGGGCCGACGAGGCGGCAACGGCCAGCCGAATGTCGGATTCTTCTTTCGTCAGGGTCATCAAGACTGCTAGGGAGATGGGTCCTCCCTACGATCCGGTTTGCAATCCGGGCACGCGGGCCTTGAGTTCGGCCAGGATACTTTCGGCCACCGTTTCGTTGCCCTTGACCTGAGGCCACTTTTGCAAAACAAAGGTGAAGCGGCGTCCCGAATGGGTTTTGATCTCCAGGTGGCGCTGTTTCACGAGCAGGCCGGCCAGGTATTGGTCCAGCGGCAGGAAGAACGGCTTCTTCAACCGGGCCTCGGCGATGTCGGCCAGGAGGACCTCCTCCATCGCCTTGTCCTCGTCCTTGATCGTCCGCTCGTTGACCAGGAGGCGGCGATCGGTCAGGCCGAGGTAGCATGATTTGATGCCAAGGGTGGCATACCCCCAGATCAGGAGGTTTTCGCCTTCCTGGAGGTACCTGGAAAGTTCACGCTGAATCTTTTCCCGGCTCAGTTTCTCGGCCATACTCAACCTCCTTCAAAACATCGGCCATCGCCTCGACGGCCTGCCGGATGACGGCCTCACGGGCCACCCGGATCGCATGACAGATAGCGCGGGGGTTGGAGCGACCGTGGGCGATAACGGCGATGCCGCGCAGGCCGAGCAGCAGGGCACCGCCGTACTCGCTATAGTCCAGGCGGGCCCGCACCCGGCGGAAGGCGGAACGCAGGAAGAACGCCGGAAGGCGGGTACGGAGGGAACGGGTCAGTTCTTCGCGGAGCGTCCCCAGGAGCATCTCGGCCACCGCTTCGGCGCTCTTCATCACCAGGTTGCCGACGAAGCCGTCGGCCACCACCACGTCGGCGGCGCCGGCGAGCATATCCTTCGGTTCGATGTTTCCCAGGAAATCAAGGCCGGAAACCCGACGGAGCAGGACATGGGCTTCCTGCACCAGATGGTCGCCTTTACTTTCTTCCTCCCCGTTGGAAAGGAGGGCCACGCGGGGACGGGAGATGCCGTAAACCCGCTCGGCGTAGGCGGCGCCCAGGCGGGCAAACTGGAGGAGGTATTCAGGGCGGCAATCGGTATTGGCCCCGGCATCCAGGAAGAGAAAAAAGCCCTTTCGGGCCGGGAAAGGGGTGGCCAGGGGGGGGCGTTCCACACCGGGAAGGCGGCCCAGGATCAGGGTGGCGGCCGCCATCATGGCACCGCTGTGGCCGGCCGAGACAAAAGCCTGGGCCTGGCCATCCCGAACCAACCGCACTCCGACCACAATGGAGGATTGGTCCTTGCGTCGCACCGCCTGGACGGCGTGTTCCTCCATCTCGATGACTTCAGGAGCATGGACGATGGAGATGGAAAGGCCGGCCGTGTCATGCCGGGCGAGTTCCTCCCGCACCCTTTCCTCCTGGCCGACCAGGAGAATTTCCAGATCATAACGGCGCGCGGCCTCCACGGCGCCGGCTACCGGGGCCTGCGGGGCCAGGTCTCCGCCCATCGCATCCAGGGCAATGCGCATCTGCATCCTCCGGGAAAACGTCTGGCCACCCCACTCCTAGCGGTAACCGTAGGTCTGGGTGCAGATGGCGCGGAAGGCGATCGGCCGGGCGCTCTCGATGCGCAGTTCGTAAGGCTGTTCCCGCAATTCGGCCTCCAGGCTGGCGATGCCCTCCTCCGCTTCTCCGGAGGCCACCCGCTGCCCCTGGGCATCCAGCAGGATAACGGAAAAGGGCTGCGCGGCCTCCGCCCCCTGCACAACCAGGGAGTAGGCCCATTGCACCAACCCGGCGGCCGGTGGACGGACTTCCCGGCGAAAAGGCGTCTGGCCCTCGAAGGTTTCCTGAGAAGAATCCAGGTGAAAAGTGCCACCGTTGACCACGGCCATGTACATCCTCCTTAAATATGCCGATATTTAGTATACTACGCTCTCCCTGGAGCGTCAAGTCGAGTTTGCCAAGGGTGCCCCAAATTTTTCCGGGTCGGGCATAACCGCCAGGAATACGATCGGCGGCCTACCTCGGCGGGCCCTTTCAGCGATCCAGGAGACCAACTTCCTGCCGGGGCCGGACACCTGCCGCTTCTCAGTAATCCAGCCCCAGAAAATGGGGCAAGGCGCCGGTCAGAAAGACGCCCAGGATGGCCGAAAAGATCGCGACGCCCAGCACGGCCTGCCAGCGCAGGAGGCGGGGAAAGGCGTTGCTGATAAGCACTTTGAGCAAAAGGCCGGCCGTGGCAAGCCCTCCCAGGACGGCGTGCGCGATGAGGCGTTCCGTGCCCAGGAGATAGCCCTGGCCGTGTGCAGCATACAGGCAAAGGCCCAGGACAACCTGGGCAATTTCCAGGGAGACGATTCCCCCTAGACGGTGGAGGGTGGCGGCAACCTTTTTGTCGATCCGGAGGCGGACCTTGTCGCGCAATACGGCCTGCTCCAGCACCTGGAGGAAGGCCAGGAACAGGAGAATCGTGGTCAGAATGGCCTTCCACTGGGCCAGGATAAAGCCCGGATCCGTGGGGTCATGCCCGAGAGGAGCGGGGTTCCCCACCCAGAAGGAGGGTGGGTTCAGAGCCGAGAAAAGCGCAGTGGAGCCGAGGCCGTTCATCGGAATCCGGTCATTCGGTCTTCCCCAGGCCGGCGAGGATTTGGGGATCGGGGTTCGTCGGACCCCCGCACTCCGGGCTGTAGCACGTGGCCTCGACGAACTGGCATTTCTTGTTGCAGCCGGGACAGACCTCGGGCGGCTCCTTGGCCTGAAGGGTATAACGGCATTCGGTACAGGTCCACCAGTTCAGAAATTCAGACATGGCATTCCTCCTTCGGCATGGCCAGTTGGATGTTATTATGCCCGAGGAGGCAGCGGTTGTCAATTCGGAAGCGGGGGCGTAGCCTGTCCCCACTCTGCGGGGGGCGGAGATGGCGAAACAACTTCGCATCCCCGCCCCCCGCTATTTTTCAGGGCCGGAAGATGCGGAACACCAGGGGCAGGTAGATCGAATAACGCGGAGGCAAGAGGACGGTTACCCTATCCTGGAAGGTATCCGTCCCGCAACTTCCGGTCACGGCCAGAGTTACGCTAAAGTCCCCGGCGGCGGTGTAGGTATAGACGGGGTTGGGCTCGTGGCTTACGCCGACCCCGTCGCCAAAGGTCCAGGTGTAGGAGAAGGGGCCGGTCCCGGAGACGGCGGAGGTAAAGTGCATGGCCTCGCCCAGGACAACGGGGCTATCGGAAGTGAAGGTGGCCTGGGGGGCAAAGCAGAGGACCTTGACGGTCAGGTCGGCTTCGCCCACGTCACAGGCGTTAGAAACATAGGCAGTAACGGTGAAGGAACCATAGTCCGTGTAGGTGTAAACTGGCGTGGGCGTATCCAGACCGCTTCCGTAGCCCGGCCCGCCGAAATCCCAGGTGTAAGTAAAGTAGGGAGGAGATCCCTGGGCAGTGGCCGTAAAGTGCATGGGATTCCCGAGTTCTACCGGGCTATCGCTTGTCAGGGAGACCGTGGGAGTGATGCAACCGGTGATGACGCTGAAGGCGTCGGGCAGGGAGACCTCCTGGCAGTCGCCGTTGTAGAGGGTGAGGGTGTAGGTGCCGGGAGCAAGAACGGCCGGCACCACCGCGTTCAGGGTGGTGGAGGAGACCAGGGTGACCGAGAGGAGCCAGGTCTCTCCCAGTTTCAGGTCTAGAGTGGGCAGGAAGTTGTTGCCTTCGACCTGCACCGGTGTGGCGTAGCCGTAAGAACCATAGTTCGGGACCATACGCTCCAGGGTCGGGCTTGGGTTGGGCGGGAGTGGATGGGTGATCTCTACGTCGTCAATGTACCAGCCCACGTCACTCACGGAATAATCGCAGCCGATGCGCCAGCGGATATGGGCGTTCTGGCCGGCAAAGGCCCCGAGGTCCACCGTGACCTGGGTCCACTGGGTCAGGTCGCCCACCCAGGCCTGCCGGCCGCCCAGCGGGTTGCTGCAACAGGTGCTGATCGTGCCGTTGTAGCCCCCCGAGGTGATGTACGGCCCCAGGTCGCTCCAGGTGGTACCGCCGTTGGTGGAGATTTCCAGGACGGAGCCGTCGTAGCCGGTTCCTTCGAACTGGTAACGGTGCCAGAAGGTCAGGATGCTGCCGGCCTCCAGGGGGACGGCCACGGTATTCCAGAGGCGGCTGTCGGTGATGACGGAGTCATCGGGGACGTACCAGGAGTGGGTGGGACTGTGCGACTGGGCGGTGCTGAGTTGCCAGTGGTCGCTTCCCTGGGCGGCGGCGTGGCTCCACTGGCCGCTACCCGATTCCATATCGTCGAAAAAGGCGATCCCCAGGGCCACGGTGGCAAAGTGGAAGGGGGCAGACCAGGGGCCGCTGCCGCAGGCGTTGGCGGCCAGGAGATGCCACCAGTAGCACCGCCCGCCGGCCAGGGCTTCGGGGGAGGTGTAGGAGGTGTCCGTAAGGCCGTCCACATCGAGCACCGGAGCAGGGAAAAGCGGGCTTTCGTCCACCTGGAGATGGTAGGTCCGGGCCCAGAGGGTTTCGGCCCACTCGAAGGTGGGCTGGAGCGGTTGGTCAGGTGCCCCATCGGGCGGGGAAAGGAGGGTGGGGGCGTCGGGCGCGGCAGTGGCCAGGTGCAGGAGCACCTGGGCGTCGTGGGTCCAGGAAAGGTAGTCGGTGGCGGTGATGAGGACAGGATAATCTCCGGCCGGCGTGGAGGACGCCACCTCCAGGGTGAGGGTAGCGGTATAGGGAGCGGGGGCCACGGGCGGCTCCACGGTAGCCGTGATGCCGGCCGGGAGGTCGCCTACCTCCAGGTAGACCGTCTCCGAATAGCCCATGATGCTCCGCACAATCAGGCTGGAGGTGACGAGGCCGCTCGTGCATAGTTCACGTTCGGTCGGGGTCACCTCGAAGGTGAAGGTGGGCAGGTCCGGCTCCAAAAAGACCTTGACCGCTGGGTCGCCCAGCACGTTGTAGGTCTCCCAGTAGTAACGGGCACGCGAGGGGTAACTGGCCTCGACGGCGGCCAGCCCGTCGTCGGTCATCGTCCAGACGTCGGCATGGGGTGTGCCGGGGGCGAAGAGGGAATCGAACATGGCCCGTTCCAGGATGTCGTCTTCGTCCCAGTAGGAGTACGTGGAAGAGCCCCAGTAGACCAGCCCGCCCTTGTTCTCCTGGAGCACCCACGTTTCGCCAAAGACCTCGGTCTGGCCAAAATCACCGGAGAGGCAGGCGTGGCTGGCGACAAAGGGGAACATCCCGTAGTTGGTCAGATTGCGAACGTCGTTGGGGGTAAAGCCCATCTCCCAGCCGTCGTAGGAGCCGTGGCCGGAGTAGATGATGACCCAGCGACCCTGGTTGAACATCTGGACCAGGTCGTCGTGGGTGGCACCGTAAGTGACGCAGTAGAGTTGGTCTCCGCCGTAGTTGTTCAGGTTGGGGAAATTGCCCGTATAACCTCCCGGACCGGTGTAGGAATTGATGACATAGTTATGGGTGCCCTCGGCAACCTGGTAATTGTCGCAGGTGGCCGGGAAGGAGGCCGTTTTTACCCAGGGCTCGTTTCCGGTCAGGTTGGCATAGGCCAGATATTTATTGACCATAATAGTGGTCTGCTGGGGGGAACGCACCGGGAAGCGGCCACGGCCGATGTCGGGGTGCCAGTCGCTTTCGCCGTCCATGCAGCCGTAGTAGAGGTCGGTGGAGGTTTCGATAATGGGGCCGGTGTAGGTAGCGATGGTATCGGTATCGCCGACCAGGAGGACGTAGGAGGGCGGGACGGGCCAGGTATCGTAGGCGTTCTGGATATAGGCCTTGACAGCGGCGGTGCTCAGGCAGCCGCCGGCGATCTCCGAGCAGCGGGTCACGGTGACGTCCAGGCCCCGGCTTTCGCGCAGGTCGGCCAGAGGAAGGATGGCGTTATAGTAGGCGTCGGCGGTGATGATGAGGTAGCCGACGGCGGAGGTGGGGGGGAGCGGCCGGCCCTGGTTATAGTTCAGGACACGGCGGGAGAGCGTCCTTTCGAAAGCGGGGGAAGCATAGCGTTCGGCCAGCGCCCGAGTGCGGGCCATATCGCTGCCCTGCAACCTCAGGCGGAAGGTGAAGGAGCGGCAGAGGCGCAGGGTGCCGGCGGCGGGGTCATAGGCCACCGGCCAGACCTCGACCGGCACGATGCGGTGGCCGCGGATCACATAGGGCTCGCCAAGGGCCAGCGGCGACGCGGGGTAGAGGCCGCCACCGGTGTAAAAGGCCCGGTCAATGACGAGGGGACGCTTCTCCGCACCGGGAACCTTGGGAACAGGCGGCTGGAGTGGGTAGATGGGAAAGAGGCCCAGTTCGACCAGGGTGGAATCGGAGCAGTTGGCCTGGAGGATCTCCAGGGTTACCTCGGCGCCGAAGGGGATTTCGACCTCGCGGCGCAGGACCGGGAGGTCGGGCCGGCCGATTTCGACTCCGTGGCCGTAACCGGGGCCATAAAGACGGGTATACAACCCCTCGAAGTCGGCGGCCCAGACGCCGGGGAGGTCGGCCCGGAGGACAATGGCATCCGGATCGGCGGAGAGGAGGGAGAGGGCCGGCCGGGCGGGGGAAGTGCTCCCCAGGGGCAGCCAGCGTTCGCCCTGGGGAACGGGTGGCGGGCCGGCCTGGACCACCATCGTGCCGATGGCAGTCAGCACAGCCAGTACAGACAGGATCGCTGGGAAGCGGCGAGTTAGGGTCATCCTTTTCCTCCTTTGGCTTTGCTAGGTTTGTTCCGGGAAGAACAATTTGATTATACAGGCTCGGGGCGGAAATGGCAAACTCGTGAGCGTTTTTTGGTGGGGACATACCGTAGAGAGCCGTAAAACGGGCCGACTGCGGCCTGTTTGCATGTCCGGCCCGAACGTAGTACAATAGAAAAAGCAGGGGCATACGACCGTACGCCCAATACAAACAAGGAGACTGGAGATGGCCGGTCAGGTCCTCTACCGTAAATGGCGCCCCCAGCGTTTCGAGGAGATCATCGGGCAGGAGCACATCACCCGCACCCTGCAGCGGGCCCTGGCCTCCGGCCGCATTGCCCATGCCTACCTCTTCGCCGGCCCCCGCGGCACCGGGAAAACCTCTACGGCCCGGATTCTGGCCAAGGCGGTCAACTGCACCGGTGGCCCACCTCTGCCCTGTAACACCTGCCCGACCTGTCTGGCCATCAGCGAAGGCCGGGCCGTAGACCTTATCGAGATCGACGGCGCTTCCAACCGGGGCATCGACGAGATCCGCGACCTGCGGGAGAAGGTGCGCTTTGCCCCCAGCGAAGCGCGTTACAAGGTCTATATCATTGACGAAAGCCACATGCTCACCACCGAGGCCTTCAACGCCCTCCTGAAAACCCTGGAGGAGCCGCCGCCGCACGTCATCTTCGTCCTGGCCACCACCGAGCCTCACCGCATCCCCCCCACCGTCCTCTCGCGCTGCCAGCGCTTCGACTTTCGGCGGGTGCGCACCTCCGACATCGTCCGGCGGCTGGAAGACATCGTCCGCGCCGAGGGCCTTCAGGCCACCCGGCCGGCCCTGGAACTCATCGCCCGGAGCGCCACCGGCAGCATGCGCGATGCCGAAAGCCTCCTGGACCAGTTGCTCGTCTATGGACGCGAGGGCACGCTCGACGAAACCGCGGTCCAGGCCCTCCTGGGGATGCGCGGCAGCGAGCAGGTGCCGGCGCTCGTGGACGCCCTCATCGCCGGGGACCTGCCGGCCGCCCTGCGCCTGCTCCAGCGCCTGGTGGACGACGGCGTGGACCTGCGGCAGCTCAACCGCGAACTGGTCGGCTACCTGCGGGGGCTTCTGTTTCTGGCCGTAACCCAGGACGGGGCCGACCTGCTTGACGTCACCGGCGAGACGCTCTCGGAGATGCGTCTCCAGGCACAGCGCACCACGGTGGCCCGTCTGGTCGATTGGGTGCGCCGCTTCAGCCTGCTCGATGCCGACCTCAAGGCCGGGTGGTACGGCCAACTCCCCTTTGAACTGGCGCTGGTGGAAGCCACCCTGCCCGCTGCCGAGCCGGCCCGTCCGCTCGAAAGTCGTGGGACGACCCCGCCTCCCTCCCCACGACCCGGTCCGGGGCGTCCGCCCGGACCGGAGCGCCGCCCGGACGTGGTATCCCCTTCCCCGCCTCCTCCGAGCGGAGCGACGTCCCCCCCACCGGCCGAGGAAAGAACCGGAGGGGAACTGACCCTGGAGGAGGTCCTGCGGGTCTGGCCCGAGGTGGTCGAAAGCATCCGCCCGGTGAACCCCTCGGTGCAGGCCCTGCTCCACGGCTACTCCTGCCAGCCCATCGCCGTGGAGGGCCGGGTCGTCGTCCTGGGTTTTCGCTTCGAATTCCACAAGGGGAAAATCGAGGAGGTGCGCAATCGGCGGATCGTGGAGCAGGCGCTCAGCAAGGCGCTGCACGGGAATTACGGCATCCGCTGTGTACTGAGCGCCGGGGCCTCCGGGTCGGACGCCCGCGCGTCCGGCCGGCCGGCCGAGGGACGACGGAATCGGGAACGCGATCAAATTCAGGAGAATCCCCGGATTCGAGCGGCAGCCAACATCTTCAACGCCCGAATCGTCGGGGTACAGCATACCGCGTCTTCCGAAGAGGACGGTAGCGGATCATGATTCGCCCGTACTAAGGAGGTATAAGGATGCGTATGGGCTCTAGACACGGACGGGGCGGCCCTTCATCCCTTCTGCGCCAGGTCCAGCAGAAACAGGAGCAGATCATGGGGGACCTGGCCCAGAAAACGGTGGAGGTCACGGTGGGGGGTGGAGCGGTACGGCTGGTGATGAACGGCCACCAGGAGGTCCGGGAACTGGCCATCGCCCCCGAGGTGGTGAACCCCGACGACGTCGGGATGCTCCAGGACCTCCTGATCGCCGCCTTCAACGAGGGCGTGGCCCGCTCCCGGGAACTGGCCGAAGAAAGTATGCGGACCCTGCTGGAAGGACTGGGCCTCCCCGGCCTGGGCCCATAGTGGGGACAACTGCGAGCCATTGTCCCACGAGGTAAGCCTTGAGAGTCGAAGTGGAACGCTACCTGCCCCGGCCGGTTGCCCGACTGGTGGAGGAATTGGTCCGGCTGCCGGGCATCGGCCCCAAAAGCGCCTCGCGCCTGGCCTATTACCTCCTGCGCGTTCCCGAGGAGGAGGCCCGGGCCCTGGCCGAAGCCATCCTGGAGATGAAGCGGCGCATCCTCCTCTGTTCGCGCTGCTTTAACATCACCGAGGTAGACCCTTGCCCGATCTGCACCGATGAGGAGCGCGACCGCTCCCGCATCTGCGTCGTCGAGCAGCCGCTGGATGTCATCGCCCTGGAGCGCACCGGCCGCTATCGGGGTCTTTACCATGTCCTGCATGGAGCCATTTCCCCGGTGGAAGGCATCGGTCCCGAGGAACTGCGCATCCGCGAACTCCTCACCCGGGTCCGTCTCCAGCCGGTGGAGGAGGTCATCCTGGCCACGAACCCGAGCCTGGAAGGCGATGCCACGGCGATGTACCTGGCCCAGCAACTCATCCCTCTGGGAGTACGGGTAACCCGATTGGCCTATGGCCTGCCGATGGGCGGAGACCTGGAATACGCCGATGAGGTGACCCTGAGCCGGGCGCTGGAGGGCCGGCGGGAGATGTAGGTGTTGCGTGTTGCGTGTTGCGTGTTGCGTGATGCGTGTTGCGTGATGCGCGAATGGCGCAGGAACGATGGCGACGGTTCCTTGTAAGGAGAGCCCGATGGAAGAAATCGAGGAAGTGTTGACGGCGATGCTCGATTCCGTGCCGGGAGCGGCGATGGCCGGCCTTCTGGGGATGGACGGCCTGGGGGTTCAGATCGCCCTGGCGGAATCGCTCCAGGAGGTGGAGACCGAAGTCCTGGAAGTCGAACTGGCCGCCCTGGCCGAGGCCGTGCAAAAGGCGACCGGCGCGCTCGCTTCCGGACCCAGTTCCGAGTTTTTCCTGGGGACGGCCCGGCTCAACTTCCTGGGAGTTTCGCTGGCGGGAGAGTCTCCCCCTTCCTACTTCCTCGTCCTGGGCTTTTCCCCGGATGGCGACCTCGGGAAAGCCCGTGAGGCGCTGAGCCGGGCTTGCGCTTCCCTGTCCGCGTAGGGCGTCCGGTCCGAATGGCCCCGCGGAGTATCCGATGGACCGAACCGGCACCTGGCTGGAACTGAGCGTGGAGGTCGACCCGGAGGCGGTGGAAGCCGTCTGCGAGGTCCTGTCCCGCTACGGCTACCAGGGCGGCGTCGTAATCGAGGAGGCGCGCCGGCCGGCCGACGACGGCCTCTCCCTGGCCCCGGACCCGGACCGCCCGGCTACGCTCCATACCTACATCCCCCACGATACCCACGCGGCCCAGACGGTTCGCCGGATTGAAATGGCCCTGAACCTCCTGGGCCACCTGCGTCCCATTGGGCCGCTGCGGGTGCGCGCCCTGACCGAAGAGGACTGGGGCCAGGCCTGGAAAGCCTATTACCCCATCCTCCATGTCGGTCGGCGCCTGGTGGTGGTGCCGGCCTGGAAGCGTTTCCGCCCCTCTCGGGAACAGATCGCCCTCCGCCTGGACCCCGGCTCGGCCTTTGGCACCGGACTGCACCCGACGACGCAACTCTGCCTGCGCGCCCTGGAACGTTTCCTGCAACCCGGGATGCGGGTCCTGGACCTGGGCACCGGCTCGGGCATCCTGGCCATTGCCGCGGCGCGGCTGGGGAGCGGCCCCGTCCTGGCGCTGGATAGCGATCCGGTGGCCACCCAGGCGGCCCGGAAGAATGTACACCGCAACCGGCTGAACGGCCGGGTGCAGGTGCAGGAGGGGACACTGGAAGGCGACCTGGGGCCCTTTGGCCTGATTTTAGCCAACCTTCTGGCCCGGACGATTCGGGAACTGGCCGGCCGGCTGGCCGCAGCCCTGGTTGCCGGAGGCCTTTTGATTTCCTCCGGCATCCTGGTGGAGCAGGCCGACGAGGTCGAGGCGGCGCTTCGAGAGGCCAGCCTGACTACCCTCGAGCAACTCCAGGAGGGCGACTGGGTGGCCCTGGTGAGCCTCCGTCCGGGAGGAGGCGGATGAACCGCTTCTTTATCCCGCCCGAATGGGCAGGGCATACCTCACCTATCCCCGACCGGCTGGAACTTACGGAACCCGCCCTGATTCACCGCCTGCGCGACGTCTTGCGCCTGAAGCCGGGCGATGCGGTGATCGTCTTCGATAACTCCGGCTGGGAGTACGAGGTGCTCCTGGAACAGGTCGAATCCGAGCGTATCGGCGGCCGGATTCAGAAGAGGCGGCTCTGCCAGAACGAGCCGCGCACCAAGGTAACCCTCTACCAGGCCGTGCTCAAAGGGGAACGCTTCGAATGGGCCCTCCAGAAGGGCACCGAAGTCGGGGTCAGCGTCTTTGTTCCGCTCCTCAGCGAACGTTGCATCGTCCGGGACGCCCACCAACTTTCCCGGCGCAAGTTGCAGCGCTGGGAAAAGATCCTCCAGGCGGCGGCGGAGCAGTCGCAACGCGGTCGTGTGCCCACCCTCCAGCCGCTCATGCTCTTTGCGGCCGCCTGCGAGCAGGTACGCCGTAGCGGGGGGCTGGCCCTGATTCCCTGGGAAAGGGCGTCCACCCCGTTGCGGGCAGTGCTTGAGGAAATGGGGACGGAGGGGACAGCATCGGATCGTGCCCCTAGCCCCTTCAATGTGGCCGTCTTTATCGGCCCCGAGGGAGGATTTTCGGAGGCGGAGGTGCAACTGGCCCGCAACTACGGCCTCCGTCCCGTCCGTCTGGGGCCGCGCATCCTGAGGGCGGAGACGGCCGGCGTCGTGGCCACGGCGCTGGTCCTGTACCATTACGGTGACCTGTAGGGGCGAGAGCGGATGTCGGGACGTTTCGATCTCCATCTACATACCCAGGCCTCGCCGGACAGCCTGCTCGCTCCGGTCGAACTTCTGGAGGCCTGCCGCCGGCTGGGGCTGGCCGGCGTGGCCGTGACCGACCACGACACGGTGAAAGGGGCGCTGGAGGTGCTTCGCCTGGCCCCGGACGGGCTCCAGGTCATCGTGGGTGAGGAGGTGGATACGCTCCAGGGAGAGATGCTGGGACTGTTTCTCCGGGAAGAGGTCCCGCCGGGGATGGATGCCCGGGAGACGGCCCGGGCCATCCGGGCCCAGGGCGGCCTGGTGGGCGTGCCCCATCCCTGCGACCTCTGGCGGCATGTCCTGCCGCTTGAGGTGGTGGAGGAACTTGCAAGGTGCGGCCTGCTCGACTTTATCGAGGGGCGCAACGGCCGCGTCCTGAGCCAGGAGAACAACCGCCGGGCGGAAGTGCTGGGACAGAGGCTGGCCCTGCCCCTGACGGCCGGCTCGGATGCCCACAGCGCCTGGGAGGTTGGAGCCTGTACGGTGCTTCTGCCGGCCTTTTCCGGACCCCAGGAATTCCTGGCCGCCCTCTTCCGGGGTCGCTTGCTCGGCCGGCCCAGCCCGCCCTGGAGCAAGGTGGGAAGTGTGGTGGCCCGCCTTCGCAACCTCTGGGCGGCCGGCCCATCCCGCTGACACCGGGAAACCGCGTGCCGCAAGGAGGTGCTTCCGAGGCCCGATTCCCGGTCAGGCCGGGGGTTCGGACGGCCGGCCCAACTTCCGCTCCGTCCCCGCAAGGAGGCGGGCGATGTTGTCGCGGTGCTGGAAGATGACCAGCCCCGAAACCAAAAGGCCGTAGAGGAAAAGGGGCAGGGAAAAGGGCAGGAAAAGGGACTGCAGGAGAAGGCCGGCCGGGACGAAGGCGGCCCCGGTGATCGAACCCAGCGAGACGTAGCGGCTCACGGCCACGACAACGAGGCCCAGAAGGAAGGCCGCCCCGGCCACGGCCGGAGCCAGAGGAAAGAGGGTGCCCAGCGTTGTGGCCACCCCCCGGCCGCCCTGGAAGCGGATGTAGACCGGCCAGTTATGGCCGGCGATGGCGGCCAGGCCGCAGAGCAGACTGGCATAGAGCGGGGAAAGGGCCTCGGCCGGCAGAGGCCAGGCGGCCGGCCGTGAAAGCACCGCCTGCCAGCGCTCCTGCACCCAGGCCGAACCAGCCAGCCATTTCCCTACCCAGACCGCCGCCGTCCCCTTCAGCACGTCCAGGAGAAAGGTAACGAGTGCCGGAAGCACCCCGGCCGCCCGGAGCACGTTGGTCGCCCCGCTCCGCCGGCTGCCGATCTTCCGCACGTCCATCCTCCGGACGAGGCGCACGACGACGACGCCGCTGGGGAAGGAACCCAGAAGGTAACCCAAAACGATGGCCGGCAGGTACAGCATCCGTTACCTCCGGTGGTATCACCCCTACCGCTGCAGGGCCACGTCCAGCGCCTCGGCCACCGAACGCACTCCGATCAGTTCAAAGCCCTCCGGCGCCTTTGGCTTGCGCGAGACCCGGGGATAGAGCGAACGTTTGAAGCCGAGTTTGGCCGCCTCCGCCAGCCGGTGTTCCAGTTGGCCGACGCTGCGCAGTTCTCCGGAGAGGCCGATCTCCCCGATCAGCACCATCTCCGGGTCCACCGGGGCGTTGCGGAAGACGGAGGCGATGGCCGTGGCCACGGCGAGGTCCGCGGCCGGCTCATGGATGCGCATCCCCCCGACCACATTGACGTAGATGTCCTGGTTGCCCAGCGTCAGGCCGACGCGCTTGGAGAGCACCGCCACCAGCAGGAGCAGCCGGCCCATCTCGATGCCGTTGGCCGTGCGGCGGGGGAGGGCCAGGGAAGAAGTGGCGGTGAGGGCCTGCACCTCCACCAGGATAGGACGGGTGCCCTCCATCGTCACCACGACGGTAGAGCCAGGGGTGGAGGGCGAACGTTCGGCCAGGAAGGCCTGGGAGGGGTTTTCCACCTCGCGCAGGCCCTCGGGCCCCATCTCAAAGACGCCGACCTCGAAGGTGGAACCGAAGCGGTTCTTTACGCTGCGCAACAGGCGGTACTGGTGGAAGCGGTCGCCTTCCAGGTAGAGCACCGTATCCACAATATGCTCCAGAACGCGAGGTCCGGCGATGGCCCCGCTTTTGGTTACATGCCCCACCAGAAAGATGGGGATGTTGCGCTCCTTGGCCAGGCGCATCAGGATGGCCGCCCCTTCGCGCACCTGGCTGACGCTGCCTGCAGCCGACTCCAGCGCCTCCAGGTAGACCGACTGAATCGAATCCACCACGACCAGGGCCGGGTTCATCCGCTCGATGTGATGGAGGATACGGTCCAGGTTGGTCTCGGAGAGGACGTAGAGGGTGGGAGGCATCTTCCCCAGCCGGCGGGCGCGCAGTTTGACCTGCTGGGCCGACTCCTCGGCCGAGACGTAGAGGACGGTATCGCCCTGTTCGGCCACCATAGCCGCCACCTGGCTCAGCATGGTGCTCTTGCCGATACCGGGGTCGCCGCTCATCAGGACAAGCGACCCCGGGACGATGCCGCCGCCCAGCACACGGCTGAACTCGCCCAGGGGGATGGAGATGCGTTCATAGCCATCGGTGGAAATTTCGGTAATCGGCTGAGGCTGGGGAGCGCCGGCCAGGGAAACTGGACGGGTCCCCCGCCGTTCTCCTTCCTCCGGCGGTGTTTCCACCAGGGAATCCCAGGCCTGGCACTCCGGGCAACGGCCCATCCAGCGGGAAGACCGGTAGCCGCACTGCTGGCAGACATAGACGGTATGTGCTCTGGGCATATCTCCACCTCAAAGCGCCGGCCCATACGGCGATAGAACGTCTCCCGGAGAAAAGCCAGGTCGGGACTTGCCGGCGCGCCCTTATTCTACACCGTCCCGGCCGGCCGTGCAACTTGCTCCGGCCGGGGAATTTCCAGAGCACGGGGAATCCCGGCGTCTCCCCGAGCGGTCCGTCCGGGGCCTGTCCCGATTCCCAGGAAGGGACGGGGTCGGGAAACGCTTGCCCCCGCATCCGGAGTTTTCCGAATTCCCCGTGTTGGGTTATAATAGGGTCGAATGGAACGGCGCTTTCCCGGCTACGCAACCCGGCCGGGGACTTGCTACCGGAGAAAAGTTTGGGAACCCCGATACCCGGCACCCCCCGGGATAGAATGAGAGGCGGGTATGCGTTGGTGTGGGGTATGGACGGTGGCCTTTTCAAAAGCGATTCTCTTTCTCCTCGCCGGCCTGGTCTTCCTGACTTTGGGAGTCTGCGGGCCGGCCCTTTCCTCGGCCCGGCAGCCGGCCACTCTCTCTCCCTCCCCACTTCCCGACCGGCCGGCTCCGGTCTCCGACCTCCTCCTCCACGCCGATGCCCTCTCCGCCGACGGCGATTATGAAGGGGCGGCACTCCTCTACCGGCAGGTCCTGGCCGCCGCCCCCGATGCCCCGGAAGCGGAGGCAGCCCTCCTCGGTCTGGCCCGCTCTTACCTGGATATGGGCCGGCCCCTTTCGGCCACGGCCGTGCTCTCTCCCACGCTGGAGGCGCTCTCGCCGGAAGTTCGCCACCGCGCCTGCTTCCTGCTGGGCGAAGGCTTCCGGGAGGCCGGCGATATCCCGCGAGCCGTCTACTTCTACGGCCTCTACCGGGAAGGAGGGACGGCCCTCGGCGACCTCCTGGCCGAGCGCATGGCCTACGGCTACCGCGCTCTGGGAAAGCGCGAACAAGCCGCCCGGGAGTTCCTCCGGGCCGCCGATCCCATCCGCTACCTTTCCGACCAGGTCTGGATGCTGGAGGAAGCCGCTCGGGAGTATCGGGCGCTCTCGGCCTATGACCTGGCCCTCTCCTGCTACATACGCATCCTGGTGCGGGCACGCAAGCCCTGGTATCGGGCTTCCATCCTCTACCAGATGGGGGAAACGCTTCAGGAAGCCGGCCGGACGGATGAAGCCCGGGCCCGCTGGCAAGAGGTCCTCTCCACGTATCCCACGACCGAGGCGGCAGCCCGCGCTGCCGACGCCCTCCTGGCCGCCGGGATCGAGGTAGACCCCTACGATGTGGCCCGGGCCTACCGGGTCGCCGGCCGGCCCCGAGAAGCCCTGCCCTACTTTGCAGAGGCGCTGCGCCGGGGGAAGGAGGCCCCGGACCTCCCCTACGAGATGGCCCAGGCCCGCGCCGATTCGGGCGATCTATCCGGAGCACTGGCAGACCTGGAGGCCCTGGCCCGCTCCCACCCGAACGACCCCCGCCCCCTGGAAGAACAGGCCCGCTTGCTCCTGGAGGCCTACCTCCTGGACGAGGCGGTGGAAATGTACCGCCGGGTGCAGGAAACCTTCCCCCGCACCGAGGCTGCCCGGAAAGCCCTCTGGCAGGCCGCGCAACTTCTGGAGAAAGAAGGCCGCCTGGACGAGGCCGTGGCCGAATATACGGCCCTGATGGAACAGTTCCCCGACCACCCCGAGGCCTCCGAGGCCCGTTTCCGGGCCGGCCTGCTGCGCTACCGGCAAGGGCGTTACCTGGAGGCCGCCGCGCTGTGGGGCGGGGAAGCGGAAAAGAGGTGTAGCGCGGATTCGGACCTGTGTCCCACCGGCCGGGCCGCCCTCTGGAGGGGGCTGGCCCTGGAACGGGCCGGCCGGAGCGAGGAAGCCCGCCGGGCTTGGGAAACGGCCTCTTCCGGCACAGGGTACTATGCGGCCCGAGCCCGAGAACTCTTTTCCGGAACGGCAGGCTTCGGGGCCTACAGGGGGGAACCGGTGCTTCAGGCGGCACCGGAGGAGAAGGGGGCGGCCGAGGTGTGGCTCTCCCGGCGCCTCGGCCGGCCGATCTCCGCCGAACTGCCGGCCGTCGTCCGAAGCGACCCCCTTTTCCGTCGAGGGGAAGAATTCCTGGAGTTGGGCCGGACGGAGGAGGCCCGCGAGCCTTTTGCCATGCTCGCTCAGCGCTTTCGTTTCCACGGGCCGGCCCTCTATGCCCTGGCCCTCTACTTTCGCCAGCATGACCTCCACGCCCTTTCCATCTCCTGTGCCGAACGGCTGCTCGAACTGACAGGCAGCCGGGAAGAAGATGCCCCGATCTTCCTCCTTCGCCTCCTCTACCCCGTCCCCTATGCCCATCTGATCGTCCCCGAGGCCCAGGCCAACGGCCTCGATCCCCTTCTCTTCTTTGCCCTGGTGCGTCAGGAGAGCCGCTTCGACCGCTACGCCACCTCCTGGGCAGAGGCCCGGGGATTGACCCAGGTCATCCCTTCCACCGGGCGAGGGATTGCCGAGCAACTGGGCTGGTCGCCGTTCCGCCTGGAGGACCTCTACCGTCCTTTCCTCAGCATACGCTTTGGAACCTGGTATCTGGGCCGGCAGCAGGAGGCCTTCTCCGGGCAGGCCATTCCGGCGCTGGCCGCCTACAACGGCGGGCCGGGAAACGCCCGCCGCTGGGCCGGCTCTGCCATCCCGGTAAGCGACCTGGACCTCTTTATCGAAGCGGTGGACTTTGCCGAAACCCGGGACTATATCGAGCGCATCTACACCTCGTACTGGACCTACCGGCGGCTCTACACGGCCTCGGGGCATTGAACGATCGGATCCGTGGATCCGTTTGACCATTGACAGTGCCCCAACTTTGTGATATAGTAAAAATAGATCGCAACGATCAAGGAGCCGAGAAGATGCCGTGGTCATACGGCGGGGAGAGGAAACGCTCGGTCGCGTACCTCTCCTCGGTTCATGAGGCTATTGCGGAAGCCCTATCTTCCCTGGAACAATTCAGCGGCATACATCCTCGGCCTCCCAGGTGGCACCGAATGGCCGTCGCCACACGTCGCCTGGCCCTGGAGGTCTGGGCACGGCGGCCGGCCGTTGGGGTAGTCCATCTCCTGGCCAGACCCATTTCCCCCCAGTCCATCCGCTCGGGAGTACGGCTGGTCACCCACCTGGGTTTGCTTCTGCTCCTGTGCCTCTTTCTCTTCGGGGGAATTTTCCGGGGGGCCCTGGCCCAGACGGTGAGCGAGGACAGGAATTCGTTTTCTCCGGCCTGGGCAGAGGTCCAGGAAAACGGCAGCGTATTCGACTTCTACGACCCTATCCCGGCCATGCCCGTCGTAATTCGCCATCCCCTCCCGAACGAGGAACCCCCGCTGTATGTGAATGAACCGGCCCGCACCACCACACCACTCCGCACCGAGGTGATTACCTACACGGTGCAAAAGGGCGATACCCTGACCTCCATTGCCGCCCGGTTCGGCCTGCATATCGAGACCCTCTACTGGTATAACCGCCTGAAAGATGCCGACCGGCTTTCCATCGGGCAACAACTCCAGATTCCTGAGGTGGACGGCCTTATCCACGAAGTCAAAGAGGGGGAGACGCTGGAAAGCATCGCCGAAACCTACGGGGTGCGCAAGGGCAATATGATCGCCTATGCCGCCAACCGCTTGCGCGAACCCTATACCCTCCAGGTCGGGCAGAAAATCTTTGTCCCCGGCGCCTCCAAGCCGATCCCCCGGCCGGCCGTCACCCGCGGCACCCGGCCCTCTTACGTGCGCCTGAGCGCTCCCTCCTACGCCGCCCTGCCGGGAGGAGAACGCTTCTCCTGGCCTATCATCGGCCGGGTGACCGACCGCTTCGGCTGGACCGGGAAGCGCTGGCACACCGGGCTGGACATCGCTGCTCCCTGGGGGACGCCGATCTACTCGGCGGCGGCCGGGACGGTGAGTTCGGCCGGCTGGCACGGCGACCTGGGCTATATGGTGGCCATTGACCACGGCGAGGGCTGGGTCACCCGCTACGGGCATATGGCCGGAGAACCGGTGGTGAGCGTCGGACAATGGGTGGAGCGGGGGCAACTCATCGGCTACGTCGGCTGTACCGGCTGGTGTACCGGCCCCCACGTCCACTTCGAGGTCCTCTATAACGGGGCCTATACCGACCCACTGTCGTACCTCCAGTAGGGGCGAAGCGTGCTTCGCCCGGGGGCGAAGCAAGTCTTGCCCTCCAGGAATAGTTGTCCGACCGTTACAATTTTCACCCGATCCCATTCCGAGGAGGTGGACCATGGCGGTGCAGATCGCCGAAGGAGTGTACTGGGTGGGCGTCGTGGACTGGGACGTCCGCGACTTTCACGGCCATTCCTATCGCACCCACCGGGGTACCTCTTACAACGCCTACTTGGTTGTGGACGAAAAGATTGCCCTGGTGGACACGGTGCCGGCCGATTTTGCAGACGAAATGATGCGCCGCATTGCCGAGGTCGTGGACCCGAGGCGGATCGACTACCTGATCGCCAATCACGGCGAGCCGGACCATGCCGGAGCCATCCCGGCCGCCCTGGCCCACGCTTCACAGGCCGTTCTGGTCTGTAGCCGGCGCGGGGTGGATACCCTGAGCAAATACCATCCCGGCATTCGGGAACCCCGGGTCGTCGGCACCGGGCAGACCATCCCCCTGGGCCGCAAGACGCTCACCTTCCTGGAAGCCCCCATGTTACACTGGCCCGACTCCATGTTTACCTACATCCCCGAAGATCGTTTACTCCTGCCGAACGATGCTTTCGGCCAGCATCTGGCCTCGGCCCGCCGCTTCGCCGACGAGGTAGACCCGGCCATCCTGTGGGATGAGGCCCGCAAATATCTTGCCAACATCCTGACCCCCTTCAGTTCCCTGATTCTGCGCAAGGTCGAGGAAGTGCAGAAACTGGGCCTCCAGATCGAGACCATCGCCCCCAGCCACGGGCTGATCTGGCGGAAGAACCCCATGCAGATCGTCGAGCAGTACGTGCGCTGGGCGCGGGGGGAAGCCCCGACGCGGGCGCTGGTGGTCTATGAGACGATGTGGGGCAGCACGGCGAAGATGGCCCACGCCATCGCTGAAGGGATCGCCGCCGCCGATGTGGAGGTGCAGGTCTATGCGCTCCCCCAGGAGGACCTCACCACCGTGGTGGGCGCGCTTCTGGAGGCCCGGGGGCTGGTCGTCGGTTCGGCCACCCACAACCGCCGGCCGCTCCTGCACATCGCCGCGCTGATGGAGGACCTCTTGGGCCTCCGGCCGGTGAACAAGATCGGGGCGGCCTTTGGTTCGCACGGCTGGAGTGGAGGCGCCGTGCCGCTTCTGGAAAAGGCGCTCCGGGAGGCCGGGATCGAGGTGGTCCAGGAAGGGCTGGCCCTGGCCTGGTGGCCCGGTGCCGAGGAACGGGAGCGGGCTGTGGCCTTTGGGCGGGCTTTTGGAGAGCGGGTGAAAAGCACCGCTATGGGAAACGCATGACGATCGCCGAGGCCTTGCAACAGGGCACGAACCTGCTCCGAGAAAGCGGCTCGCCGACCGCCCGGCTGGATGCCGAGGTTCTGCTGGCCCACGTGCTGGGTCTGCGCCGGGTGGACCTCTATATGCATCCGGCGCGGGCCCTGGCGCCTTCGGAGGAGACCGCCTTCCGGGACCTCCTCGGCCGTCGGGCCGGCCTGGAGCCGGTCTCCTATCTGGTGGGAAGAAAAGAATTCTTCGGCCTGAGCATCCGGGTGGACCGGCGGGTAATGATTCCCCGGCCGGAGACCGAGGTGCTGGTGGAGCGGGCGCTGGCCTGCGTCCGCGCTCTGGGACGGGAACGGGTGTGGATTGCCGACATCGGCACCGGGAGCGGCTGCATTGTGGTGGCCCTGGCCCATGCCCTCCCGCAGGCCCGTTTCTACGCCACCGAGATCTCGCCCGAGGCCGGCGAGGTGGCCCGGGAAAACTTCCGGCAGTACGGCCTGGAGGGAAGGGTGACCTTCCTGGAAGGGGACCTGTGTACGGTCCTGCCGGAACCGGTGGACCTCCTGGTATCCAATCCCCCTTATACCATCTGGGAGCACCTGCCGGCCGGAATCACCGCCTACGAGCCCCGCCTGGCCCTGGACGGAGGACCCGACGGCCTGGCCGTGTATCGCCGCCTCCTGCCCCAGATACCGGAGTACGTCCGGCCGGGTGGGTTTGCCTTGCTGGAACTCGGTCCGGCCGGGAAGGTCTTGGCTCTGGCCCAAGAAGCCTGCCCTGGGTGCTTCCTGCACACCTGGCCCGACTATGCCGGCATCGAGCGGGTGCTGGAGATTCGGTTGCCGTCTCCCTGACGGGGACAAATGGACGGCCGGCCCGATCTTCCCAGGCCGGCCGTAGGGATAAGAGCGACCCCGGGGGACACCCTAACGGTCCCTGTAAAAGGTGCGCAGACACCGGGTGCAGACGTTGAGCCGCACCCGCCGCCCCTCCAAGAAAAGAACCCGTTTCTGGGTGTTGAGGGACCAGCGCCGGTTGGTCCGCCGCTTGGAATGGCTGACGTTGTGCCCGTATTGTGGCACCTTGCCGCAAAGATCGCATTTTCCGGCCATTCAAAACGCTCCTTATCATCGTTTCCTAATCGTATCCAGTTTTTGATATTATACCACAGAAAAAGGGTCTTGACAAATCCAAAACGGATGGTACAATCCAAAAGTCAGGAACAATCGAACGGGCCGGCTTGGCGGTCCATTTGGGCGAAAGGTTCGAAGGAGCAGGAAACGGATGGAAACCCATACTCCACCGGGGCGGATCGAAGTCGCTCCCCAGGTCATCGCGGCCATCGCTGAGGAGGCCGTTCTACAATGCTACGGCATCGTCGGGCTGGCCTCCCGACACCGGAGCGGCGTATGGACCCAGGTTCCCGAGGCACAGGGGCACGGCGGCGTGGTGGTGCGTGTGGAAAGCGGCCAGGTGCTATTGGACCTTTATGTAATTATCGAATACGGGACGCGCATCTGCGAGGTGGCCCGCAATGTGATGTCCACGGTCAAATTTGCCGTCGAGCAGGCTCTGGGCGTCCCCGTCGGGCGGGTCAACGTCAACGTGCAGGGAATTCACCTGAGCAACCCCCAGGTCTAGGCACCGAGGCCGGGACGGTTTTCGGTTGATTGACCGCAGATATTCGAGGCCAATTCGCAAAAGAACAGGTTCTGGAGGAAAACCTTGGAGCGTGGAAAGCCGGATCTGACCAAGACCGAGCAGGAGGCAATGCCTCTTCGGACGGGATTATGCGGCGGGCCGGAGTTGCAGGCTGCCTTCCAGGGGGCCTCCAGATGGCTTTCCCTCCATGCCGCCGAGGTGGATGCCTTGAACGTCTTCCCGGTCCCGGACGGCGATACCGGAACCAATATGGTTTTGACCATGGAGTCGGCCCTGAAGGAAGCGGAAGGAAAGCCTCTCCACGGGGCCGGAGAAGTTGCCGCCGCCTTTTCCCACGGGGCCCTCATGGGAGCGCGCGGCAACTCCGGGGTTATCCTCTCCCAGATCATCCGGGGGATGGCCCGGGTGCTGGAGGGCCGGGAGGCCTTTGACGGAAGCGTTTTGGCCGAGGCCCTTCATGCGGCTACCCAGACGGCCTATCGGGCGGTGAGCAAGCCGGTGGAGGGGACGATTTTGACCGTGATCCGGGACTGTGCCGAGGCGGCCCTGCGGGCTGCCCGGCGAGACCCCAGCATTCTCTACGTGCTGAAGGAGGTGGTCGCCGAGGCCTGGGAATCGGTCCGGCGGACGCCGAACTTGCTCCCCATCCTCCGCGAGGCCGGGGTGGTGGACGCCGGCGGCCAGGGGCTCGCCTTTTTCCTGGAGGGGATGTACTATTACTTCAGCGGGGAACTGGAAGAGCGGGCACGGGGAGTCCAAATTCCTTTCCCGGAAGAGGTGGCCTTTGTGGATGTCCACGGGGAGGAGGAATTCGGTTATTGCACCAACTTTGTTCTGCGGGGAGAAAACCTTGCCGTGGAAGAGATCCGGGAACATATCTCCAATCTGGGTCGCTCGGCGGTGGTGGCCGGCGATGAGCACCTCATCAAGGTCCATGTACACACCGAATATCCCGGCACCATCCTGGACTATGCGGTGCGCTTCGGTTCGTTACATCAGATCGAAATCACCAACATGGACGAGCAGCGGGCCGGCCTGAAGCCCCGCCCCAAACCGGTCCGGGAGGTCCCACCCTTGCCGGAACTGCCACCCCACCCCATCATGGTCATCGCCGTCTCCCCGGGCGAAGGCCTCAGCCAGGTGCTGCGCAGTGTGGGCGCTGCGGCCATCGTCCCCGGCGGCCAGACCATGAACCCGAGCACCGAGCAACTCTTCCAGGCCATTCAATCCCTTCCCTGTAACCAGGTCATTATTCTGCCCAACAACGCCAACGTGGTCCTCACCGCCCGCCAGGCCGCCGCCCTTTCCGGCAAGGAGGTACGGGTGGTGCCGACGGAGTCGATTCCCCAGGGAATCGCCGCCCTGATGGCCTTTAACTACGAGGCCGACCTGGAGCGCAACGTCGCTGCCATGGAGCAGGCCGCCGCGGCCGTCCAGACGGCCGAGGTCACCTGGGCCACCCGGGACGCCACGCTGAACGGCATCCGGGTCCGGGAGGGCCAGGTGATTGGCCTGCTCAACGGGGTGCTGGAGGTGGCCGGGGAGGATGAGGGGCAGGTGGTCGAAGAACTGGTGCGCCGTATGGTGGTTCAGGCGCCGGAATTAATCACGATCTACTACGGCGAGGGGGTGAGCGAGGAAGAGGCCGGCCGGATGGCCGAGCGGATTCGCCGAATCTGCCCGGAACAGGAGGTCGAACTGGTCTACGGCGGCCAGCCTTACTACCGCTATATCCTCTCCGCCGAATAAAGGTAATCCGAGTGATCGAGTTCGTCCAATCAACAGGGTAACACAACCATGGCCAAAATTTGCGTCGTCACCGACAGTGCTGCCGACATCCCGGCGCGTATCCGTCGCCAGTTGGGGATCGTGGTGGTGCCCCAGAACATCTACTTCGGCACGGAACGCTACCGGGACGGCATCGACATGGATGCGGGGCAGTTTTACGCCCGTCTTCAGCAGGGCGACTGGCCCCGAATCGTCCCACCCAGCCCGGAAATCTTTGAGAAACTCTACCATCGGCTGAGCGAGCAGTACGATGCCATCATTTCCCTCCATGTCTCCAGCCTGCTCAGCGATACGTACCTGGCGGCCTCCCAGGCCCGGGCCGTTTTGCCTCCATCCACCTGCCGCGTGGAGACCATAGATACCTTCTCCGTTTCCATGGCCCTGGGCCTTATCGCCATCGAGGTGGCCCGCACCGTCCGGGCCGGCTTCGGGGTGGAGGAGGTCATCGATCGGACGCACTGGATGGTCCGCCACAGCCACCTCCTCCTCTTTTGCGAAGACCTGTCCTACCTCAAACACTCCGGCCTGCTTCCGCTGGCCCAGGTGCAGCAACTGGCCCGCACCAAGCCGCTCCTGGTGTTGAACGAAGGCACTTTCCTGGTCTACGAGCGGCCGCGTACCCGCCTGCGGGCCCTGGACGGCCTGTGCAGTTTCGTCGAGGATTTTCCCCAGATGCGCGCGGTGGCCGTGCTCTACAGCACCACGCCCGAGGACGTAGAAGGTCTCCTGGAGCGGATTGACCTCATCTACCCCCGGCGCAAGGTCATCACCACCCGCTACGGCCCGTTCCTGGGAAGTTTGATCGGCCCCGGGGGGATGGCCGTGGCCGTGTATGAGGAGGACTAGCGTGCCCGGAGTACGCCGCGTCTGGGTCATCACCGACAGCACGGCCGACCTTCCCCCCGAATGGGTTGCTCGCTGGGGGATCCGGGTCGTTCCCCTCTACGTCCACTTTGGGGAAGAGACGTTTCGGGATGGGGTGGACCTCTCCTCTGAGGCTTTCTACGCCCGCCTGAGAGGCGGGGAATTTCCCAGAACTTCGCAGCCCTCCGTAGGAGCCTTCAGGCGGGTCTACGAACAGGCCGTGGCCGGAGGCGGGGAGGCCGTCTCCATCCACCTTTCGGCCAAACTGAGCGGGACTTACGAGGCGGCCATGCTGGCCGCCGACCAGGTAGACGGCCGGGTGGCCGTGGTGGATTCGGAGCAGTTCTCGATGGGCCTGGGCTGGCTGGTGCTGGCCGCGGCGGAAATGTCCCGGGCCGGGTGTTCTCTGGACGAGATCGTGGCCCGGGTTGAGGAAATCAAGAAGCGGACCGGTGTCCTGGCACTGGTGGAGAGTCTGGAGCACCTGCGGCGCGGCGGGCGTATCGGGCGGGCGCAACTGGCCCTGGGCTCTCTTCTGGATATTCGCCCCATCGTCAGCCTGAAAGATGGGATGACCACCCTGGTGGAGCGCGTGCGTACCCGTCGGGCCGGGATGCGTCGCCTGGTCGAACTCGTGGCCGCGGCCGGCCCGCTGGAGCGTCTGGCCGTCCTGCACGCGGGCGATCCCGAAGCCGGCCGGCAACTGGCCGACGACCTCTCCCCCGTCTTCCCCCGCCGGGAAATCCCCCTCCTGATCGGCGGTCAGGTGACGGGAGCGCATCTGGGACCCGGTGCCGTGGGCGTGGCCTATGTCATGGCCCCTCCGGAACGGGCCGGGTAGGTGAGGCCGGGCCGTGGAAGCGGGAGCGCTCCGTCGGGAAGCCCTCGGCCTCATCCCCTGGGTCACTTCCTCCTGGTTTCTGGTCCTGCTCGCGGGCCTGTGGCTCTGGTTGCTGGGGAAGTACGGCCGAACGGCCCGTTGGGTACGGCGTTTCGGGGAAAGGGTGCAACGAGTTGCCCCCCTTGTTCCGCCGGGCGATCTGCTCCTGGCGCTCTACGGTCTGGGAGTGCCCTACGGAGCGCTCCTTTCGGGCTTTTTGGACCCCGGGGCGATGGGGCTGGAGGTGCCCTCCTGGCCGGCCGTGGGGTGGGGAACGCTCTGGGAAACGGGGCTTCTCGTCCTGGTGGTGGTCGTCTGGCGGGCCTACCTGCGCCTGGGGCGCCCGCCGGCCGGCCTGCTCCGGCGTTCCCGTCGCCTGGCCGCATCTCCGGCCGGCCGTCCCCTCTTCCTCCTCTGGGCCGCCGCCGAAGAGGCGCACTGGGCCTTTTACCGCACCCTGCCGGCCCTCATCTGGGGAAGGGAAAGCGGACTCTGGCTCGGCGTGCTCCTCCTCCTGGCGGAGCGTTACGGCCTCCCACAAACCCTCGACCGCCTGCGTCGGCCCGGAGGGATGGAGGAAGAAGCCTGGTGGTTGAGCAAGGTGCTGGTGATGACCGCCACCTTCGCCTTCCTGGGCAACCTCTGGCTCTGTATCGCCCTCCATGCCCTCCTGGAAGGGGCCGTGGCCTGGCAGATCGGACGGCATCCGGCCGAGGAAATCCGGACACCGCCTTCAGGCCGTCTGTCGCCTGTGCCGATCGCCCTTTCGGCAACGGCCGCCCTGTTTCTCCTGGCCTTCTGTACCTGGGAGGCGGCCCGTCCCTACCTCCGGCCGGCCGCCCCGCCGATTCTACCTACGCCGACGGCCGCACCGACAGCCACACCGCTGCCGACCGCTCCGCCCACTCCCACGCCGACCTTCACACCGCTGCCCTCTTCTACGCCGACGCCCACGGCCTCGCCTTCCCCTACCCCGCCGCGGACCTATGTCGTTCAAAAGGGGGATACCCTGAACGAGATCGCCGCCCGCTTCGGCGTCTCCGTCCGCGACCTGATGGAACGCAACGGCATCACCGATCCGACCAAACTTCAGATCGGGCAGGTATTGATCATCCCCTGACGGGGCGCCTACCTGGTCATTCCCGATATTCTCGGCAGCGAAAAACAGGGGGGCCGGAAAGTCGCCGGCCCCCCTTCGGGAGCGGGGAAACTAGTGGACCGCTTCTTCCTCGATTCGGATCGCCTCGGCCATCGGGCAGGGGCCCTGGCAACGGAAGACGATCTCGCCGTTTTCGGCATCCACCACGATCGTGTCGCCGGGCTTGAACTCGCCCCGGAGCAGGCGGCGGGAAAGGGGCGTTTCCACCAGGCGCTGGATCGTGCGACGCAGGGGGCGGGCTCCGTAAACCGGGTTGTAGCCTTCGCGTACCAGGAGTTCCTTGGCCGCTTGGGTCGGCACGATGGTGATGCCCTGTTCGCTCAGGCGCTGGCCGACCTCACGAATCTGCATCTCGACGATCTGGAGCAGTTCCTCGCGGCTCAGCGAATGGAAGATAATCACCTCGTCGATGCGGTTGAGGAATTCGGGGCGGAAGGTGCGCTTGAGGGCCTCTTCGATGTTGCGGCGCATCTCCTCCTCGTCAATTTTATCCTGTTCCGAACGGGCAAAGCCCAGCCCGGAGGAGACGCGGATGAACTCGGTGCCCACGTTGGAGGTCATAATGATCACCGTGTTCTTGAAATCCACGGTGTGGCCCTGGCCGTCGGTGAGCCGGCCCTCGTCGAGCACCTGGAGGAGGGAGTTGAAGACTTCCGGATCGGCCTTTTCCACCTCGTCGAAGAGGATGACCTGGTAGGGGCGACGGCGCACCGCTTCGGTGAGTTGCCCGCCCTCCTCGTAGCCGACGTAGCCGGGAGGGGCCCCGATCAGGCGGGAGACGGTGTGTTTTTCGTGATATTCGCTCATATCAATGCGGGTCATGGCGTTTTCATCGTCGAAGAGGAATTCCGCCAGGGCCTTGGCCAGTTCGGTTTTGCCCACGCCGGTGGGGCCAAGGAAGATAAAGGTGCCGATGGGCCGGCGGGGGTCCTTGAGGCCGGCGCGGGCCCGCCGGATGGCATCGGAGACGGCGGCGATGGCTTCGTCCTGGCCCACCACCCGCTGGTGCAGCCGGGTCTCCATCTCCAGGAGTTTTTCCTTCTCCTGCTCCAGCATCCGGTTGACCGGGATGCCGGTCCAGGAAGCCACGATGCCGGCCACGTCCTCGGCGGTGACCACCTCCTGGAGGCCGGCCTCTCGGAACCAGCGTTCCTTCTTTTCCTGAAACTCGCGCTGGAGGGTCAGGTAGCGGGATCGGGCCAGGGCTGCCCGCTCATAGTCCTGGGACAGGGCGGCTTCCTCCTCTTCCCGGGAAAGGGCCCGCAGTTCCTCCTCCATCGCCTTGAGTTCGGCCGGCATACTGAAGATGTCCATCCGCACCTTGGCGGCAGCCTCGTCCACCAGGTCAATGGCCTTGTCCGGCAGGTAGCGCTCGCTGATATAGCGGGCGGAGAGGCGGGCGGCGGCCTCCAGCGCCTCGTCGGTGATGCGGAGACCGTGATGTTCCTCATAGCGGCTGCGCAGCCCCTTGAGCATCTCCACCGTCTGCTCGACGGAGGGTTCCTCGATAAAGATGGGGGAGAAACGGCGTTCCAGGGCGGCATCCTTTTCGATGTAGCGGCGGTAGTCGTCGGTGGTGGTGACGCCGATACACTGGAGTTCGCCCCGGGCCAGGGCCGGCTTGAGCATACTGGAGGCATCTATGGCCCCGGAGGCCGCACCGGCTCCCACCACGGTGTGCAGTTCGTCAATAAAGAGGATGATCTCCCCCTGGCCGCGCCGGACTTCGTCCAGGACGGCCTTGAGGCGCTCCTCGAATTCGCCGCGAAACTTGGAGCCGGCCACCAGCGCGGCCAGGTCCAGGGCCACCACCCGTTTGCTCCGGAGCGGCTCCGGCACATCCCCGGCGGCAATCTTCTGGGCCAATCCTTCGACGATGGCCGTCTTGCCCACCCCACTTTCCCCGATGATGACCGGGTTATTTTTGGTACGACGGGAGAGAATCTGGATGACCCGGCGAATCTCGGCGTCGCGCCCGATGACCGGGTCCAGCCGGCCGGCCCGGGCCATCTCGGTCAGGTCGTGGCT
>DAOUAK010000164.1:0-32147 GCA_034433695.1 Chloroflexia bacterium
AGCGTGAGGAACTCGCCCGGGGCTGTCGGACGGCAGGGATCGGTTGCCTGGAGTGCAAGCGCGTCCTGGCCGATGAGATCGTCGCCGACCTGGCTCCGGTGCAGGAACGCTGGCAGTATCTTGCCGCCCACCCGGACGAGGTGCGCGAGGTCCTGCACGAGGGGGCAGCACGGGTGCGACCGATTGCCCAGGCCACTCTGGCCGAGGCCAAGGAAAAGATGGGGCTGGGGAGAATTTGACGGTCATATTTCCAGGATCTCCGCCCGGCCGCTTTCGGTATCGTAGACGGCGCAGGTACACCGCCCTTTCCAGCCCATGACCTCCCCGGGGTTCAGAAGCAGCGTTCGTCCCACCTGCTCCAGGTGGGCTTTGTGGTCGTGCCCATAGCAGACCAGGTCGTACACCCCCAGAGAGGCCAGGCCGGCGGCCAGACGGGGGTAATGCACCATGGCGATGCGCCGGCCGGCCAATTCTACTTCCCCGTATACCCCATGCAGGGTGACCCGACCCGCCTCCTGCGCCACCTGCGCTAGAAGGAGCATATCGCCGTCGTTATTGCCCCGGACGGCGTGAATCGGCCCGGGAAAGCCTTCGACAAGCGCCCGCAGGGTAAAGGGGGCACAGAGGTCCCCACAAAAGAGCAGGACCTCACATCCCCGGAGACACTCCAGGGCCAGGCGCAGGTTTTCCAGATGGTCATGAATGTCCGAAAGGACGGCCAGGCGCATCTTCTCCTCCGGTTTGACGCCTCAACGACCCTATGTTATGATAAAACAAAATCGGATTTCGGGCAAATCTGGGAGGAGGCGCCATGGAAGAACATCCGTTGCTCCTGATCTACGATCAGGCCACCCAGCAACGCTGGGAACGTCCACTGGCAGAACACACCCTGCTTATCGGCCGGGAGGAAGGCTGTGGACTCACGCTACCCGACCGACAGGTCTCGCGTCGCCATGCGACCATCTATCGGCGTGGAGACTGCTATTACATCAAAGACGAGCAGAGCCGCAACGGCACCTTCCTCAACGGGGAACTCCTGACCTCCCCCCGTGCCCTGGAGGACGGCGACGAGATCGGCATCGCCTCGCGCTACCGCATCACCTTCGTCGGGAGCGAGTCCACGGCCCCGCTCTATCGCGTCGGCCCCTCCCGCCGGGGGATTTACCTGGACCGGGCCAGCCACCGCGTCTGGGTGGACGGTGTGGAAGTCGTCCCGCCGCTTTCGGCAGCCCAGTACCGTCTCCTGGCCCTCCTGGTGGAGCGTGAGGGCTCCATTTGCTCCCGCGACGACATCGTGGATGCCATCTGGCCGGAGGAGGCCGTCGAGGGAATCACCGACCAGGCCATTGATGCCCTGGTGCGTCGGCTGCGCGCCCGTCTGGCGGAAGCCAGCCCCTCCTGCTCCTATATCGAAACCGTCCGCGGCCACGGCTTCCGGCTGCGACAACCGGGCTAGAGCGCCGCCGAGGCCGGCATGTCCATCCGGGAAACGATTGCCATTCTAGATTACGGCTCCCAGTACACCCTACTCATCGCCCGGCGGGTGCGGGAAGCCCACGTCTACTGCGAGATCTTCCCCTGGGATGCCCCGGCCGAGGTGGTATCCGCCCTGGAGCCCCGGGGCTATATCCTTTCCGGAGGGCCGGCCAGCGTCTATGGCCCGGATGCCCCCGGCCTTCCGGCCCATGTTCTGGAGAGCGGCCGGCCGGTCCTGGGCATCTGCTACGGGATGCAACTTCTGGCCCAGGCCCTGGGTGGGCAGGTCCGGCCTGCCGGGGCCCGCGAGTACGGGCCGGCCGAAGTCACCTGGCTCTGCCCCGACGATCCCCTCGTGCAGGGCCTGCCCTCCCCCATGCCGGTATGGATGAGCCACGGCGACCGGGTCGCCGTCCTGCCGGAAGGCTTCCTCCCCCTGGCCGAAAGCACCAATGCCCCCATCGCGGCCATGGTCCATCCCCGACGCCGCCTCTACGGCCTTCAGTTCCACCCCGAGGTCGCCCATACCCCGCAGGGGTTAGAACTTGTGCGCAACTTTCTCTACTGGGTCTGCGGCTGTTCCGGCAACTGGACCCCTCAAGCCTTTATCCCGACAACGGTGGCCGCCCTGCGGGAACACATCGGCCGGGAACGGGTCATCTGCGGCCTCAGCGGAGGCGTGGATTCGGCCGTCACCGCCCTCCTCCTCTGGCAGGCCGTGGGGGAGCAACTGACCTGCATCCTGGTGGATACCGGCCTCCTGCGCCGGGGCGAGGCCGAGCAGGTGACGGCCTTTTTCCGGGAGCGGATGGGCATCCCTCTGTTCGCCATAGACGCCTCGGCCGAGTTCTTCTCCGCCCTGGCCGGGGTCATCGATCCGGAGGAAAAGCGCCGGCGCATCGGGGAATGCTTCATCCGGGTCTTTGAGCGCGAGGCCCGGAAATTGGGCCCGGTGCGTTTTCTGGCCCAGGGGACGCTTTACCCCGATGTGATCGAAAGCGCAGGGGGAAGGCGGGCCGGCGGCGGGCCGGCCGCCCGGATCAAGACCCACCACAACGTCGGCGGATTGCCCGAAAAAATGCATCTGGAACTCGTGGAGCCGCTGCGTTTCCTCTTCAAAGACGAAGTGCGCGCCATCGGCGAGGCGCTGGGGCTGCCGGAGGCCATCGTCTGGCGGCATCCCTTCCCCGGTCCGGGGCTGGCCGTACGCGTGCTGGGAGAAGTAACTCCGGAGCGGGTGGCCGTCCTCCGACAGGCCGATGCCATCGTGGTGGAGGAACTGGAGCGGGCCGGCCTTTACCGCCGCACGGCCCAGGCCTTTGCCGTGCTCCTGCCCGTACGTAGCGTCGGCGTGATGGGCGACGGACGCACTTACCAGGAAGTGGTAGCCGTGCGGGCCGTGACCAGCGAGGATTTTATGACGGCCGACTGGGCCCGCCTGCCGTATGAGGTCCTGGCGGAGATCGGCCGGCGCATCGTCAACGAGGTGCCGGGGGTCAACCGTGTGGTCTATGACATCTCCAGCAAGCCGCCGGCGACGATCGAGTGGGAATAAGGTCGGAGCCGGCATCGTGCTCCTGCTCCTCCTGGCCGTATCCCCGGCCGGATGTTCCTCGCCGCCGACCCCACCGCCGGCCGCCACCCCCCTGCCGGCCACCTTCACCCCGGCCAAACGGCCTTCTCCCCCGGCAACACCCACTCCCTCCCCCCGACCGACCCCCACGGCTACGGCTCCGACGGCCACACCCGTCCCCACGCCCTCCGGAGAGGTGCCCCCCGGCTTCCTCTGGCGCATCGTCGGAGGAACCGACGGCCGCCCGGCCCTGCCCCGGGGGATGGATATCGGCCCCGACGGCCGGCTCTACGTGGCCAACGAATGGGCCGGCCTCCTGGTCATCTCGCCCACGGGAGAAATCCTCACCACCCTCACCACGGAAGAGGCCGGCGACGTCCAGGTGGCGAGAGACGGCATACTCTACCTGGCCCTCCCGGAGGCGCACGCCGTCCTGGTCCTTTCACCCCAGGGGGAAGTGCTGGGTCGCTGGGGAGAGCCCGGAACCGGCGAAGGACAGTTTGGCCTTTCCAGCCCGGAACACCTGGCAGTCTGTCCCGACGGGCGCGTCTATGCCTCCGATCTGAACGAACGCCCCGACGGCAGCACCTACGAGCGCATCCAGGCGTTCGCCCGGGGCCGTTTCCTGGCGGCGTGGGACCTTTCCGAACTTGATCCGGCCTTCCTGATTTCCGGCATGGATTGCGGGGACGACGGCCGGCTGTACCTTCTGGGGGCAGTGGGAGGACACATCATGGTGCTGGACGGCGAAGGCCGGCGTCTGGAAGACATCGGTCGGGAGACCCTGGCCGGAAGTGTCCCCCAGGGCCTTGCCCTTGCCCCATCCGGCGAGATCGTTGTGGGCACCTGGAGCGGCCAGGTGCTGCGCCTGGACCGGCGGGGAAAACGCCTGGCCGTCTGGGGAGAACCCTTCAGCGGAACGGGCCTGCCGGACGCGGGGTACTTTTCCATCATCCAGGACGTGGCCGTGGATGCTTCCGGGAGCGTCTACGTCAGCGACCTGGGTGGAGGCTATGCCGGAATCACCTGCTTCACTTTTCCCTCACCCTGAGCGCAGAATGCGAGGAAAGATGGCCGAAATCGAGGAATGGCTTCGGCGCTTGCCCAAGGTGGAACTTCACGTCCATCTGGAGGGTTCGATCCGCCCGCAGACGCTTGCCGAACTGGCGGAGAAAAACCGTGTGAATCTACCCGGCGGCGTCGAAGCCGTCTATCGGTTTGCCGATTTTCGCGGTTTTCTCGATGCCTACATGCGTTGCGCGGCCTGCCTGTGTGAGCAGGAAGATTTCCGGCGGGTTACCTACGAATTTCTCTGCGATGAGGCGGCCCAGGGCATCCGCTACTGCGAGGTCTTTCTTTCCTCGATGCAACACCTGCGGCGCGATTTCGACTTTCGATGCATTATGGAAGGCATCTGGGCCGGATATGAGGCGGCCCGGGCCGAGCACGACATCCGTATGGGGGTCATCTTCGACCACGGCCGGCAGTTCGGGCTGGAGGCCGGCCGGCAGGTTCTGGAACAGGCCCTGGCCACCCGCCCCTACGGGGTTGTCGGGCTGAGCATCGGTGGCGACGAAAAACAGGGGCCACCCGAACTTTTTGCCGAAATCTTTGCCCGGGCCCGGGCGGCCGGCCTACACCTCACCGCCCACGCCGGCGAAGTATGCGGACCGGAAAGCGTCTGGGGAGCCATCCGTGTCCTGGGAGTGCAACGTATCGGCCACGGCATCCGGGCGGTCGAAGACCCGGAACTCTTGCGTTACCTGGGCCGAGAAGGGATTGCCCTGGACATCTGCCCCACCAGCAACATCCGCACCGGCGCGGTCGTTTCCCTACAAGAGCACCCGGTGCGCCGTCTCTTCGATGCCGGCGTGCCGATCACCCTGGCTTCCGATGACCCGGCCCTCTTCCAGACCGACCTGCTTCGGGAATACCTGCTCCTCGTGGAGCACTTTGGCTTTACCCCGGAAGAAATCCGGCAGATCGCCCTGAACGGGGTACAAGCCTCCTTCCTTCCTCCGGAGGAAAAAGCAACCCTGGAGGAAGAAATTGCGACCTTCCCCTTCCCGGGAGAGGCATGAGACCTTTCCTACCGCGACCGCTGTAGGGTGATGTTCAGTTCATAGGGCGATTCCATATCTTCGGGGACGAAGACGTCGTCCTCGGCGATGGGATTGTACCCCTGAGCCGCGACGATGATGCTGTAGGTTTCGCCGCGAACCAGCGGGGCCGAGAGTTGGTAGTTCCCCTGGCGGTCGGCCTGGCCGAAGGCATAGACCTCTTCCATCGTCCCCTGGAATTCGCCGACGGTGATGCCGGGTTGCAACACCAGGAAGACGGCTCCGGGGATGCCCCGGCCGGTGTCGGCGTCGGTGATGCGGCCGTAGATCTCCACGCCGCCCCGGTCCGGAGTAGGTGTGGGTGTGGGTCGGCCGGCTGTACCCACGGTGCATTCGCCCTGCTGCACCAACTGGCCCTCGACCAGGAGTTCCAGGAGGTACTGCCCATCGGGCAGGCCGTCATCGCTGTAGACGCTGACCCACCAGTTGCCGCTTTCACCGCCTTGCCAGACGTCATCGGCCTCCACCACCACCTCGCCGTCTATGGACCAGCGCCGGGTCCAGTTCCAGCCGTCCTGCATCCCCTGATAGTCGAAAAAGGCGTAAAGGTGGGTCAGGCCGCTCTTGAAGGCCGTCCCCGGCCGCACCGGGCGGTCGTTGCGGTCCACGTCTTCGGCAAAGGTGATCGGGCCGAACAGTTGTTCCGTACCACCTCTGGCCCCGCCGATGAGGAAATCGGAGGTGGCAGCCAGTTTGCCGGCGATATAGAGTTCCAGGCGGTAGGTGCCGGCCGAAAAGCCCTGACGTTTGCCCAGCGTGAGGGAAGCCTCTCCGGAAGTTTTGGAAAAGGGCGGACCGTCGCCGCGGGAGATTTCCTTGCCCTCAGCGTACCAGATGTACGACCAGCGGGTCTGGCGGGTCAGGTTGGCATACTCAAAGGTGCCCTTGACTTCGGTGATTCCTTCCGGCAGAAGGTAGCCCTCCACCCCGCCGCCGGAGAAGGAGAGGTTGCGGAAGGTGGGGAGGGTCTGAGCCTTGCCGCCGACCTTCACCCGGGCCGAGCCGATTTTCTGGCGGTCGTAATACAGGAGAAACTCGTAGGTGCCGTCCTCCAGCGGTTCGTTGTAGATGCTGATCCACCAGGTTCCCTTAGTGCCGCCGTTCCAGTTACCCAGCGGCCATACGTCCGAGTAGACTTCTCCCTCGTAGAGCAGCACCGGTTGCCAGGGAGCACCGTCCTGGAAATTCTCATAGTCGAAGAAGAGGTAGATCTCCTTCGTACCGGAGGGGAAAGCATCCACCACCGTGACCGGCTGGTCGTAGTCGTTCACCGCCGGGGCGAAAAGGAGCCGGCCGACCGAGGGCTTGCCGGCCGGCACCTGGGGCTGCGGCGTGGGCTGGGGGGTCGGCTGGGGACCCAGGCCGCGTCGGGCGGCTTCGATGAGCGGTTTGGCCAGGTTCACCGGGCGCAGGGCGTTGATAAAGCCGCCCATCGGCACGCAGGTGTCGTGCTCGTCAATGACGCCGTCGCCGTTCGTATCGGCGATGCGCCGGCAATCTACGATTCGGTCGGTGCTGCCGGCCCCGCCCTGGGTGGGGATGCCGACCAGTTCCCCCTTCTCGTTGACCGCCGTACCGCCGCTGTTGCCCCCGGCGATGGTGGCATCGGTCTTGATCCAGGCCCGGCCGGCGACGCCCTGCTCGCGGGAAAAACCGCTCACCTTGCCGCTCGTGTAGGTGATTGTCTCCCCGCCGATGCCCGGGTAGCCGAAGATAAAGAGGTCGTCGCCGATCTCCAACTGGTCGGAATCGCCCAGAACCAGAGCCGGCAGACTGAGTTTGGAGGGATCGAGCGCCGTACCGTCGAGGTTGCGGGTCACCCGGATCACCGCCAGGTCCAGGTTCGGATCGTACTGGACGACCTCGGCCCGGTAGGTCGGTTCGGGTGGCTCGTCGGAACGGGTGGTCAGAGCGACGATCAGGTAGTCATAATCGAACCGGGGATCGTCCCACATGGCCCGGGGCAGGGCCACGTGGCAGTTGGTCAGGATGAGGCCGTCGGCGGTGATGATGGTCCCCGATCCGGTCCACTTGGCTTCGACACGGTTGCGCCCCACCTGTTCCACGGCGATAATCTGCACCACCGACCTGAGCACCTGCCGGCGCAGTGGTGTGGTGAGGTCGGCCTGGGCCGGCCGGGGAAGCAAGGAAAGAAGGGGCAGGAGCAAGGCAAGCACAAGGCTTAGCCGAAAAAGGGAGCGTCTCATCGGATTCTCTCCTGGCCGGGCTGTCCCGGCCCACTATTCCTCGCGGAAAGAGCGCACCAGGGCCAGGAAAAGCCCACGGGCCCGGTCGTAATTTTCCTCGGCAGCGGTAAGAGTGAAGACATAGACCCCTGTCTTCCCGACGAAGAGATAATCTTCGCCATGCATCACCACCGGCAGCGAGAGCCGGAACGGGTCGGGGTCCATCTCCACATAGGCGAAGGTGACGTGGAGGCCTTCCCATCCGTCCACCCGCGCGTCGCTTTCCCGGGAGAGTTCCCGGTAGCCTGCCCAGGCGGGGTCGGAACGGCGCTCGATGGTCAGGTCGCGCTGGACGACGCCGAGGGGGTCGTGCTGGGGCATCGGCCGGCGCTGGACGGTGATTGTGGTATGGCCTGGGACCGCGCCGAGGTCTTCTACCTGGAAGAGATAAGGGGGATGGGGGTCGGCCCGCCGGACCCAGCCGGCCGGGTAGTTCAGCCGGAAGTTGTCCCCCCGATACTCCACGGAACGCGACTCGGCCAGAGTCCTGAGCACCGCGCCGATAACCAGGGCGAGGGCAAAGACGCCGACGACGATCCAGGTTGCCCAGCGGTCGCGCCGCCGGGACCGAGCCCGAACTTCTGTGGGGGTCACGGTTGTCATCGGTCCACGCTCCTTAAAGTCCACCGGCCTGGGGAGCCCGCCGGGAGAGACGGAGGATAAGGTAATAGAGGAGGGCAAAGGTCGCCCCGGCCACCGCCGCCCCCTGGATGAGGCCGTACCAGGGGTTGAAGCCGCCGCCGGTCAGGCCGACACGGGTGGTGGTAACTTCCTCCCAGAAGAAGAGGAAGAGGCCGTTGAGAAGAGCGGCCAGCGTCAGGCCCGAGGGCATCCACCAGACCGGCTCGTCCTCGAACTTGCAGCGTCCCAGGAAGTAGCCCAGCAGTCCGCCGAAACTGGCCATAGCCAGGGCGCTCACGGTGATACGGATGATACCCACACCCAACTCCACCCCGCCGCTGCGGACGACGTACTCGATATTGCCTACCGTGGCATAGCCCAGGGCGGCGGCGGTGCCGTAGAGGATGCCGTCCACCCGTTCGTCGAACTCGGGGGAGTTATAGACGCTTCCGCGCACCGCCGCGTAGACGAGGAACTGGTTGATAAAGCCGATGACAAAGATGGCGCCCAGGAGGTGGTAGACGGTACCGGCAGAGAACCAGGCCGGAGCCCCGAAGACCTGCTCGATCAGCGGAAGCCCCACCGCCCGGGCCAGAAGCGCCCCCAGGACGAAGACGGCCAGGACGAGCCGCTTGGGCTCGGGCTCACGGACGTCCTGGAGGTAGAAAAAGGCCAGCCAGAGCAAAGCCGGAAGAAAGGCCAGGAGCACGCCCACCAGAACCAGGGCCGTGCCCTCCAGGTGGGGACGGGTCTGGTCGAGGATGAAGGAAAGGAGGGCAACCACCGCCACCACCACGCCGATTCCGAGCAGGCTGGCCCACCAGAGGCTGCGCCGATTGCGGGTCACCCGGGCGTAGCAATCGGCGCAGTAGGGCCGGCCGCCCATCTCCAGGGCTTCCCCCTCGATGGGCCTTTCGCAGACACAACATTCGGTTTGGAGCATAGAGTCCTCCTTGTTAAAGGCTCAAACCCTTTTGGGCAACCTTCTCCCGCACAAATCGCCATGAAGGTGCGACGTGAAGGTGCGCACCTCTCAGGTGCGTCGCACCTTCCGATCCGAGCGCATCAGGAGCCTGCCGGCCTCAAGGTCGTCCTCCGCCTTTTGAATCCACATCCTGACCGCTTCTTCGTCCACACTTCGCCTCCTTCCTTGAGCGCGTAATAGGTGAGGTATCCGGTGTTGCCCGCCCGCTCGGTGACGGTTTCTTCGGACTGGACGAACACATCTGCCCAAATGCCCTCATCGGCCAGTTGTTCGCAGATGCGGTCGGCGATCTCCCAGCGGACCTTGGCCGGGGCGGTGGGAGTAATGAAAGTCCCAGTCGCTGTCGGGCCGGGCTTCGAGCGCGACTGCCGAAGAGAAGCACATGCCGAACGCTGTACCCCATGTTCTCCGCTTCTTCCCGGATGATCTGTTTGGCCTTCTGCAAGACCTCTTCCATGTTTACCACCGAATCAACGATTTTACCATCTCTCGCCGTGGGCTTCGTAGGTCCACTCCCTCTAGACTTCGTAAACATTATACCTCAACGTCCAAACTTTTGCAAAATGTCACCAGGGTGCGAAAACTTGGCCGCACAACCCATCGGTGGGCGACAGGGTAATTGCCATACGGCCATAACCCTGTTCCCACTGGACATAGGCGTCGTACATCTCCGGCAGTGTTTTCCACTGCACTCGACCGGATTGGACGTACGGCACGATGCGCCTCAGCCACTCCTCCAGCAACGTCTGATCGAGCGCTGTGCCCAGACTCCAACTGACATAGTATATGTTGACCCTGTCCGGCTCGACGAGCGCGATGGCCTGTTCCAGTTGCTGGAAGAAGTAGTGTAAGGTGCACCCACTCTCCCCAGCCTTTCAGGGGATCGCCACGCCCGGTTTCCCCTTTATCCGGGCTCAGCGGATTCGTTCCAGGTCCGGGTTCTCGCAGGGCCGACGGCCTACTTTGGCCATATCGATCCATTCCCCGCGCACCTTGACCCGGACCACATCGGCGGTGAAATCGGTACTGGTGCCACAGGTGGAGCAGTTGGAAAGGAGAGAGGAACCCACACCGTAGATGTCGGCCGGGACGCCCAGTTCCTCGAAACGACGAATCTTCTCCGGGCCAAAGCCTCCGGAGACGACGATGCGGATGTTGCGGCAGTAATCGCGGGCAGATTCGCGCCAGCGTTCGGGGATGTCCCAGTTTTCCCAGGCCCGGTTGAGGGCCTCGCGCACGATCCAGACCAGCCGGGGGTTGACCCCGCAGTCCAGCGTCCGGTCACCCAGGGGCGGGACGGAGACATCGCGCACGCTCTCGCTCGTGTCCAGGCGCACGCCGAAGAGGACGTAGCGGCGGGCCTCCTCGCCCAGTCCGGCCTCCAGGAGTTCCATATGTCGGCCGAACATTACCCGGGCCGTAGCCAGGGAATCGAAAACGGAATCGTTGCGAAAGTCCACCAGGGCGATACGGGGGATATGGGGAGGAATGGTGGCCGCGAAGGCCAGCATGGCCTCCGGGAGGTCGCCGGTGAAACAGGCGATGACGGCGTGGGGAACGGTCCCTCCGCCGGCCCCGCCCCACCAGTCGCCCTGGGCGTCGGTGGAGACGAAGGGAATGAGCCGCTTGCCGTAGTCGAGGTTGAAGCGCTCCACGGCGATCTCGTAGGCGTAGCCGTCCATCGCCTGGACCTCATGGGCATCGAAGCGGGCCGGGAAGAAGAGCACCGGTTTGCCCCGGGCGGCCACCAGGGTATGGTAGACGTTGGTGGCGATACGGCTGCCCCGCGAAAGGGCCCCCAGCGTCGGCGTCTCCAGGAGGGCAAAGTCGCGATAGCGCCCGCGCACCTTCAGGACCGGGCGCACGTCCATCGGGTCGCCCTGGTAGGGGACGATCACGCCGTCCTGGACGGCCTCGATCTCCAGGTGCTCGTAGGTGTTGACGAAGCGGCCTTCCTCGTCAAAGTAGCCGGTGCACTGGCGGAGCATAGAGAGGGCCTTGTCCACGCCGGCCACCAGGGCAAAGGGGCGGCGGCGGGTGAACCACTGCATCTCCACTACCATGTTGCCCACATCCAGGCCGGCCGGGTCGACCCCCCGTTCCCGAAGCAGCGAATACTCCCCACGAAGCCGGTAGCCCCCCTGAGCCAGCGCGGCCAGCATCCGACCCACGTTCTCAAAGTATTTATCGGAATACCAGCCGCGACGCATCCGCTCCACATCGAGTTTGAAGACCTCATCGGGCAGACGTTTGCCGTTGAACAGACTCATATCTGGACCTCCGGTCTCTAACCTATCTGGCAAAATGCAGTCTACAATGCAACTGCCTTCCAGTCAACTTTGCGCCAGGCCTCACAAGGATTTGGCCCCCGGAATCACCAGCCGAGACACCTCCCGCACCAACCCCCCGGCAACGGCTCCGATTTGTTCCCCTCCGCTTCCCGTGTTATAATGGCCCTGACGAAGCGCAACCGGGTCGGACGCCCGTACCGGACAGGAGGCCCGTCGTGGAACTTGCCGAGGTACAGAAAGAAGCCGAAAAGATCATCGCCAACGTCGAAAAGGTCATCGTAGGCAAACGCCCGGTCATCGAATTGACCCTGATCGCCCTCCTTTCTCAGGGCCATGTCCTGATCGAGGACGTCCCCGGCGTGGGCAAGACCATGCTGGCCCGGGCCATTGCCCGTTCCATCGGCTGTACCTTCAAGCGGGTACAGTTTACGCCGGACCTCCTCCCCAGCGACGTGATCGGCGTTTCCATCTTCAACCAGAAGACGCGCGAATTCGAATTTCGGCCCGGCCCGATCATGGCCAATATCGTCCTTTCCGACGAGATCAACCGGGCCACCCCGAAAACGCAGTCAGCCCTGCTCGAATCCATGGAGGAGCGGCAGGTCACGGTGGATGGGGTGACCTACCCCCTCCCGCGGCCCTTTATCGTTCTGGCCACCCAGAACCCCATCGAGTACGAGGGCACCTTCCCCCTGCCGGAAGCCCAGTTGGACCGCTTCCTCATGCGCATCTCCCTGGGCTATCCCAACCTGCCGGACGAACTGGAGATTCTGGAACGGCAGAGGTTACGCCACCCCATCGAGAAACTGGAGCAGGTGACCCCCCTGGAGACGCTGATCGCCATGCAGGAGGCCATCAAGGAGGTCTTCCTTTCTGCCGAAGTCCGGCACTATATCGTCTCCCTCGTCAAGGCCAGTCGGGAGCAGGAGGCGGTTTACCTGGGGGCCAGCCCACGTGGTTCCCTGGCCCTCTACCGCACCTGTCAGGCCCGGGCGGCCATCCAGGGGAGGGATTACGTGATTCCCGACGACGTCAAGGCTCTGGCCAAGCCTACCCTGGCCCATCGCCTGATCATCAGCCCCTCGGCGCGCATCCGGGGAGTGACGGGGACGATGGTGGTGGAAGAACTCTTGCGCACGGTGCCGGTACCGGGGGCCCGGCCGGTGTAGGCGCGGAATCCCGGGAATCTGGCAAATTCTCGATCCGTTCTTCGCTGGCACGTTTCAGGAGAAAGTCATGTTTGGAATCGATCTGGTCGAACTGATCGGCACGGTGGGGCTGACACTCGGCTACATCATCCTCTTTGCCATCGTCTTTGCCGAATCCGGCCTCTTCTTCGGCTTTTTCTTCCCGGGCGATAGCCTTCTCCTCACGGCCGGCCTGCTGGCCTCCCGAAACATCCTGAACATCCTGATCCTTTTCCCCGGCCTCTTTATCGCCGCCGTGGCCGGGGACACCGTGGGCTACTGGTTCGGCGCCAAGACCGGACCGCTCCTGTTCAAGCGGGAAGAATCGCTTTTCTTCAAGCCCCGCTACCTCCGGAAGGCCCAGGCCTTCTACGAGAAGCACGGCGGCAAGACGATTACCCTGGCCCGCTTCCTGCCGGTGATTCGCACCTTTGCTCCCATCGTCGCCGGGGCGGCCCAGATGAAATACCGCCGCTTCCTGGCCTTCAACCTCCTCGGCGGCTTTCTCTGGGCCATAGGAGTTACGACCCTGGGCTACGGCCTGGGCCGGGCCTTTGGCACGATCGAGGGGGTAGACCGCTACTTTACTCTGCTTGTGCTGGCCTTTTTCTTCATCCCCGGCCTGCCTACCTTGATTCATCTATGGAAAGAGAACCGTGAGAAGGTTCTGGGCTGGCTGAGGAAGCGACTGGGGCATGGGCGAGTTTCGGAGGTGGAGGGGAGGGAATAGATCGCCGGGGTAGGGATCAGGCCGGTTGGACGCCGGAGAAGTAGGGGAGTCCGGGCCGGACGTCCCCTGGGATTGGGCCCCGGGCCCCAAATCCCGAAAGTAGGGCAGGTGGTCGAGATGGTGAGCACACCCGGCATATTTCCGGAAGACGTGGCGACTCTGCGGCAAAGGCTGGAGGTCCTCCATCGGGCCGACCTGATCCTGAGTCAGGTAGAGGACGGACGTTTGTTGCAACGGGAATTTCTGGCCCTGATGATGGAAACGGCCCAGGTTGAGTCGGGAACGCTTTACCTCCTGGATGCCGAGCGAAACGAACTGGTCTTTGCCGTGGTGCAAGGGCCGGCCGGCGTGGCCCAGGCGCTGGAGGGACGTCGTATGCCGGCCAACTGGGGAATCGCCGGCCGCTGTGCCCAGCAGGGACGGCCGATCTGGGTGCCGGCCATCGAAAGGAGCCGCGATTGGGCCCGGGACCTGGCCGAACGCAGCGGCTACCGGCCGGAAAACGTCCTCTGCCTGCCGCTCAAAGCCCGGGAACGCGTCATCGGCGTCGTGCAACTCTTCGACCGCCCGGCCGATCGCCCCTTCAGCCCGGCCGACCTCGACTTCCTGAGCATCCTGGTCAATGACCTGGCGCTGAAACTGGAGAATGCCCACCTCCTCAGCACCTCCCGGGAGATGGTGGAGCGGTTGCGGGCCCTGCTGGATGTGGGCCTGGAGTTGGGGGCCACCCTGAACCGGGAACACCTCCTCGGCTTGATTCTGGAACGGGTCTGCCAGTTGCTCCAAACCGAGGCTGCCTCCATCTTTGAACTGGACGAGGCTTCCGGCGAACTGGTCCTGTGCGCAACGACCCGGCCTGTGCCGGAAGAAGTGGGGGAAATCCGGGTGCCGCTCGGCCAGGGCATCGCCGGTTGGGTCGCCCGGGAAGGGCGGACCGAGGTGGTGCCGGATGTCAGCCAGGACCCGCGTTTCTATGCCCGGGTGGGCGAAAGGTCCGGCTTTGTCACCCGCTCCCTCCTCTGCACCCCCCTGGTCATCCAGGAGCAGGTGCCCGGCCGGGAGGGAGTTTTCCGCCGCCGGGTCATCGGGGTGGCTCAGGCGCTCAACAAGCGCGAGGGGGACTTTACCCGCTCCGACATCGAAATCTTCGAGGGCCTGGCCCGCCAGGCCGCCATCGCGATGGAACGGGTGCGCCTGTACCGGGAAATCAACGACCTCTTCGCCAACGTGGTGATGGCCCTGGCCGAAGCGATGGAAGCCAAAGACCCCTATACCCAGGGGCATACCCGCCGGGTCACCGACTTGAGCGTGGCCATCGCCGAGGAACTCGGCCTGCCTCCGGAAGAGGTGTTCAAGGTGCGTACCGCCGCCATGTTGCACGACATCGGCAAGATCGGCATGCCCGACGCCATCCTGCAGAAACCCGGCCGGGTGGACGAGGCCGAAAGGGAGGTGATTCGACGCCACCCCCAGGAAGGGGAGCGCATCCTGCGGCCACTACAACACCTGCACGAAATCATCCCCGGCGTGGCCGAACACCACGAACGCTACGACGGCACCGGCTACCCGCAGGGGTTGCGAGGCGAGGAAATTTCCCTGTGCGGCCGCATCATCGCCGTAGCCGACGTCTTCGATGCCCTGACCTCGGAACGCTGCTACCGGCGGGCCCTGCCGGTGGAAGTGGTTCTGGAAGAGATGCGGGCGGAGGCCGGCCGGGCCTTTGACCCGCGCGTGCTGGAAGCGTTCCTGCGGGCTTGGGAAAAGGGGCGCATCGCCTTAACGGAAAGAACGGCGGCCTCATGAGAGGAAAGATGCGTCTCCCGGTCATCGTCCTGCTCGGACCCACCGGCGTCGGGAAAACGCCCCTGGCCGTTGAACTGGCCCAGGCCCTGGATGGGGAAATCGTCTCGGCCGACTCGCGCCAGGTCTACCGGTGGATGGACATCGGCACGGCCAAGCCCACGCCGGCCCAACGGGAGGCCGTCCCACACCACCTCCTGGACATCGTGGACCCCGATGCCCCGTTCACCCTGGCCGACTTCTGCGAACGGGCCCGGGCCGCCATCGAGGACATCGCCGGCCGAGGACGACTGCCCTTCCTGGTGGGCGGGACGGGACAGTACCTGGCGGCCATGCTGGAGGGATGGAAGGTACCCCGCGTGCCTCCCCAACCGGAGTTGCGGGAACGCCTGCTCCAGGAAGCCCGGGAAAAGGGCACTCTTGCCCTCTACCGGCGGTTGCAGAAGGTGGACCCGGAGGCGGCGGCCCACATCCTTCCGGGCAACCTGCGTCGCATCATCCGCGCCCTGGAGGTCTATGAGGTCACCGGTGTGCCCTTTTCCCGGCAGCGGGGACGGGAAAGGCCGCCCTACGACTACCTGGTGCTGGGGTTGACCATGGAACGGCCGGCCCTGTACGAACGGGTGGACCGGCGGGCCGAGGCGATGGTCCGGCAGGGCCTGGTGGATGAGGTACAATCCCTGCTCGCCCGGGGCTATCGTTGGGACCTACCCTCGATGTCGGGCCTGGGCTATATCCAGTTCCGCCCCTATCTGGAAGGACGATGCTCCCTGAAAGAGGCGCTGGACCGACTGAAGTACGATACCCACGCCTTTATCCGCCACCAGTACACCTGGTTCCGACGCCTGCCGGTGCAGCGCTGGTTCGATGCCGGCCGAACGGCCGAATGGGAATCCGTCCTCCCCTATCTCCGCAGCAGGAGGCCCTGAATGCGTTTTGCCCTCTCTTCCGGCTCGCTCTATACCTATGGCCTGGACCGCTTCTTCCAACTGGCTGCCGAGGCCGGCTTTGACGGCGTGGAGGTCGTCATAGACGCCCGCTTCGATACCCGACACCCGGCCTACCTCCACCGGTTGATGGAACGCTATCGCCTGCCCATCCTCAGCCTCCATGCCCCCTTCCGTCCGGACCGGCTGGAGGGCTGGCCACAGAGCCCCTCGCGCAGCATCGCCGCCGCCGCCGAAGTAGCCAAACAGGTGGGAGCCGAACTTGTCGTCGCCCACCTGCCGTTCTGGACCGACCGGGGGTATGCGCGCTGGCTCCTCCACGACCTGGCTGCCTGGCAAAAGGGAAACCCCAACCCCCAGATCGCCCTGGAGAACATGCCGCTGAAGTGGTTTCGCTGGTGGCCCTTTCCGCTGGACCTCTGGAGGCTGAACCGGCTGGAAGAATGGACCTCCTTCCCCCGGCTTTGCCTGGACACCACCCACCTGGCAACCAAGGGGTTGGAGGCGCTTTCGGTCTATGAGCGATGGCGGGAAAAAGTGGTGCACGTCCACCTCTCTAACGCCCTGCGGAAAGGACGGCACATCCGGGAACACCGCCGCCTGGAGGATGGATACCTGGACCTGGGGCGCTTTCTGGGCCGGCTGGCCGAAGACGGTTACCCGGGCATCGTGGTCGTGGAACTCCAGCCACGGGTGCTGGAGGCGGAGGACGAAGAGCGGGCGCGCGTCCATCTACGGCATCAACTGGCCTTCTGCCGGAAGTACGGAAAGAAGGAGGCATAAATGGACCCGCGTAGTATTTTTACCCAGGCCGTCCACGCCGGGGAACGTGCGCCCCGGCCGGACTATACCCCCGTGGTGACCCCCATTTACAACAGCGTGGTCTACCTCTACGACGAGGTAGACACCTTGCACCGGATTCTGGCCGGAGAGCGTCCCGGCTATGTCTATTCTCGCTACGGCAACCCCACCACCGCTGCCCTGGAGGAGGCCGTGGCCGTCCTGGAAGGAGGGGAATGTGCCGTCGCCTTTGCTTCGGGCATGGCCGCCCTCCACGCGGCGCTCCTGGCTACGGGCTTGCGGAGCGGCGATACGGTCGTCGCCGCCCGCGATCTCTACGGGGTCACCTACGCCCTGCTCTCCGAAATCCTGTCCCCGTTGGGGATTCACACCCGTTTCGTCCAGATCGCCCAAAGCGAGGAAGTCGTCGCCGCCCTGGAGGAGGAGCGCCCCCGGGTTCTTCTTCTGGAAACGATGTCCAACCCGCTCCTGGTCATGCCGGACCTGCCTCTTCTGGCGGAGGCGGCGCATCGTGTGGGAGCGCAGGTGCTGGTGGACAACACCTTTGCCACCCCCTATCTCCTGCGCCCACTGGAGCACGGCGCCGATTATGTCATCCATAGCCTGACGAAGTACCTGGCCGGCCACGACGATGTCCTGGGCGGCATCGTCGTAACCCGGGCAGAGCAGGCCGGCCCGCTCCGCCGGCAGGCCCAGGTGGTAGGGGCGGTCTTGGGGCCGAACGAGGCCTGGCTGGCCCACCGTGGGCTGAAGACGCTGGCCCTCCGGATGCGGGCCCACTGCGAAAATGCCGCCCGGGTGGCCTCCTGGCTGGCAGAGCATCCCCGGGTGCGCCGCGTCTACTACCCCGGCCGGCCGGACCATCCCCAGCACGCCGTCGCCGCCCGGCTCTTTCGCCCGGGCGCCTTCGGTGGGATGGTCTCCTTCGAACTGGCTGAAGGCACAGCCGAAGCGGCCCTGGCCTTTATGGAACGCCTGCGGCTGGTCCTTCCGGGGACGACCCTGGGCTGCATCCACAGCCTGGTGCTCTACCCGGCCCGCTCCTCTCACCGCGCCCTGACCCCCGAGCAGCGTGCCGCCTGGGGCATCGGCGAGGGCCTCGTGCGCCTCTCGGTGGGCATCGAGGATGTGGAAGAGATCATCGCCGACCTGGAACAGGCGCTGGGTGGGTAAGCGCTGCAAGAGGATCATGCCTTCTCGGAGCGCCTTGTCGCCCTCTTTCCTCTCCCTTGACCGCTTTTGTCGAAAGGAGGAGGATAAGGGATGAGGACAGGTATCGCGACGGCCATCATCCTTGCCCTGGCCACCTTGCCCGGCTGCGTCCCTTCGGCCTCCTCGCTGTATACCGCCGTTCCGGGCGACCTCCTGCTTCCCGCCGACTGGGAAATCGCCTCCGCCATCCTGGCCGATGTTACTGGAGACGACATGCCGGAATGGGTGCTTCTGGTCTGGCGGCCCTGGCAGGACTGGCCCATCCAGCGCTGGCTTTCCATCCCCAGCCCCATCGCGGGCTTTCACGACGCGACCGGCCGGAGTTGCCACCTCGTCTTGCTCGATCCCCGTACCGGACGCGAGGTTTGGGCCGGCTCGGCCTTGCCGGTGCCCTTCCTGGCCCTGGCGGCCCGTGACGTGGATGGCGATGGGCGTAATGAGGTGATCACCCTAGAAGGGGATTACGCGACCGGGCGCCTCGGCCCTCTTGCTTACCTGGACATCTGGCGCTGGAACGGCTTTGGCTTTACCCTGGAGGGGCGATTTCCTCTTCCGGGCAGGTGGATCCTAGGGAAAGGGCGCAATTGAATTATGCCCACACTTTCCTTTTGGGTAATGTTTATGGAATAACTTGACAAATCCCTGCTGGAGGGTTATAAATAAAAACGTGAAAGAAGGATGACAAGAGGAGGTTCCGATGAAAAAAGCCCTGGTTGGGCTTCTTTTCGTTATCCTATCCGCCTGTATGCCCCCCTCGTTCCCGACGGCTGGACCTATCCCGACCGAGGTTGCCCCCACGGTTCCTCCTATTTCCCCTACGCCGAAGCCGTCCCCAAGGCCGACCTCGCCCCCCGTCCCCTCGACCGGCGTTCTGCCTACACCACCACCGGTTGGGCGCGGGCCGGGCTTTGCCGCCTACCGGGAGGTGCCGGTTACCTTGCCCCCTACCTATCAGGGGTATGCCCTGCCGGTAGACCTCGATGCTTTGGGCAATTACGACAGGTTCACCTTCAGCGAGCGACAAAGTGCGCTCCTTTCCCAGAACGGCTTTCTTGTTGCGCCGGCCGAGTGGTTGGAGTTTTACCAGGTATACGAGGACACCCGGTATCAGGATCTTCCCGTCTTTGTCACCACCGACTCGGTCTACCACGTCTACCACCTGATCTTTGACAAGATCCTGCGCGACCTGGAACGGGAGCACTTTGAGCCGGCCATCCGTACCCTCACCGCGGCCTGCCTGCAGTCTGCTCAGAACCTTTATGCCGAATTGCGGGGAACGGCGCTGGAAAAGCCCGCCCGTAACGTCGTCGCTTACTTTGCCGTGGCCGATGCCCTCATTAACCCTGCCTCCGTTCCCCCGCCGGAGGTGGCCGATCGGGTGGCAAAGGAACTGGCACTCATCGAGGCCCACGCAGGTCCACATGCCAGCCCGATCTTCAGCCAGGATTGCCCGAGTGTTTGCAACCCCTGCGCCAGCACGCCCGAGTGCAGCAAAGAGCCCTGCCTCTGCGAGGATTACTCCCAGTACGTCCCCCGCGGCCATTATACCCGCAGCGAGCAACTCCAGCGCTACTTCCGCGCCATGATGTGGTACGGCCGCATCAACATGCGCCTGCTCCAGCCCGACGAGACCCGTATGGCGCTGCTTATCACCTACATTCTGCGCAACACCGACGTGGATGGCCGTCCGGCTGCCGAGGTCTGGTCCCAGGTCTATGATCCCACCGTCTTTCTCGTCGGCAAGGCGGACGACCTGGGCTTTCACGAGTACGGCGCACTCTGGGACGCCATCTTCGACCCCGACGCTTCGGCCTCATCCGTCGCCGATGAGGCCAAGTTTGCGGCCTTTCTCGCCGCCGCCCGACAACTCCCACCGCCCCAGATCAACTCGATGTGGGTCTATATCTGGGAGGACGAAGAGGAAGTTACCCAGGGCTTTCGCTTCATGGGGCAGCGTTTCGTCCTGGATGCCTATATCTTTGAGCAACTGATCGAGCGCGAGGTCAGCGGGCGCTGGTTGCCCAAAGGGCTTGACGTGCTGGCGGCGATGGGCTCCGAAGAGGCCTACGCCATCCTTGACGAGATGGGCGAGACGGCTTACCCCCGCTATCCGGAGCAAATGGCGAAATTGCGTAAAGAAATCTCGGCCCTGCAACTCGACTCCTGGACCCAGAACCTCTACTGGGCCTGGCTCTATGCACTCCAGGCTCTGATCGAGCCCAAGGGCGCGCCGTACCCGGCTTTTATGCAGACCCGGGCCTGGGCGCGCAAGGACATCCACACTGCCCTGGGCTCCTGGACCGAACTGAAGCACGATACCATCCTCTACGCCAAACAGGTAATGGCGGAAATGGGAGGTGGACCGCTGCCGACGCCACCCCGTGGCTGGGTCGAGCCCAACCCCAAAGCCTATGCCCGCCTGCTGGCCCTGACCCAGATGACCCGCGACGGGCTGGAGAGCCGGGGGCTCTTGAGCGAGAAGGTGCGCATCAACCTCTGGCGTCTGGAGGAACTGTCCACCTTCCTTCTGGACGTAGCCCAGCGCGAACTGGCCGGCCAGCCTCTTACCGACCGGGACTATGAGCGTATCCACTACTACGGGGGAGAGTTAGAGGCCATTACCCTGGCCGCTGCCGATCGGGAAGAGGGGGGTGGGCAACCCTTCTTCGAGGAGGAGGAACAGGCGGCGCTTGTGGCCGACGTGGCCACCGATCCCCGCGGTGAGGTGTTGGAAGAAGCCATCGGCCGCATCTTCGAAATCTACGTCGTCGTCCCGGACGGTGACGGTGGGTTGCACATCGCTCGAGGCGGGGTCTTTTCCTACTATGAGTTTCCCTGGGCGATGGGAGATCGCCTGACCGACGAAAAATGGCGGGCGATGTTGGCCTCTGGCGAAGTGCCCGATCAGCCGGAGTGGACGGCCGATTTTATCAGCAAGTAGCCACGTGGAGTGCAGGAAGCGTTTGACAAAGTGTTGAGGGTATGTTATTCTATTTTTCGGAAATTCCTACTTTGGAAAACACGGAGGCGTGGATGATGGCCGAGAAGGAGTTGACCAGGATCGTGAAGCCGCTGGCCAAAGGGCAGATCACTATCCCCGTGGAGTTCAGACGACGGTTGAACATTGACGCAGATACCTTTTTCCAAGTCACCCTAAAGGAGGGGAAAATAGAAATCATCCCCCTACGGCTGAGACCGGAGGAGGGGGCCCTGCTTCGGGAATACACAGATGAGGAAATCCAGCGCTTTTTTGAAGAGGACAGGCTTGACCCGGAGACTCTGGCCAGGGTCCGCCGTCTCCTGGGGTGAGATGGGAATTTGTCGGCATGAAAATTTTCCTCGATGCTAGCGTTTTTATCGCCGCATCCGGCTCGTCCGAAGGAGGCTCTTCTGTCGTGCTGGACCTTTGCAAACGGGGCCGATTCCGTGCCGTGTGCACCAGGAGGGTTCTCCAGGAGGCCGAGAGGAACGTCCGCCGCGAACTGGGGGCGGAGGCCCTGTTGCGACTTTACCGGGAACTGGCCGATCTCAATCCAACCCTGGAAGCGCCTCCCACACCTGAAGAGGTCGCAGCCTGCGAGCCCATCGTCGGAGAGAAAGATGCCCATGTCCTGGCGGCCGCCTTGAGGAGCGAAGCCGATGTCCTTCTCACCCTGGATCGAAAGCATTTTATGGCCGAGAAGGTACAGGATGCCGGCTTGAGGCTGAAAATCGCCACACCGGGCGATTTCCTGCGGGAATGGTTGGAGGAATAAGGTGAGCATACTTTGCGCATCCCAGGCGGGTAACTCCGGCGCGATTTTGGAGACCTAGGCAACCTGCTAGCCGGAAGGAAATACAACCCGGCGTAAAGGTTCGCCGGCGTTTTCATCCTGGAATCGGAGGTAGACATGGCACAAGCGGTAGAATTTCGTCTCGGGCGTTTCTTCCTCGGTCGGCTCCTGGAGGGACAGGACCCGCTGGCGGCCCTGGCCGATTTCTGCCGGGAAAAAGGGGTGCGGGCCGGCTGGCTCTCGGCCATCGGCACCCTTCGCCGGGCCGTCCTGGGCTATTTCGATGAGACACGCCGGGAGTACCTGCACATCCCGGTGGAAGGCTTCCGGGAGATCGCTTCCTGCCAGGGGAACGTCTCCCTCCGCGATGGGCAACCCCTTGTCCACCTGCACATCGTCCTTTCGGCCGAGGACGGCAGCACGGTGGCCGGCCATCTTCTGGAGGGGGAAACCTTCGTCGGCGAATTCTACTTGCAGGAGGTGCTGGGGCCGGCCCTGGTTCGCCGGTTCGACCCCCAGAGCGGGCTGGCCCTCTGGGCGTTCCCATGACCGTGGTGATGCGCTTCTGCCCCCGCTGTGGGCACGAACTCGAACGGCGTGAACAGGCCGGCCGGGTGCGCGACGTCTGTCCGTCCTGCGGCTTTGTCTACTACCACAACCCCCTGCCCGGTGTGGCCGTGATCGTCGAACGGCCGGAGGGCCTGGTCCTGGTGCGCCGCAAGTACCCTCCCCAGGCCGGCGGCTGGTGCTTCCCGGCCGGTTTTGTCGAGGCCGGAGAAAGCAGCGAGCAGACGGCCGTCCGCGAGTGCCGGGAAGAGACCGGACTGGAGGTGGCCATAGACCGGCTGGTAGGGGTCTATTCCTTCGACGACGACCCCCCCGGCGGGGTGGTCATCTTCTACACGGCCCACGAGGTAGGAGGCTCCCTCCGGGCCGGCGACGATGCTGCCGAGGTGCGCATCTTCCCGCCGGAAGAGATGCCCCGGCTGGCCTTTCGCACCCACCGGGAGGCGCTGGAGCGCTGGAAGCGGGAACGGCGACATCCCCCGGAGGCTTTTCCCGAGGCCGAGGTCTGGCTGGAACCCCTGCCGGGACTGTGCATTCGCCGGGCTACCCCCCGGGACGAAGAACGGGTTCTGGAACTCCTCCGCCTGATTCCCGACCTGCCCGACACGGAAGAGAATCTCCGGGCAGCCCGACAACGCCTGCGGGAAAGCCCCTTCCTGGAGGTGCTGGTGGCAGAGTTAGAAGGGGAAGTCGTCGGATTCCTCTCGATGTCCTTCCCCATCGGCCTTTCAGGGGCGCGGGCGCTCATTGATGAACTGGCCGTGGAACCGGCCCATCGCCGCAAGGGAATCGGGGCCAGCCTGGTGGAAGCGGCCATACGCCTGGCCCGCCAGCGAGGGAGCACCCACCTCCTCGTGGACACTTCCCGCGCCAACGAGCCGGCCCAGGCCTTTTACCGCGCCTGCGGCTTCCCCAGCGGCGGCATCTCCCCCCTCCGCATCGCCTGATCCCGTCGCCGGAACGCTTCACGCTAAAACTGCGAAATCTCCTCGCCTATCCGGGGCCTTTTCCCCTCGACGCGGCCGTAGATCTGGGTCAGTTCCCGCAGCCGGGCGGCCACTTCCTCCGTCAACGCTCCCGGCCGCATCCGCCAGCACCAGTTGGGCGGCCCCGAAAGGCCGGGGTTGTTCATCCGCGCCTCGTGCCCCAGGCGCAGGAGGTCCTGAACCGTGGTGATGGCCGTGTGGGCCACCGAACTCCAGGCCAGCCGGATGAGGTCCCAGGCGATATCCGAGCCGTCCGTGGACATATACCGGCGGGCATAGTCGCGCTCCTCCCCGGTGGAGGTGACCTCCCACCAGCCTACCGCGGTATCGTTGTCGTGCGTTCCGGTGTAGACCACGGCGTCGCGGGTGTAGTTGTGCGGCAGGAAGGGGTTCTCCGGGTCGCTGAAGGCGAACTGGAGCACCTTCATTCCGGGGTATCCGAACTCGGCCAGAAGCGCATCCAGGCCGGCCCGCGACTCTTCATCGAAATCGCCCAGATCTTCGGCGATGATGGCCACCTCCCCCAGCGCGGAAACGACGGCGTGGAAGAGGTCTGCCCCCGGCCCGTAAACCCAGCGTCCGTTCACCGCCGTCTCCTCGCCAGCCGGCACCTCCCAGTAGTTGTAAAAGCCACGGAAATGGTCGATGCGCACCACGTCGGCCTGGGTAAAGGCCATACGGAAGCGGGCGATCCACCAGGCATAGCCCTCCCGGGCCATCACTTCCCAGCGGTAGAGCGGATGCCCCCAGAGTTGCCCCGTAGCGCTGAAATAGTCCGGAGGCACGCCGGAGACGACTGTAGGATGCAACGTTTCATCGAAGTGGAAAAGATAGGGGTTGGCCCAGACATCGGCGCTGTCCATCGCCACAAAGATAGGGAGGTCGCCGATGATGCGGATACCCCGTTCGTTGGCATAGCGCTTCAATGCCAACCACTGCTCGAAGAATTGCCACTGGCGATAGCGGTGGCCCTCGATCCTTTCGGCCAGCCGCTCCCGCCAGTATGCCAGCGCCTCCGGCCGTCGCATCTTCAGGTCGGGCTCCCACTCTGTCCAGGGGCGAAGGTGATGGGTCTCCTTCAGCGCCATAAAGAGGGCAAAGTCGTCCAGCCAATGGGCTTCCTGGGCGCAGAAGTGGGCAAAGGCCGCGCGTTCCTTTTCCCCGGCCTGGGCACGGAAACGGGCAAAGGCCCGTTCCAGAAGGTCGAACTTGTAGCGGATGACCGGCCCATAGTCTACGCGCTCCTCGGGGAAGGGAGGGACGTCCTTGAGGTCCGTTTCGGTAAGGTGGCCGGCCTCCCGCAGGCGTTCCGGGCTGATGAGCAAAGGGTTGCCGGCAAAGGCGGAGAGGCCCTGGTAGGGCGAGTCGCCGTAGCCGGTCGGACTCAGGGGAAGCACCTGCCAGTAGGTCTGGCCGGCCGCTTCCAGGAAATCCACGAAGCGATAGGCCTCCGGCCCCAGGTCGCCGATGCCGAAGCGACCCGGAAGCGAAGTAGGGTGCAAGAGGATGCCGCTACGGCGTGGGAAGCGCATTTTGGACCTCTTTCATCGGCGTTCTATCTCTCCGGCCGGCCGGACCGGGATGAGGAAGGAAACACCCCACAAGGTTAGCCCCCCGATCAGGAGGATTCCGCCCAGGGAGGTGAGGGGCGGCCACAGTTCGGCGGTTAGGAGGTAAACGGCCTCCTGGAGCATCTGGTGCAGGAGCCGGGGGATCTCTTCCGAGGGAACAGAGGCCAAGCGCAGGGACGGCCCACCCAGAAGCAGGGCCAGACCCAGGAGAAGGGTAAGGAGGCCGGCCAGGGCCAGCGGCGCGCCGGCCCAGCGCAACACCTCAGCCCAGTTGCGGGCGGCCAGGAGCACCACAAGCACAAGGAGGACGACCCCCTGTACGATGACCAGGGGAAGGAGGAAGCGGCCGGCCAGCCGTATCCAGTGGAGCGGCCGGCCGCGGTCTATCTCCCGAATCCGGGCCTGGACATCCAGAGCGACCAGATCGCCTAAAGGGAGGTTATCGGGGAGAGGGATATGCCAGAGTTGCCGCCATACTTCCTCCGGCTGCTCTCGCCAGCGCGCTCCCACCTCCCGATAGAACGCCGCCAGATCCCCCTCCGGCCGACAGCGGGGAATCAGGTCCTGGGGGGAGGAAAAAGGCTTCTGCCCTCGACAGGCCGGCTGGGCCTCGGTCAGCACCCGCAGGAGAGTCTGGCGGGGATCGTGAAGGACGTTCTCTCGCATCCTTCCCAGGGGGATAACGATTTCGTCCAGAAAATTGCCCCCCTCGCGCAACCATTTTCTCAGGGTCTCCAGCCCGGCCTGTATCCAGCGCTGCAATTCCTCGGCCGGCATGGCAACGCGGAGGACCTGTTCCCACTCGGGAACCACCAGATGGGCGATGGGCAGGTCGCCCACAGACCGGGGGACAATTTCCGAAAGGAGGATGGCTCCCTGCCGGAGGATCACCTCAGGCAAATCGGAGGTGGTCGCCAGCCGCTCGGGGAAATCGCTTTCCAGGAGGGTATGCCGGAGGTCATAGGCCAGGAGCAGGGCCGGGGTCAGGAGGATAAAAAGAAGGATCAGGAACAAGGCGATGAGCCGGCCGAGAACTCGCAAAGGGGACACCTTTTTCTCCTTGGATTTGCTCAACCGAGGAGAGGCCGGGGATGCTCCGGAACGAGCCGGCCCTCCCGATCCACTTCAAAGACCTCCCCCCGCCAGATGACCCGGCGCCCGACCAGGGCCGCCATCCAGTAGGCAGCATGGAGAAGGTCACTTATAGGCAGCCAGAGCAAGTTGCGACGCACCTCCCGGTCGCCCGTATATCCGGCAATCTGCCAGACGGACCAGACCCGCACAAGCAGGCTTTCCATCAAAAGAAGCCAGCCGGCCAGGCTGAAACCCAGCCAGAGCAGGGTGAGGAGAGCCAGCGGGATGGTGAAGGTGATGGTCATCGGGATGTACTCGCGGGGGCGACTGACCCGGGCACAGCGCAGCCAGCGCACGTAGCGGTCCCAGACCTCATCCAGGGGCATATCCCCCAGCACATTGTCCATCAGGTAATCGGAAAGGACCACCCGCCGGCCCAACGCCCCTACCCGTGCTCCCATCTGGTAATCGTCGGCCAGATAATCGGCCACGGCGGCAAAGCCGCCGATGCGCTCCAGGACCTCCCGGCGCAGGGCGATGGAGGCACCGAACGCGTAGGACATCTTGAAGACGTGTAGCCCCATCAGGGCAGGCGGAAGAAAATTGGCCCCGATCTCCAGGGCTTCCATCACCGCTCCCGGGCTGTGGGCTTCCACCCCACGCAGGAGACAGGTAACCAGCCCGACCTGGGGATCGGCCAGGGGGGCCACCACCCGGCGGAGGTAATCCGGTCGGACCCGCATATCGCTATCACTGGCCACCAGGATGTCATAGCGGGCCTCCTTCGCCAGGACATGCAAGATACTGGCCTTGTTGTTGGTCCCCAGGGGTGGGGCGATGACCAGGCGGATGGAACGTTCCGGGAACTCATCCTGCAGCCGGCGGATGATCGGCACGGCCGGGTCATCCGGTTCCATAACCCCGAAGAGGATCTCGTATTCCGGGTAATCCTGCCGGCAGAAGGAGGTAAAGTTCTCATACATTCCCGGATCCAGTCCCTTGACCGGCTTGAGGATGGAGACGGGCGGGGTATAGTCCTGCGGGTCGTTCCGGCGGCTGCGGAAAAAGGAGCGCACGGTCCACCAGGCCAGGATCCAATAGATTCCACTGATCAGGGTCAAGAGGATAAGGAGCATGTCTCCTCCTTTTCCTCGGCCAGCATACGGTAGGTACAGAGGGAAACGCCGCGTCGTTGGAGGACTTCCCGGAGGCGCGGGCTGAGGAGCGTCTCCAGGTCGTCCGGGTTGGGGCCAAACGGCTTCTGGGGCGGCTGGGTGCTGGGGTGGAGGTAGAATTCGGCGGAAGAAGCGCGCATCCGTTCCAGAAGGCGGATGACATAGCCCTCCTCCATCCGGCCGCTGTGGAAAAGGCCGTAAACTCGCTCGGTTGTAACCAGGGGGAAGGGGCGCATCTTCCGCAGGACGTAGCGGTTGAGCAGGGCGAAGATGGCCGCCCAGGTCACCTGGGTAGCGGCCTGCCGGCGGCTCCAGCGCAGGGCCGGCCCCAGTTCGTCGCGGGGCAGGCGGAAGCCGCGGGCGCCGTAGCGCCGGGCCAGGGGCAGAATCACACGCAGGGCCGAAGGGTGAAGGTGCAGATGGTAGTGGCCGTCCACGTGGTCCAGGGGCAGGCCGGTCTGGGCATAGAGGCGGAACTGGGCTTCGATTTCGGCGGCGAGTTCGGCCTGGGCAGTACGGCTGAAGAAGCAGCGTAGCCCTAAAGCGACGGCATCCTGGGGGAAGCGGCCGTCGGGGCCGACCAGGTGGGGAATCTCCTGAGGAGGAAGGGCCGGCCGGCCGTCCACCATGACGATATGCAGCCCAACGGCCAGGGTGGGGTGCTCCCGGGCCAGGGCAACGGCCTCCTCGGCAGCCTCGCCGGCCACCATCAGGCTGGCGCTGGTGAGCACCCCCTGGCGGTGGGCCTGAAAGATGGCCGCGTTGATGGCCCGCGAGTCGCCCAGGTCGTCGGCGTTGAAGATGACACGCATGGCATCGGCCTCTCGAACTCGACTTGACATCCTGCTTCCTCTGAAGTAAAGTCTGTGGTAGTTTTTATTCTACCTTACCGCCTTTGAGACGTCAACTTGCCGATACACCGATGGTGATAAGGACCTGACCATCCGGAGGTCGTCGTGGAAGAACTCCTGCAATGGCTTCCGTTCCTGATTCCGCTGGTGGTCCTCCAGGTTCTCCTGATGGTGGTGGCACTGGTGGACCTCCTGCGCCGCGAGCGCACCCGGGGGCCGAAGTGGGCCTGGGCGCTTCTAGTCGTCCTGATCAACCTGATCGGCCCCGTGGTCTACCTTTTATTCGGCCGCGAGGAGTGAGATGGAGGCCATCCGCATCGAGGGATTGCACAAGCGCTTTGGCCGGGTCCGGGCGCTGGACGGGTTGAACCTCGTCGTCGAGGCCGGCCTGGTCTACGGCTTTCTGGGACCGAATGGGGCCGGCAAGACGACCACCCTGCGGATTCTATCCGGGCTGGCACGACCCTCGGCCGGCCGAGCCTTTGTAGCCGGCGTGGAGGTGGGGAAGGGCGACGTCCGGAGCAAGGTCGGCTACCTGCCCGAGGTGCCGGCCTTTTACGGCTGGATGACCCCCCGCGAGTTTCTGGCCGACCTGGTCGCCCCGCTTTACGGGCTTTCTCCGGCGGAGGGCCGCGCCCGGGCTCAGGAGGTGCTTCGGACGGTCGGCCTGGAGGAGGTGGCCAACCGGCGCATCGGGGGATTTTCCCGGGGGATGCGCCAGCGCCTGGGGCTGGCCCAGGCCCTTCTCCACCGTCCCGAAGTACTTCTCCTGGACGAACCGGTGAGCGCCCTGGATCCGGCCGGTCGGTACGAGATTCTGGAGCAGATTGCCGGCCTGCGCGGCCAGGCCACCGTCTTCATGTCCAGCCACATCCTGGCCGACGTGGAGCGCATTTGCGACGCCGTAGCCATCATTGACCGCGGCCGGCTGGTGGTGGCTTCCGGGCGCGAAGAACTCCTCGCCCGCTACGCCCGGCCGGTCCTGGAGGTGGAGTTCGACGCTCCCCGGGAGGCAGTAGAGGGCTGGGTCCGCACCCTGGAAGGAAACCGACTGGTGGCCGGGGTGCGGGTGGAGGGGCGAGTGACCTATCTGGCAGTGGGCGAGTTCGAACGGGGCCGCTCGGAACTTCCGGCCCTGGTGGCCGCATCCGGCTTGATCGTACAGCGCTACGAGTGGTCCAGGCCGACGCTGGAGGACGTCTTCCTGCACCTGGTGAGGGAATGATGGGCCCGCTGCTACGGAAAGAATTCCGGGAACAATGGCGAACTTACCGGCTGCTCATCGTGGCGGTGGTGCTGGCCTTTTTCGGCTGGAGTAGCCCTCCCATCGCCCGCTACACGCCCCTATTGCTCAAGAGCATACCAGGAGCACCACCGGGATTGGACCTGCTCGTTCCCCCGCCCACGATCGCCGATGCTATAGGCCAATATGTCAAGAACGTAGGCCAGTTCGGCATCCTCCTGGCCCTCCTCGTGCCGATGGGAGCGGTCGCCCTGGAGAAAGAACGGGGTACGGCGGCCATGCTTCTCTCCAAGCCGGTTTCCCGGGGGACCTTCCTCCTGGCCAAATTCGCTGCCCTGGGGGTGACCTTCTTTCTCGGCCTCTTCCTGGCGGCGCTCGGAGGCTACTTGTATACCCGCTTGCTTTTCCCCGAGACTCTTCCGGCCGGCCGCTTTGCCCTGCTCAACCTCTTCCTCTTCCTCGAACTCCTGGTCTACGTGGCCCTGACCCTCCTGGCGAGCACCCTGACCCGCTCTCAGGCGGCTGCGGCCGGTCTGGCTGCCGCCTTCTTCGCCCTCCTGCTCATCCCCGGCGTCTTTCCCCAGGTGGGCCGTTACCTGCCGGGCGAACTGTCCTCCTGGGGAAGCCGCCTGCTTCTGGGAGGGGAAAGCGGGCCGGCCTGGGGCGCCCTGGGCATCAGCCTGGGTATTGTAGCCCTGGCCCTGCTGGGGGCCTGGGTCGCCTTGCGCCGGCAGGAAATCTAGACAAGGTTCATTTGTGCCCCCAACCCCGCGGATAGGCGAGGGCCTACCCGCACACCAGGGCCGGCCGGGGGTTTCCCTCCGCCGCTAACCTCCCCTCACCACTCGGGCGATACGACCGAGAGCCTCATCAATATCCTGTCGCTCGATCCCGTAATGGGTCACGGCCCGAATCTTGGTCCGCCCCAGGTAGGAAAGGAGCACCCCTTCCTCCCAAAGGGCCTGGGTCAGGGTCTCGGTGGTCCAGCGGGGATCGGTAGGGTAGAACATGACCATATTGGTCTGCACCGTCTCCAGGTCCACGGCCAAACCCGGAATGTTGGCCAGACCTTCGGCCAGAAGACGGGCATTCTCATGGTCCTCGGCCAGGCGGTCCACCATCTCCCGAAGGGCCACGATGCCGGCGGCTGCAATCACCCCCACCTGGCGCATCCCCCCACCCACCATCTTGCGGATGCGGTGCGCCCGTTCGATAAAGTCGGCCGTGCCGCAGACCAGGGAGCCGACCGGGGCGGAAAGGCCCTTGGAGAGGCAGAACATGACCGAATCGGCATACCGGGCAATCTCCCGGGCCTCTACGCCCAGGGCAATGGCGGCGTTGAAGATGCGGGCCCCGTCCAGGTGGACGGGGAGATGGAACCGGCCGGCCAGTTCATAGACCCGCCGCATATAGTCCACCGAAAGCACGGTGCCGCCACAGCGGTTGTGGGTGTTCTCCAGACCGATCAACCCCGTAGGAGGAAAGTGAACGTTCGGGCCGCGGATGGCTCCTTCGATTTCCTCCAGAGGCAGTTCCCCGAAACGGGTGGTGGAGACGGTGCGATAGACCAGGCCGCCGAAGACGGCTGCCGCACCGACCTCGTAGTGGACGATGTGACACTCATTGCCCAGGATGACCTCGTCGCCGCGCCGACAGTGGGCCAGGAGAGAAACCAGGTTGCCCATCGTTCCGCTGGCCACGAAGAGGGCCGCCTCCTTGCCCATGCGCTCGGCCGCCATCTCCTGGAGACGCTTCACGGTGGGGTCTTCTCCCCATACATCGTCGCCCACCTCGGCCTCGTACATGGCCCGACGCATAGCCTCGGTAGGCAAAGTAACGGTATCGCTGCGCAGATCAATACGACGATTCATCGCCTTTCCTCCTCATGGAACTCTTACCACTGTACTCCAACGGGCTGGAAGGCTCGCCCGGCGGAACGGTGCTCAGGGCCGGATGGGGTAGATCAACACCTGCATTCCCGCCGGCAGGTCCGGTCGAAGAAGCCCCTGCAATCTCTCCGGCAATGGATCGGGGATGGAAACCACCTGGGGGTCCCCGTCGGAGATGTAGCGCAGTTCGGAATACTCCTGAAGGAAAGAAAGCCGGGTGTCCAGTTCCTCCTGGATGCCCTGGGTGCGCCGGATGCGGTAGGGGTCGAAGTTGACCGAGAAGGGACTGGGCGATGGTCCCCCGGCTACGTCAACCGCCGCCTCATAGTCATAGTGCCGGCCCTGCCACTCACCGGAGCGAAGTAGCGAGAGGTCCTCCGGGTACAGGCCCAAAGGGACGGAAAGAGAGCGTACCTCATAACCGGGTACCAGGGCCTCGATCGTCTCTTCCGAAACGGCCAGTTGCCAGCGAACTTGCTCCGGCGTGCCCTGGGCCAGGGCAAAATGGGAGATCGTGTGGGATCCGACCTCCATGCCCCAGCCGACCAGATCGCGCAACTTTTTCTCCGCCATTTCCGGCTGGCCGAAGAGGACGCGGTCGGGCAGATCCACGTCCAGGAGGACGAAGAAGGTCGCCCGGGGCCGCCAGTCCAGGGGATGTCGCCGGGCCGCCTCCAGCAGGATGCCCACGGCGCAATCGGGGTCCACGGTGCCGTCGTCCAGGTAACGGAATTGTCCGGAGGAGGAGTCGTCAAAGGTCAGGACGACGGGGCTTTTGCCGCTCGGCACATCGATATAGCCCCGGGCCAGGTCGACTAGATTGATGGGGTAATATCCCAACTCGATCAACCGCTCGATGTCGGCCCGGAAGTTGGCCGGCGTGCGGCTCCAACGGTCCTCCGGCTCCCCGATGAGGTGATATTCCAGGACCAGAACCCAGCCCAACTCGTTGGCCTGCACTTTTTGCCGGGCCAGAACCGGGTCCGGCGTGGGAGATGGAGTAGGCACAGGGGTAAAGGTTGGCACAGG
>DAOUAK010000165.1:0-3899 GCA_034433695.1 Chloroflexia bacterium
TGCCGGGAGGGCGCCTTCCCGGCGGGTTGCCCTCACACCAGGCGGGGAACCCGGGCCAGGATTTGCGAGACCACCTCGTAGTTGATCGTGCCCAGGCGCTCCGCCACTTCCTCCACCGTGATCTCCTCTTCTCCCTGCCGGCCGATCAGCACGACCTCATCCCCCGCCCGCACCCCGGGGATGTGGCTCACCTCCACCATCGTATAGTCCATGCAGACCCGCCCGACGATGGGCGCCCGCCGCCCCCGGATGAGCACCTCGCCCCAGTGCCGGGGGGCACGGCGGAAGCCGTCGGCATAGCCCACCGGCAGGACAGCGATACGCTGCCGGCCGGAAGTACGATAGGTGCGCCCGTAACTTATGGAACTCCCCGGAGGAAACTCCTTGACCTGGGCCACCATCGTCTTGAAGCGCAGCGCCGGCCGAAAGCCCGGCGGAAGCGGCACCTTCGGTGACGGGGCAAGGCCGTACAGGGCAATACCCGGACGGACCAGGTTGAAATGGGCCAAGGGGAAGCGCAAAAGCCCCGCCGAGTTGGCCGCATGGACCAGGGGAAAGCGAAAACCGGCTCGCTCCAGTTCGTCCAGCAGGGCCACAAACTTCCGAACCTGTTCCTCGGTGTAGGCATCCTCGGCCGGGTCGTCGGCCACCGAGAAGTGGGTAAAGATGCCTTCCCAGACGACCCCCGGCAGATGGCGGACGCGCTCCAGGAAGGGCAATACCTCCTCGGGAAAGAGGCCCAGCCGGCCCATCCCCGTGTCCACCTTCAGGTGAACCCGGGCCACACTCCGCAGGTCGCAGGCCGCGCTCGATAGCGCCTGGACCACATCCTCGGAGAAGACGGCGCAGGTAACGTTGTGAAGCAGGGCTGCCCGAGCCTGCCAGGGGGGAAGGTAGCCCGGAATGAAGATGGGGGCCTCCACCCCGGCCTGGCGCAACGCTACGGCCTCGTTCAGGCAGGCCACGGCCAGCCGACGGGCCCCATGGGCCAGCACGGTGTGGGCAACCCGGACGGCCCCATGCCCGTAGGCATCGGCCTTGAGGACCACCATCACTTCCACACCCGGCCCGGCCAGTTCGACCAGACACTCGCAGTTGTGGGCGATGGCCTCCAGGTCCAGTTCGACCCAGGTGGGGCGCTCCAGGGCACTCCGCCAGGCCGGCCGGCGGGGCAGGGCCTGGCGGACCAGGAGAACCGGAGCCTCGCCGGGATCGGCCAGGAGGTGCTCGACCACCTGCTCCATCCGCGCCTCGGGCGCGCCCTTCACAAGGACGGCATCCCCGGCAGAAAGCCCCTGCCGGGCACTACGGGCGGCATCCTCGGGGGTATAGGTAACGTGCACATCCTCCAGGCCGGCCAGGCGGGCCGCCTCGGCGATACGGGCCGCCCGGTCGCCGCAGGTGACCAGCCGGTCGGCCACCCGGGCGGCACGTTGCCCGACGGCGCGGAGGCCGTCGCCGAAGGGGCCGCACTCGGGCATATCGCCCAGGACGGCCACGCGCCGGCCGGCCGGAAGTGCCTCCAGCGTATCCAGGGCGGCCAGGGCGGAGGAGGGAATAGCACTGTAGGTATCGTCCAGCAGGCGCAACCCCTGGACGCCGGGGAGGGGCCGCAGCCGGCCGGGGATGGGAGAAAGGCACTCCAGCGCGGCGACAATCTCCTCCGTTTCCAGGCCGTAGATCATCCCCACCGCGGCCGCGGCCGCGGCGATATAGAGCGCCGGCCAGCCCAGAAGGGGAAGAACCAGGCGGAGGGTCCGGCCACCGAGGTGGAGGAGAGCCTCCGCCCCTTCCCAGCCGAAGGCCAGCGGTTCGACCCGGACATCGGCGCCCGGCTGCCGGCCAAAGGTGAGAACGCGGGCCTGGGTGCGGCCGGCCATCGCCAGGACCCGCTCGTCGTCGGCGTTCAGGACGGCCCATCCGTCGCCAGGAAGGGCAGCCACCAGTTCCCCCTTCTCCTGGGCGATGGCCTCGAGCGTCCCCAGGTACTCCAGGTGGGCCTCGCGCACCCAGGTGACCACGGCCACGCGGGGCGGGGCCATACGGGCCAGGGCCGCGATCTCGCCGAAGCGGTCACAGGCCATCTCCAGGACAGCGTAACGATGTTCTGGCCCCAACTTGCCCAGGGCCAGCGGCAACCCGAAGAGGTCGTTGCGATTCCCCGCGCTGCGGAAAGTGGGAAAACGTTTCCCCAGGACGGCGGCGATGGCCTCCTTGGTGCTCGTCTTGCCCACGCTCCCGGTGACGGCGATGACTTCCGGTCCGTATCGCCGGAGGATGTGGCCGGCCCAATCCACCAGTGCCTGGCGTACATCGGGCACCAGGATGCAGGTGACCTCGGCGGGGGATAGCCTGTCCTCACGCTGGCAGAGGATGCCGGAGGCGCCGCCGGATATGGCCGCCCCGATATAGTCATGGCCGTCCCCCCAGGGAGTGGTGACGGCCACGAAAAGTTCGCTCGGGTTCAGAAGGCGGGTATCGTGGCAAAAGTCGGTAAACTCCCGCGCCCGGGGCGGGCCCAGGAGCCGTCCCCCGGTCGCCTGAAGCAGATCGTCCAGGTAAATCATCGTCCGGCCCTCAGGTCAGTTCGCGCACCACCTCGATGCCGTTCAACGCCATATGGTAAAGGAAAAGACGATGCAGGAAATCTCCGTCGTGGGGCAAGAGGCCCAGGCTCCGGGCCTGCTCCACGGGCAGGTCATAGGTGTCCACACAGTTCGCCGGGAGGATGATACGCCGCTTCTGCCCCTTGGCATTGGCCCGTAGGCGCAGGTGCATAGCCAGTTGATAGACGCAGAGGTCGGTGCAGTCGCCGACCACGATGTAGGTGTTGACGCCCGGATGCACGTCCACCCAGTCGTTCAGACCGGTCTCCAGGCCGGCGTTGATCGAGTTCTTGGGAAAGACCTGGAAAAGGTGAGCAAAGGGCAGGGCTTTGAGTTCGGGGACGGTCTCGGCCTCCCGCGTGCCGACGACACAGTGCGGCCCGAACGCTTCGAACTCGACGGCCTGTCGGGGGTGCTGGTCCTGGGGCAAGAGGAAGTAGCGCACCCCCAGGTCATAGGCGCGCTGGAAGAGGTCCACAATAGGGGGAACGATGGCGGCCACGCGGGGGCTGGAAAGGGGGCCTTCGTAGCAAAAGCCCACGATCAGGTCCACACAGAAAACGGCCACCCGGGCCGGGCTGAGACAGAGGTCTTTGAGCGGCACCGCGGGAAGGGCCTGGTACCAGGCCTCGACGGCCTCCAGAAAAGGCCGGCTGCGTTCGATCCAGTTGACCCCGTTCATCGCTTTCCTCCAAACGTGCATCCACGATACGCCTATACGGGAAAAGGACGGCGGCTCCTGCTATCGACGCGGAAACGGTAGAGGCAGGCCGGCCACCTCCCCGAAAACGGCCGGCTCCCTCAGGATCAAGATAACCCCGCCCACGGCCACCCGGAAGTGTTGACGAGGTTGGGGGAAACGCCTTTCCTGAGCCACCGCCGACCTCGATAGTAGAATCGCTATTCCGAATATAGCGAGAAGAAATCCACTTGTCAAGATGGCCTTTTGTCCTACCTAGAATCTTACCAAATGGGTATCATTTTGTCAATGTGGGTGCTAGCGAGTTCCTTCCCCGCCAAGGGGAGGAGAGAGGAGTCTCCGGCCGGCCCTTAGGGGCGCGGCCCCGCGCATCCCCCTGGGGGCGTCCCCGCTTCCGGCCGGCGGGCCGGGCCCTGGCCCGTCGGCGCAGGCCGACGGTGGGCGCAAGGGCGCCCAAGAAGGCCGATTTCAATCGGCGCGATATTCGGCGGGCCGGACACCTACGGCTCCGCCCCCCGCCAGTAGGGGTTCAACCCCCCATCCACGATCTTGACCTCTTCTCCGGTCTCCACGTGAACCTTGAAAATGGAATA
>DAOUAK010000166.1:0-25447 GCA_034433695.1 Chloroflexia bacterium
TGGCTGGCGGTAGAGGTTTCGGCGGTGGTGGACCGGAACGATGTGGAGCGGGCGGCGCAGCGGGCAGGACTTTTACGTCGGCTGGGCCGGCCGGTGGTGGCTGCGGTGGCCGGGGAGAAGGTTACCGCCGGTGGGAAGAAGGCAGCCGAAGCACAGCAGGTGCTCCTGGTGCGGGACGGCCGGGCCATGTACTGGGAACAGGCTTTGCAGATAGCCCTATCGGCCGCCGGGATGGAGTGAGCCTGCCATGGCGTCTCCGCGTACTCCGATCATTGCCGGCAACTGGAAGTGCCATAAGACGGTAGAAGAGGCCCGGGCCCTGGCCGAAGGGGTGCTTCACGGGGTTGAAGGGATTGACGGAGTGGAGGTGGTGCTCTGTCCGCCGTCGGTTTCTCTCACGACGGTATCCAAGTGTCTGGAGGGTCACTCCCTCCGTCTGGGTGCGCAGAACCTTTACCCGACCGAAGGGGCCTACACTGGAGAAATAGCCGCGCGGATGCTGGCCGGGCTGTGCCGTTATGTAATTCTGGGACATTCGGAGCGGAGGCATATTTTTGGGGAGGATGATGCCCTGATTCATGCTAAGGTGGAGGCGGCCCTGGCCCACGGTCTGGCCCCGATCCTTTGTGTGGGGGAGACGCTGGAGGAAAATGAGCGTGGCCGTACCGAGGAGGTGGTCTCCCGGCAGGTACGGGCGGCCCTGGAAGGGGTAGACGGACGGCACTTCATGGAACTGGGCGGCGTTATTGCCTATGAACCGGTGTGGGCCATCGGCACCGGCCGGCCCTGCTACGGCCCCACCGCCAATGCCATGATCGGGATGATCCGCCACCTGCTGGCCGGCCTGTACGGCCCGGAGATTGCCTCTGCGCTCCGTATCCAGTATGGCGGCAGCGTCAACGCCGCCAACATTGCTGAGTTTATGGAGCAGCCGGAGATCGACGGTGCCCTGGTCGGCGGGGCCAGCCTGAGGGTGGAAGAGTTCGTCGCCATCGTGCGCCGGACTGCCGAAGTGCGCGGTCTGAGGTAGTGCCCGAGCGGTACAGTTGTCCCTGGGTGGGCGAGGACGACCGCCGTTCGAGGTAGATTCCTATTGTTCCTCAGCGCATATCTCCCCGAAGGCTTCCTTCAGCCGGGCGTAGGTCTCGGACAGGAGTTCGGGGATAAGTTTGGTCCCGGCAAGGAGCGGCATAAAGTTGGTATCCCCTCGCCAGCGCGGCACAATGTGCAGATGCAGGTGATCGGCGATGCCAGCCCCGGCAATCCGGCCCAGATTCATCCCGATGTTGAAGCCGTGCGGAGCAAGGGCCCGGCGCAGCGCCCGAAGACACTTCTGCGTCAGCGTCATCAACTCGGCGGCGGTTTCCGCATCCAGTGTCGCCAGGTCGGCTACATGGATGTAGGGTGCCACCATCAAATGGCCGGTGTTGTAAGGGTAGAGGTTGAGAAGGGCATAGCATCGCTCGCCCCGATAGACCAGGAGGTTTTTGTCGTCGTCCTTCTCGGCCGGAACTCGACAGAGGACACAACCCTTTTCTTTCTCGCCGGCCACGTAGGCCATGCGCCAGGGAGTCCACTTCACTTTCATCGGCTTTCTCCGCTTTCGTCCCGGGGGAAGGAGCGGAAGGCCGGCCGCGTCCCCGGGTGCATCCTGCCGGACGCTTCGATTTGGCCGTAGCGTGCTTCAGCCCGGGCGACCATTTCCTCCGCCAGAGCATTGTGTCGGGCCACCAGGGCCGGCAGGTCCAGACCGGGGATTTCTCCATTCCAGACCCGAATCTGTCCCTGCACCATCGCCAGGTCCACCCGCACCGGGCTGCACAGAAGCAGGGCGGCCACGGGGTCATGCTGGGCCCCGGCGTACTCCAACCGCTCCCGCCGCAATCCGATCAGGTCGGCCGCCCGGCCTGGCGTCAGGGCCCCGATGTCATCCCGCCCGAGAATGCGCGCTCCTCCCAGCGTGGCCATCTCCAGCACCTGGCTTACCGAAAGCGCCGTCGCCCCGTAGCGCACCCGTTGCAGGAGGAGGGCCTGCCGGGCCTCGGCTAGCATGTGGGAGGAATCGTTGCTGGCGCTGCCATCCACGGCCAGCCCAACTGCGACTCCTGCCTCCAGCATCGGCACAATGGGAGCGATGCCCGATCCCAGGCGCATGTTCGAGGTGGGGCAGTGGGCCACCCCGCTCCCGGTCTCTGCCAGGCGGACGATTTCCTCCTGGTTCACGTGGACGACGTGGGCAAACCACACGTCCGGACCCAGCCAGCCGAGTTCTTCCATCAGAGCCACGGGGCGCCGGCCGTACACTTCCAGGCAATAGCGTTCTTCATCCCGGGTCTCGGCCAGGTGGGTGTGGAGACGAACCCCTTCCCGCCGGCCCAGGTCGCGTATCTCCTCCATGGCCCGTCGGCTGACGGAGAAAGGGGAACAGGGAGATAGATCGATGCGCAACATGGCATAGGGGCGGGGATCGTGATAGGTGTGAATCAGCCGTTCACAATCGGCCAGGATGGTTTCCTCGTCCTGGACGACCTCGTCGGGGGGGAGGCCGCCTTCCTTCTGGCCCCGGGACATGCTGCCCCGACCGGCATGGAAGCGAATGCCCAGTTCTCGGGCCGCAACGATTTCGGCGTCTATGGCTACGTCGCTTCCCCGGGGGAAGACGTAGAACAGGTCGCTCGTGGTGGTACAGCCGCTTAGGAGCAGTTCGGCCAGTCCGACCTTGGCGCTTACGTAAACGGCTTCGGCGGTCAGTTCGCCCCAGACGCGGTACAGGCAGGTCAGCCAGTCGAAAAGTTCGGTATCCTGAACGGCCGGTAGGGCGCGGGTGAGGGTCTGGTAGAGATGGTGGTGGGTGTTGACCAGGCCGGGCAGGACGATCATGCCCCGGGCCTCTACCACCTGGTCGGCCCGGTTGGGGAGTTCGGCCGTCGGACCGACCTGGCGGATGATGCCGTCCTCGATCACAAGGCCACCGTCCGGAATGACGCGGCGTTTTTCATCCAGGGTGACCAGAAAATCGGCGTGTCGCAGAAGGACTCTGGCCATCGGAACCTCCTGGGTCGCTTCGGTTGCGGGGATAGTATACCATACCTTCGAGAGGGGGCCAAAGCATTTGCCGAATTCCGGGGGACGTGATATACTGCCCCCGGCAGTTCCGTTCAGCGAGGATGGTCTATGCCCACCGAACGGCTCTATTATGAGGACTCCTTTCTCCTTTCCTTTACCGCCCGGGTGGTGGAGCGTCGCGTCGTCGAAGGCCGGCCGGCCCTTCTCCTCGACCGTACGGCCTTTTACCCCACCTCCGGCGGCCAGCCGCACGACCGGGGCACCCTGAACGGCATCCCTGTGCTGGAGGTACGCGAGGAGGGGGAAGAAATCCTCCATATTCTGGAAGGAGAGCCGGCCGGCGATGTCCTGCAGGGGGAAGTGGAATGGGAGCGGCGCTTTGACCATATGCAACAGCACACCGGGCAACATATCCTCTCCCAGGCCTTTGAGCGACGGGGGGCGGCTACTTCTTCATTCCATATCGGAGAGGAGGTCTCGACCATCGACCTGGACCGGGCTCCCTTTTCTCCCGAGGAACTGGCCCAGGTGGAGGACGAGGCCAACGCCGTCGTCTTTGAAGACCGGCCGGTGCGCACCTATTTCGTCACGCCGGAGGAAGTCTCCCGCCTGCCTCTGCGCAAGAAGCCGGCCGGATATGAACGGGTGCGCATCGTCGAGGTGGAGAGGTACGATTGGTCGCCCTGCGGCGGCACACATTGCACCCGTACCGGGCAGGTCGGCCCGATCCGCATCATCCATAGCGAGCGGCGCGGAGCAGAGACGCGGATCACCTTCCTCTGTGGCTGGCGGGCGCTGCGCGATGCCCGCTGGAAGCATAACCTGCTCACCCAGATGGGCAATGCGCTCACGGTGGGAATCCCCTACCTGCCCGAGACCGTGGCCAAACTGGTTGCCGCGGCCGAGGAATCCCGCAAGGCGCTGGAGCAGGCCCGCCGGGCCCTGCTTCGCTACGAGGCGCGAGAACTCTACGAGAGAGCCGAGACCATCGGCCCGGCGCGGGTGGTGCGGGCCGTTTTCCCCGGACGGCCGCTGGAGGAGGTGCGCCTGCTGGCCCGGCAGATTGCTTCCCTGCCCGGAGGAGTGGCCCTCCTGGGAAGTGCCGGAGAGGAGGGCCGGCTCTGTTTTGCCCGGGCCGAGGGGTTGCCCTGGGATATGGGTGCGCTGGTGCGCGAGGCGGCCGCCGTGCTCGGAGGGCGTGGAGGCGGCCGTCCGCACGATGCCCAGGGTGGGGGGCCGGAGGCCGGCCGGTTGGAGGAAGCCCTGGAGCGGGCTCTAGGGCATCTGCGAGAAGAAGGGAAGAACCGATGAGCACCGATACCCTCCTCAACGTCGGCTGGGTGGTGGTCATGTCCCTGCTGGGGCTGGCCTTGCCGGTGGGGGTGGGGATGATGGCCGGACGGGAGGAACGGGGCGAAAGGATAGGTCGCCTGCTTTTGGCCGGCCTGATGACCCTCCTGGTCTCCTGGGCCTGTGGCTTTTCCCTGCAATACGGTGCCATTCATGTCCCACAACTCGGCGAGGGACCCCGGCCGGCCTGGCAATGGTCGCCCTTCGGGGAGGGGTCGGGCCTGCTGGCCTGGGGAGGGCCAGGGCTGCCGGCAGACGCAGGGAGGTCGGCCCTCTTCCTTCTGCAGGTGGTGGGAGCGACGACGGTGGTCGTGCTGGCGCTGGCCTCGCTGGGGCATAATCTTCCCGGGCCTACCCTGGTCGGGATGGCCGTCCTGATCGGCGGGGTTTTCTACCCCCTCCTCGGCCACTGGGCCTGGGGAGGGGGCTGGCTGGCGGCCACCGGCCAGATGGCCTATATGGGCCACGGCTACGTGGACTATGGTGGAGCCGGGGTTCACTATGCCCTGGGCGGATTGATGGCGCTGGCCGGATTGCTGGCCGTCCGGGAGGGAAACTTCCCGGAGACGGCCGAATTTTCCCTCCCCTCGCTTCGGCTACGCTCACGCCGGCAACTTGACCGGGAAGCCCGGCAGATGGCCAAAGAGGTGTTGCGGCAGGCCGGAAGGACTTCCGAGCCGGCCGGTCTGAGAGCTTATCTTGGGGGGAGTCTTCTGGCCCTGCTGGGGCTGACCGCCCTGAACCTGGCATCGGCCCGGGAAGTCGTGCCCCGGCTGGCGCTCGTGGGGGCCAACACCTGGCTCGGTGCGGCGGCCGGGGGCCTTTCGGCCGGCGTCTATATGGCCTTTACCACGGGTCGCTTCCATCCGATCATGCTGGCCCGGGGTCTCCTGGCCGGAGCCGTGGCCGGGGCCGGTCTGGCCCCTTTTGCCTCGCCGATGGCCCTGCTGGTCGTGGGGATAGGGGCCGGCCTCATCGTCTGCCTGGGGAGTTACCTCCTGACCCAGGTCTGGCATCTTCCGGATGCGGCCGGGATCGTGTCGGTCTTTGGTTTCGCCGGTCTGTGGGGAGTCCTGGCGGTGGGCCTCTTTGCCGACGGCACCTTCGGCCAGGGATTGAACGGGGTGGGGGCCGGCCTCTACCTGGGGGTGGCCGGTCAGGGGGTGAGCGGTGTCTTCTTCCTGGCCTCGGGCATGCAGCCCGACTTTGGGCAACTGACGGCCCAACTCCTGGGCCTCGTGGTGATCGTGTGCTGGGCCCTGGGGCCGGGGTGGTTTTTCTTTCGGCTAGGGAGCAAAAAGCACCCGGGCCATTTGGAGAACCCCTGATAGATACCCCCTTCGAGCCGCGGGGGACTCGGGCCGGCCTCGTCCTCCACAGGAAAGGTGCAACGGCTGCTTTCCAGGGCAACCAACGCTACTTTCCCCGGCCGGCCAGAAGGTCGCTCAGGTAGGTCCAGGCGGCTCCCAGCCAGTTCAGCCGTCGGCGTAAGGGGAGGTCCAGTTCGCTCTTTTCGCACAGGGTGGAGATGCTCAGGGCGTCGATCTCCGGCTTGAGGGCGCGGATGGCCTGGATGTCCCCTCTCTGCCACAGGTCGGTCACCCGGGCCACCATTTCCTCGGCCCGATCGATGCGCTCGGCGATGCGGCGGGCCTCTTCGGAAGAGACCAGCCCGTGCTGCGCCTTCAGGCGGTTCAGGCGCCGGCCGGCCTCATACGTCACGGCGACGATCTCCTCCCGACTCAACCAGCGCGTCTCGTAGTTGAGCGTCTGAAGCCAGGTCGGCCCCAGGAGTGCTCGACGGTGCTCCTCGAGGGTGCGGTAGAAGAAGTGGTAGCCGTAACGTTCCGGTTCCTCAAAGGCCCGGCTTCCCGGATCGACAAAGGGGGCCAGGGGGGAGATGAAGGGGTGTAGCCGGCCGTCCCGGCCGTAGCGCGTCAGGAGTTCCCCGCAGTAGGCGATGGTGTCCAGCACCGAGGCAGCGTCCTGTTCTGGAAGCCCGATCATAAAGAAGACGTCCAGCCGCCGGCAACCGGCCCGGAGCGCTGCCTCCAGGGTATTTTCCACCTCCTCGTTTCCGTAAGGCTTGCCGAAGGCCCGGCGCACCCGGGGGTCATGTGACTCCAGGGAGATTTCCAGGACAAAGCCGGGAAAGGTCTCGCCCACTCGCTCCAGGTAATCGGCCGAGGCCGGCCAGAAGAGTTCGGTGATGACTTCTCCGCCGATTCGCCGGCGGCGGGCCGCGTCCAGGAAGCGATAGGCGTACTCCTCGCCGGCCTGGCGGAGGTCCCCCAGGATGAAGATGGGGCCATGGTTGAAGCGGCGAATCGCCGCCAGGTCCTGGGCCAGCACTTCCGGGGGACGGTAGGCCGGCCGGTGGCGGTTGCAGAGCAGGTGGTAGGCCGAAGCCGAACCGCCGCAGGTCAGACACGGCTGGGTGCAGCCGCGCACGCTCAGGGCGGCGGTGATGGGATAGTCCATCCAGCGGTCAAAGGGGATGGCGCTACGCAAGTCCATATAGCGGGGCACGGCCCGCAGGAGTTGCCGGTAATCCAGCGCCACTCCGTCAAGCGCCTCCGGTACCCAGGAAAGGGGGTTGACCCGCACCGTGCTGCCGTCGCGCCAGGTCAGGTTGGGGATGCGGGAAAGGTCACCGCCTTCGCGCAGCGCTACCATCAGTTGCCGCAGCGGCTCCTCGGTCGAATCTCCCCGTACAACATAATCTACAAAAGGGTAATCGAGCAGTTCACGATGGTAGTAAGAGGAGGAAAGGCCGCCGAAGATGATCGGGGTATCCGGGTGCAGGGTTTTGAGGATCTGGGCCACGGCCAGGCTGCCGTGGGCGTGGGGCAGCCAGTGCAGGTCAATGCCGAAGGAGGACGGACGCAGGTGGGAAAGAAAGGCCGGCACATCAAAGCGGGCATCCCGGAGCATTCGGGCGGCCAGATTCACGATGCGCACACGGAAGCCGTGCCGCTCCAGATACTCGGCGATGGTGGTGAAACCGATGGGGTACATCTCAAAGATCGGGCCGGAGGGAATGAGGTCGCTCACCGGGCCGTACAGGATGGTCTCCCGGCGAAAGTCGTAGACGCTGGGAGCATGGAGGAGAACCAGGTCCATACGGGGCATCACATTTCCTCCAGAACATCCATCCGGACCCAGGGAAAGGTGCCGCCGGTTTCGGCGCAGTATACCACAGGAACCGAGTTCAGGCAAAAGCGACCTGACCGGAGAGGACGGGGTGGTGGATGCCCGATTTTGCCAAATTGGACGGCGTGTGGTATAATACATCTGCCTTGAGGCCCTACTGGAAACAGGGGCAGCACCAGGTAGGGTTACACTTTTGGAAAGCGGTGGGTGGCCGATAGGGGTATGGTGGGCCGTACTGTATCGGCCACCGGAATGCCGGATCAGGAAAAGCAAGGCTTTTTGGGAAAGAGCATGGCCCAGGAGATGTACCGCTCTTCTCTGGGCGCTAGCAAAGGAGAGGGAAGCTGTGGACAGAAGAAAAGATTTCCCGCGAGTTCCGCTCTGGATTCGCCCTTCGGGCGAACGTCCGGGGGTTGGAGGCGTCTATCCTTACCGCCCCCGGCCACCCTGGCAACAGGAATGGCCGGACCGGCCGGAGAGGCCGGAACGGCCGGAGCGGTTCGAACGGCCGCCTCGCCCTCCACGCGAGACCCGGCCGAAGCGCCGGCCCAGGGTACGGGTCCGACCGCCGCGGTACGAGGTCGTCCCTATCGAACGGATCACCCTGCGCAACCCTGCTCATCTGGCCGACTGGGAAAATCGCGCCACCATCGTGGAAGATCATGACGAACTCGTGCGCCGGGCCAGGGAAACATCTCAGGCACCCTGGCCGATCCAGGTCTGGAAGATGGGCGATGAGTGTGTCCTGGCCCGCGGCTTTGCTGCCCTGGCCGCGGCCGTGGACGCCGGTCTGACCGAGGTGCGCGTTGTCGTGGCAGCGCGCTTTCCCCGCTGGGAACTCCTCTGGGTGGACCCCAGGACCATTCAGGGGACCGATCCTCTCCTCTCGCGGGCCCTGGAGGCCCAGAAAAAGGTCCGCAACGTCGGCTGGGTCTTTCCACCGCTGGTGGTTACTTCCGATGGCTCCGGGCGCTATATCCTGGGCCGGGGGAAACGTGCTGCTGCACGCCTGTGGGCTGCCCAGACCGAAAAACTGCCGCTGGTGCCCGTCGTGATTCGTCCTCAGCCGCGCCGGGCCATAGTCGCCGGAACCATTCAGGTCGAGGCCAACCGCGTCCGGGTGGTCCTGCCTCGCCACCTGCGCAAGATGAACAAGCCACTTCCGATGCGCCTCCTCAATGAGGTGGCCGCCGGCCGGCTCCGCCCCATCCGCGTGCGCCGGGCCAGCGACGGCGGCTACGAACTGGTGGATGGCCTTCTGCGCCTGCGGGCCGCCCAGGAGGTTGGGGTACGCCTGATTCCGGCCATCGTCGAGGTGGAAATGTCCCAGACCCGAGAATAGCCTCGAGGGGCAGAGGGAGGGGCACGGCATGGTCGTGCCCCTCCTGATGGTTCTTTCATCACGCATCTGGGGGGCAGGATTTTACGGAACTTTCTCATCGGGTGGCCTCTTCTTTCCATTCGGAGGAAGAGATGCGTATCTATTCAGGGTCGGCCCGCCTGAGAGTGCCGTGGTTGCCAGTCCTGATCCTTCTCCTCGCCCCGGTTCTGTCCGGGATGGCCCCGGACCATCCCCGGCCGGCCCACGCAGAGCCGGGTATTTTCTACGTGTCCTCTGTATCCGGCAACGACGCCAACCCCTGCACCAGCGACGCCCCCTGCCGGACCCTCCAGCGGGCCGTGGACCTGGCCCCTGAAGGCTCGGAAGTCCGCATCGCCACGCTGGATAATCTCACCCCGGCTACCTATACCGGCGACGGGGATGCCGTCATCCTCCTGCAGAAGAGCCTGACCCTGCGCGGTGGCTACGCCTACACCCACACCGACCTGCCCCCACTCCATATCTGGACGCCCACCCTGATTCCCGCTCCTGTGGACGGCGAAGGGGTGCGTCGGGGCCTGGTTCTGAGCGGGGAGGTTTCCCCGACGTTGGAACTCCTCTCTTTTCTCAACGGCAGCGGGGCGGACGGGGGCAATGCCTGGATCGAAGGCGGCCAGGCCCGGCTCCTGGGCATCATCTTCCAGGGGGGAAACGCCCTTCGCGGCGGCGGTCTCTACGTGCGGGAAAGCCGGGCCCTGCTCGCCGGGATCATCGTCCGGGATAATCAGGCCGGGGAAGGGGGAGGTGTCTATGTGGAGGGTGGCGCGCCGAACCTCTTAGGGGGACTTGTGCAGGGGAACGCGGCCGAGCGAGGGGGCGGCATCTACAGCCTGAACGGCGCGATTCACCTGGCCGGCACGCTGGTGCTTTCCAACACGGCATCCCAGGCCGGCGGCGCTTTCTACCTGGACGGCCCGGCCACCTTCCTGCCGGAGGAGATTCCCATTCTGGCCAACAGTTACCTCCGCCATAACCGGGCGGCGAACGGAGCCGCGGTCTACTTTCACCTTTCTGTGGCCGGCCTGGTCAACAACGTCATCGCCGATAATCAGGCCACCGACCACGGCGGGGGGCTTTATCTATGGGCCTCCTTCCCCCAGGGATTCCACAACACAATCGCCCGGAACGCCGGCCCGGAAGGCCTCTACCTCACCCATCGTCCCGGCTCCCTCTGGCCGCCCATCCCCCCCATTCCCAGCCTGCCCACCTTCACCAACACGATCATCGTCAGCCATACCGTCGGGGTGTATGCGGAGAGCACCGGCTGGTTCCCTCCGCTGGAAAACCGGGCCACCCTGCGCGGCACCCTCTGGTGGGGCAACGGAAGCGATACGGCCGGCCCGGGCGAGTTCGACCTGGGCCCGACCAACGTCTACAGCGCCCCCCTTTTCACCTGCATGGGCGAAATGCCGGCCTGCCCCAACCCCTACCACCTCCGGGACGATTCTCCCGCCGTGGATGCCGGCGTGCCTATCGCCCTCACCCTTCCCGGAACCGACCTCTTCGTGGATATTGACGGCCAGTTGCGTCCCTCCGGAGAGGGTTATGACCTGGGGGCGGACGAAGTGGTGCAGCCCGGCGGGGTCTTTCTCGTCCCGGCCGTTTCGCTCCAGACGGCCACGCCCGGCCAGACCGTGACCCATACCCACCGGCTTCTCAATACCGGAGCCAGCACCGATACCTACACCCTGACCCTTTCCTCCTCCGCCGGATGGTCCGTCCTGGCCACTCCTTCTCCGGTGGAACTTGCTCCCCAGACTTCCACCACCGTTTCCGTGCGGGTGAGCGTGCCGGCCACGGCTACCGCCGGCCTGAGCGAAACCGGGATTCTATCCGCCGTCTCCTGGTCTAACCCCTTTCTCCAGGCCTATGCCCTGGAGCGAACCACCGTGGTCACCACCCCTCTCCCGTATGCCGATTTGATCCTGACCAAATTCCCGGACCACCCGGCCATCGCCGCCGGGGAGGCGGTACGCTTCACCCTGACGATCACCAACGCCGGCCCCTTCTCCGGGACGCTGGCCGTCACCCTGACCGATACGCCCTTTCCCACCTCCGCCGTCGCCCTCATCGAGGCGCCGGCCGGCTGCCAGGTCCATCCGGCGATGGCCCGCGTGACCTGCACCCTCTCCCTTCCGGCCGGAAGTCCTCCGGTCACCGCCGGGTTGAGCCTCATCCTCACCTCCACCACCGTCTACAGCGGCCCTCTGTTCAACGCGGCCTGGGTCCAATCTTCCCTCCCCGACCCTATCCCCACCAACAACCTGGCCCAGGCCCTGGTAACGGTCGGTCTGTTCTCTCCGACGGTGGCCGTCTCGCCTTCCGACCTTTCGGTCACCCTCACTGCCGGGCTGAGCACGACCCGCTGGCTTACCCTAACCAACGAAGGGCTGGGGAAGTTGTACTGGCTTCTGGGTCCGGCCCCACCGGTTCCCTGGCTGGAAGCAAGTCCGCTCAGCGGGACGCTGGCCCCTTCGGAGAGCGTGGCCGTCGCGGTGCACCTGGATGCCGGTGATCTGGAGCCGGGCCTGTATACGACGAGCCTGGAAATCGCCTCCAACGACCCCCTTCAGCCGCTCGTGGGCATTCCGGTCACCCTGAGCGTCCGTCCGGCCGGGGGGAACTATCGCCTCTACCTGCCGCTGGTGTTACGGGCCGGCCGGGGCGATTCAGGCCGGTCATCTCCCTGATAAAGGGCTTTGCGCATCCGTACCCATTCTCCCATCTGGAGCAGCCAGCGCGTCAGCAGGGAGCGGCGCACCCGTTCCTCGGTGTATCCCAGGCTCAGGTAGAGCCGGCGGGCCGGCTCGTTCTGCAGGCTCACATCCAGCACCAGGGCCTCTTTTCCCCAGAGGCGGGCCACCTTTTCCGCATGGCGGAGCAGCGCCCGGGCGACTCCCTGCCGGCGGGCGGCCTTTTCCACGGCCACGTCGGAGATATAGGCATCCTTCCTTCCGATAGGCTGGTCTACGAGAGAGAGGTAGAACATGGCCCGCAGGCCACCCCACAGCCCCAATTCCTGGAAAAGGACCAGGGTGGCCGACCAGGAAGCCACCTCAGGGTCCTCCCGACGACGCAAGGAGAGTGTCCCGACGATCCGGCCGGCCCGCTCGGCCACGTACAGCCCCGGCAACCCTCGATGCATCTCCGCCCGGAGGGTGCGGGCGATGATCCGCTCGGCCCGGTCCATCCGACCCCGAAAGGCCGCCTCGAATTTGCTGCGGAAACCCTCCACCAGGATGGCAGAGACGGCATCGAGGTCCTCCGGGCGGGCCGGTCGCACCTGCACGGGTTCACTCATAGCGCAAGACCTCCGCCGGGCACAACTGCGCCGCCGCCAGGGCCGGCAGCAATCCGGCCAGGGTGCTCAGAAGGAGGGCAAAGAACAGGCTCCATGCCATATCCGCGGGAAGCAAGGTAAAGTGCAACGTGATGAGGGCCGTGCTGATGATGTCCACCAGCCCCTGGGCCAGGGCCCAGCCGGCCGGCAAGCCCAGGAAAAAGCCCAGCGTGCCCAGGAGCGCCCCCTCCAGGAGAAAGAGGCGCCAGAGGTGCGTCCATTGCGCCCCCAACACCCGCAAGACGCCGATCTCCCGCCGACGTTCCAGGACGTTCAGCGTCTGGGTGTTCAGGATGCCCACCAGTCCTACCCCACTGACAATGGCGACCATCGCGTTCAGCAGCCCGCCTACGATGCGCGTGCCCTCTCGGGCCTGGTCATAACCTACGTACATCGCTTCTGTCGTCGGATGCAGCAGGCGGAACTTGTGCTCGATCTCGGCCAGCACGCCGTTCAAAACGTCCCGGTCGTCCCGTTCCATCTTAAGAGCAAAGAAGGAAACCCAATCTCCCATCTCGCAGATTCGCTGCACGACCTTCAGGGGCAGAAAAACCTTGCCCAGCGGGGCATCGCCCAGTCCGAAGATGGCCTCATCCCGCACGATACCGACCACGCCGAAGCGGAGCAACTGTCCACCGATTTCCAGTTCCACCACATCTCCGACCCGGTATCCCTGCCGCTGGGCGAGGTCCAGCGAAAGGACGGCGGCATGGTGTTCGTCAGGCAGGTACCAGCGGCCGGCCACCAGGTCATACCGGTAGAGCGTCGTCTGGGGCGGAAGTCCCCAAAGACGCACCTGTTCTCCCCCCAGGATGCAGTAGGAAATATCCCACCCCTCTGCGGCCTCCACGCCGGGCACCGTGCGCAACTCGGCCGCAAATCCGTCGCCCACCGGCGCATCGAACCAGACCCAGGCGTCGGCAGCATAGACGTCGAACAGGACGACGATGGAACGCTCCAGCGAGGCCAAAGTAATGCGGGATGAGAGGAAGGCAGTCACGGAGACCGCCACGACCAGAAGGGTGGTCAGGCTCCGGATGGGTCGGCGGACCAGGTTGCGCAGGGAAAAGGCCCACAACGGTGGGAGGAACCATCGGCTCAGGAAACCCCGAAGGGATTCGGCGCGGATGCCGTAGCCCATGATGGCCTGGCGGACGGTTACGCGGCTTCCCCGCCAGGCCGGGAAGAGGGCGGCCGGCACGGTCACCCCCAGTCCGACCAGCACGCCCAGCCCGGCCGCTACCGGGTCGGGGGAAAGACGGCCGACATCCACATTGAGCAGATAGCCCAGGTAGGAGGTGAGCCACCACCCCCCGAGGTGGCCGGCGAGCAGTCCCAGAGGCGTCCCAACCAGGGCATAGGTCAGGCCGGTACGGAGGTAGAGTTGCACGATCTGCCACCGGGTTGCCCCCAGGGCCCGTAAGATGCCGATTTCCCGCACCTCCTCGGCCACAATCGCCGCCAGCGTGTTTGTCACCAGGAAGGCGCTGATCACCACACCGAGGATCGAGAAGGCGGTCATCAGGCGCAGGAGGGTCTGGAGTTCCCGGTGGCCGGTAAAGGTCTCGGGGTCGTGGGCCTGGAGGGACCCATAGGGGAGACGACGTCGGTCCAGCACTTCCGCAATCTGAACGCCCATTTCCTCGCGCTGGTCGGGGTTTTCCAGGCGGATAAGCAACCGGTTATCGCCCCGGATGCCCAGGAAAGGGCGCACCGTAGCAGCGGGGACATAGCCCACGGTGAGGCGCAGGATGCTTGCCGCCGGGTAGTAGGGAGTGCGGGTAAAGCCGCTTATGGTCAGGAGGAGGATTTCGCCGGCCGGCCCCCGCGCCTCGATTTGCTGGCCTATCCGAAGCGGAGCCAGGTCGCGGGCCGTCCCCTCTAACGCGATCTCTCCCCGTCCGGGGAAACGTCCCTCCAGGAGGGTCATCTGGTTGACCCGGACGTCCTCGAAGCGCTCGATGCCCTCCAGTTGGATATCCAGCCAGCGGTTTCCAGCCCGCCACTGGGTATAGGCCACGGCCCGACGTTCCGCGGCAGCCACGCCGGGGAGGGCCTCCAGGGCCCGGACGTCGCTTTCGTTGATGCCCCAGACCCAGGCGGTGAGATCGGCCTGGGAATGGTGCTGGTAGGCCTGGCGCTGGGCCCAGGCAAGGCCTCGGCCGGTCATCACCACCGCCGCCACCCCGGCCACGCCGATCAGGATGCCCACCAGGGTGAGGAGGGAACGGGCCGGCCGCACCCTCAGGTCTCGCCAGGCCTTATGCCAGAGGACGGACATCTGTGCCCCTCGGTGGGGGAAAGCGTTCACTCGGGAAGGATGTGCGTTCCCGTCTCTCCCCGGAGGGCCCGTTCCAGGTTCTCCGGGTTGGTGATGATGGCCCGCTTGCCCCCGGCTTCCAGGTACTCGATGATCGCCTGAATCTTTGGCCCCATGCTGCCTGCGGGAAAGTGGCCTTCCCGGTAGTACTTCCGGGCTTCGTCCAGTGTCATCCGGTCCAGCCAGCGCTGCTCCGGCCGGCCGTAGTGCAGGGCCACCTTCTCCACGGCGGTAGAGATGAGGAAGAGGTCGGCCTGGATACTGCGGGCCAGGAGGGACGAGGCATAGTCCTTGTCAATGACGGCTTCCACCCCCACCAGATCGCCGTTTTCGTCCTCAACGACCGGGATACCTCCGCCCCCCACGGCGATCACGGCAAAGCCCCGCTCGATCAGGGAGCGGATCGCCTCCAGTTCGATGATCTTCCTGGGGAGGGGAGAAGCCACCACCCGCCGCCAGCCGCGGCCGGCATCTTCCCGCACCACCCAGCCTTCTAGCCGGGCCCGCTCCCGGGCCACCTCCTCGCTCATGAAGGAGCCGATCGGCTTGGTCGGGTTACGAAAGGCCGGGTCGTCCCGGTCCACCAGCACCTGGGTTACCACCGTGGCCGCACACTTCTCTATCCCCCGCCGGCGGAACTCGTTATAGAGGGCCTTCTGAAGCATATAGCCGATGGCGCCCTGGGTATCGGCCCCGCAGGAATCCAGGGGCACCTCGTGCAGTTCGTGGCGGGCCAGTTCCGAACGCCGCAGAATAAAGCCCACCTGGGGGCCGTTGCCGTGGGTGATGACCACGTCCCAGCCCTGCTCGATCATGCCGGCGATATGGTGACAGGTCTCGGCCGCCGCAGCATACTGATCGGGGACAGTCTGGTGGTTTTTGTCCTTGATGAGCGAATTTCCACCAATGGCTACTACAGCAACTTTTCCGGCCATGCTTTCCTCCCCTTTCAAAAGTGATGGGCCCGACGGAAGGGACCGCCGGGCCCGTCCGGCTCTTACCAGTTGCCCATCGTCAGAGCCATGATGGCCTTCTGGACATGCAGGCGATTTTCGGCCACATCGTAGATACAGGAGCGTGGGCCGGAGGCGACCTCATCGGTCACCTCATGGCCCCGATCCACCGGCATCGGGTGGGTAAAGATGCCGTTTTCGGTCCGCGCCATCCGCTCGGCCGTGCAGATCCACTCCGGATGCCGGAGGGCCCGCTGAATTTCCTCCTCTTTGTGGAAAACACCACCCTCGTAAGCCTGCGGGCTCATCCAGTGGCGGGAATAGACAACGTGGGCCCCTTCATAGCCTCGGTCGGGGTCATGGAGAATTTCGAAGGTGCGGCCGTGGGCGGCGCAATTTTCCCGGGTCCAGGCGATGACCTGGGGATCCAGGTCATACCCTTCGGGATAGGCCAGCGTAATGTCCATGCCGAAGCGGGAAGCGATAAGCAACGCCTCCTGGACGCTACACCAGGAACGGGCCAGGGCACCGTGTCCCCAGGTGAGGAGGAGTTTTTTCCCCTGCAACACGGAGAGGTCCAGCGTCCGGCCCGGCCCGTTTCCCAGCCACTCGGCCCAGCCCATCAGGTCGGACAGGCCCTGGCAGGGATGAAACTTATCGTGGGCCATAGAGATGACCGGGATGTCGGCCCAGTAGGCGTACTCGCGCAAGAGGGCATCGCCCTCGCCATAGGCGCCGATCTTGTCCTCCAGGATGCGGATGCCGATGCCGGCCGCATAGCGGCTCATCACCTTGGCCGCATCTTCTACCGTTTCCCCGGCCCGGGTAGCCGTCTTGAGCCGCATGGCGCCCGGCTCCAGGTACTGGGCGTGTCCCCCCAGTTCGGTGGCCGCACACTCGAACGACTGGCGGGTGCGCACCGAGGGATTGTAGAAGAACATGAAGAAGGTCTTGCCTTGAAGGAGGTTACTCCAGCGGGGCGAGAAACGTTCCCGCTTCATCTTCGCCGCCAGGTCCAGGACGGCGATGAGCCCCTCCAGTGGCCACTCCTGAGTTGTGAGCAGGTCACGTCCGTACAGGTCCATCATCTTCCTCCGAAGGTTATTCCCGGCGACTGAAGCCGTGGACGGTGAGCCTTTCGCCCAGGGTATAGTAGGTTCCCGAGACATAACAAAGCCAATCGGCGCGCGTCCAGTCCACCCGGCCGGAGGGGTCCACCAGCGTCGCGTCGCTCTGCACGGCGACGACTTCGCCCAGGAAAAGGTCGTGGCTGCCGAGCGAGACCGTCCGGCGCACCACACACTCCAGGTGAAGCGGGCACTCGGCGATGAGCGGCACCTGCACCTGGGAAGCCGGGAGCGGGGTCAGTCCACAGAGGGCGAATTTATCGTGGTCGCGTCCCGAGACGGTACCGCAACGGTCCACTGCCTGGAGCAGGCTTGTGGGGGGCAAATTGACGACGAACTGGCCGATGTCGCGGATCAGGGCATGGGAGTGCCGGCTGGGCCGCACGGCGATTCCGACCATCGGCGGGTCGGAGCAGACCGTGCCCACCCAGGCCAGGGTGATGATGTTGGGACGCTCCACTCCGCAGGTGACCAGGACGACGGGCACGGGACACAGGGCCGTCGAAGCGGGGTGGGTCACTTTCCTCGGCTTCTTCATGCTTGCCCCTAACCTCAGCGCATCACCAGGCTCATCACCGCCTTCTGTACGTGGAGGCGGTTTTCGGCTTCGTCGAAGACGGCCGATTGGGGGCCGTCAATAACCTCATCGGTAACTTCAAAGCCGCGGTCGCAGGGGAGGCAGTGCAGGTAGATGGCCTCGGGGTGGGCCAGTTTCATGAGATCGGCGTCGCAGATCCAGTGCCGGTTGCGCTCGAAAATTTCTTTGGCCTTTTGCGGGCTATCCTCCCCCACAGGCGGCTTGAACATGGGCACGGCAGTCCAGGACTTGGGGTAGACGACGTGGGCCCCCTGCACCGCCTCGCGCATATCGTGGCTGATGGCGAAGGAGCCGCCGTAACGCCGGGCATAATTCCGACAGGCCTCCAGAACCTCGGGGTCGAGTTCCATACCCTCAGGGTGGGCGAGCACCACGTCCATGCCCATCATCGTAGCGGCGATGATGGCGCTCTGGGGCACGGCCCGGGGCTTGTGGATGCTGGGCGAATAGGCCCAACTCATCACGAACTTGACCCCTCGGAAGCCGCCGAACTTTTCCCGGACGGTGAGGATGTCGGCCAGGGCCTGGAAGGGATGGTACTTGTCGTCCTCCATGTTCAGGACGGGGATGTCGGCCCAGTAGGCAAAGTTGCGGATCATCTCGTTGGCTCCGCCGTAGACCCAGTCCACCGGGTCGCCGTAGCAGCGGATGGCGATGGCGTGGCCCATGCGCGAGAGCACCCGGGCCACATCGGAGACGCGTTCGGTGGTATAGGCCACCTCGCGGCCCGGCAGGGCGGGGGTATAGATCTTCTCCGGGTCCAGGTAGTGGGCATGGCCGCCCAGTTGGGTCATGCCGGCCTCGAAGGAGTTGCGGGTGCGCAGGCTCTGGTTGTAGAAGATCATGAAGAGGGTCTTGCCGCGCAGCAAATGGTCATGAGGTTCGCCCATGGCGAAGCGGCGCTTCAGGTCCAGGGCGACATCGAGGATGGTTTCCACCTCCTCGCGGCTCCATTCCAGGAGCGTGATAAAATCGCGACCACGGAACGTTTCGGTTTTCATCCTTGCCTCCTCTCAATAGTTTCCTTCGACCGAAATCCCCGGACCATGCCGCCCCTAAAGAAACCGGGGCAGCCGCCCGGGGAAAAAACACGTCGTTATACTTCCTTGCCCGGACCGGGGTTCTTTCCCAAAAAACGCTCGATTCGCTGGAGGAGATCGGGCAGTTCAAAAGGTTTGATCAGGTAATCGTCGGCTCCGGCGGCAAAGCCGCGGGCGATATCGTCATCCTCATCGCGCACGCTAAAGATCACCACCGGCACCGGACGGGCCGCCTTGATCTGCCGACAGATTTCCCAGCCGCTGATGTGCGGCATACTCAAGTCCAGCAACACCAGGTCCGGCTGGAAAGCCTCAAAGACGGCTATGGCCTCGCGGGGGTCGGACACGGTAGAGACCAGGAATCCCTCCCCCTGGAGAAGGCGGGCCAGGAAAAGGTTCATCTCCCGGCTGTCGTCAATGACCAGGATCTTCCGCTCCACCTTCTCCCCCTTTCCGGGCAGACAGCGGACGAATGCGGGGACGCAAGGCGTGTTCCACGACGGCCAGCAATTGGTCGATCTCGAACGGCTTGGCCAGGTAGGCGTCGGCTCCGGCCCGCAGTCCCCGGCGAACGGCCTCGGTCTCGGCCTGTACGGTCAGCATCACCACCGGGGTCTCGGAGACGCGCTTGATCTGCTGACAGAGTTCCAGTCCGCTGAGGCCGGGGAGATTGACATCCAGGAGCACCAGGTCGGGCCGGAGGTTCTGGAAGGCTTCCCAGCCGGCCGGCCCATCGTCCACTACCACGGTCTGATAACCCTCCTGACGGAGGATATGTTCCAGCAAACGGCTGATGTCCGGGCTGTCCTCAACCACCAGGATCGTCTTGGCCATCTCTTACGGCTCCGTAGGTATCATTGTATCACGATGATACCACGGGAGGAGAAGGCTGTCAAAAAGTGAGGCGATGTGTCTTCCGAAGGCACGAGTGCCTACCCAAGGCCGAAGGACCCTTCCCCTTTTACAACCTTGCCTCTTTCGACTATTTTGCGAATAAATAACTTGCAGGGATAGCGCCAGGGGGCCGGCCCTGTGGTATAATAGGGCCGTGGGGCCATCTCCATCTGCACCTGAACAACCGCATACGTCCCGTCCCCGGCGCGGGCCGACCTACCCCTTGCGCCCCCCGAACGTTCGACCTTCAACCCGCAACCTACCGAGAGGGTTCGACGGCGATTGTAGCGGACGCCTCGGGGGCGAAGGTGGGCGAGGTACGCTACCCACCTCACCCCTCACCCCCTGACCCCCTCTCCCCTCTCCGTCGGACGGAGAGGGGAGAGGGGGTCAGGCCACGCCCGCTGGTACGACCCGGCCCTGGGGAGGTTCATCCAGCCGGATACCATTGTGCCCCAACCTGGAGACCCCCAAAATTTCAACCGTTACGCCTATGTGCGGAATAGCCCTTCCTGCCTCGTCGATCCATCAGGCCATTGCGCTGGTGATCCAAACGATCCCGATAATCCCGATGCCGCGTGTTGGAAGACTTATTTTGAGCTGCGAGCCCGCCTGGGTGTCCTTTTCCAATCTCCCGATCTTCATACCTGGACGGTCACGCAACTCCTCGATCTGCTTACCTGGGTTAATTTCGGCATCCGCTTTGAAGGAGTGTGGAACAGCCGGGATCTGGGGATGGCGATCGGAGGCCTGAATGCCATGCTGAATGCTCTCGGGGGGATCAGCACAGGTTATCGTCCTTGCTGGGGATCCCCTCTTTTGGGACTTTACGTTATGGGAGAGTGGGGGAAATCCGTTGGCGGTGCGATGCACAAGGGTAGTAATCGCGTGGATCTCGAACCCGGTTTCACGATGGAAGTCTTCCTCCACGAAACCGGACATATTATCGACTATAACCTGGGTGGGGGTAGATTCTGGTCTGAGCAGGGATTCCAATCTCTGGGCTGGCAGCGCACACGGTTCCTGGGTTTCCTGTGGCCGACCGGGTGGACTTATAGTGGTGAAGTTCCTCCTCATACTCGGGCAGATCCAATAGAAGACTTTGCTGACGCTTTTGCTCTATGGGTAATGATAAGCAACGGGATGACTCTTCCCACCGGCTGGAACCCATATGCTGAAACCCACATCCGTGTTTTGACTGCGGCCCTCTTTGGAACGGGCCCGTAGTAATCCGCCGACGGTATCCACTTTGGATATCAGGAAGGTAGACGAGATACCACATAGGAGGCGATGACTCTAGCAACCTTGGAGGAGAGGATGTACCGATTGAGTATGCTCATCAAGATACTGGTGCCCATGTTGCTTCTATTGGCTTCGTGTAATATCCAGCGACGGGATTGGCAACGGGATTGGTTAGCCGGCCAGCCTTGTAGCCCCCCGTGCTGGCAGAGGATCACGCCCGGTGTCACCACCGGAGCAGAGGTTGAGGCCATTTTGCGCCAGAAGGCACCGTTACAGCGGCGGGAGGTCATCGGACCGCTGTTCGACTTTGACCGCTCGGTGGCTCTGTTCTGGGAGTGGGCAGGGATAGAGGGCGGAGGGAAGGTAAATTATGACCTGGACACCGGGTTAGTCTTCAAGGTGGCATTCTGGTGCTCTGGGCCGTGCGACTTCACTTTCGAGGAAATCATAGATGCTTATGGTGAACCTGACCATATCTATGTCAATATCTTGGAACCCTATTGCAACCTTTCCCCTGGGCGGGAGTACCACCTGGAGATTTTCTACGTAGATAAAGGATTTGGCCTTTATCCGTCCTATACGGTAACCTCCAAGCCTGAGATCAGCCGTGGCCTGCGATTCGACAGAGTGGAATTCTTCGTCCCCACGATAGAGGGATTTGTGGCAGCGAGGGGAGAGAATTGGCGAGAAGCCCTTTATCCCTGGCAGGGGTTCAAATCCTTTGATGAGTATATATGCCTGGCGCGCCCTGATTTATGTAGTAGCGAGGAGCAACCGTAGGGGAAACCTACGCCGGCATTGAGACCGCCGGGCTCAGGGAAGGGGTCGCAGTCTTTCTCGACGGCGCCTCGGAGGACGCCTTGTACCCGCAAGGTTCGGCCCGCCGGCCGGAAACGGGGATATCCCCAGGGGGGATGCGCGGGGCCGCACCCCCAAGGGGCTGGCCGGCGCATCGGGGGACGCCTTGTGCCCGCAGGCCCGGCCCGCCGGCCGGGCATGCGCCGATTGAAATCGACCTTTTCGGGCGCCCTCGCGCCCACCGTCGGCCTGCGCCGACGGGCCCCCAGGTTTCGGCCCGCCGGCCGGAAACGGGGATGCCCTATCCCCCCAGGGGGATGCGCGATGAGGACGAGTGCCCACCCGAGGCCGGCCGGGAGGTCGGCGATTGAAATCGCCTCCGGGGGCGCGTTCGCGCCGGGCGACCGCCTGTGCGGTCGCTTCGCGCCGTCGGCCCGGCCCGCCGGCCGACCGAAGGGCCTCACCCTGTCCTTCTCCGCTATGGGGAGGGAACTCGCAGGGATGAGGACGGGTGCAAGGGCATTGCCCTATGGAGGAAGCGCAAACTACCCACAAAATAGCGCGCCCAGCAGAAACTTTGACAACCTCCCCTTTTTAGGCTATACTTGCTTCCAAAGACATCGGCTTGCCATACAAGGAGGCTTTCGTGAACCGACGAGTCGAGCGGTTGCGTCAGGAACTTCAAACCCGGGGGCTGGACGCCTTCCTCATCCAGCAGCCGGAAAACCGCCGTTATCTGACCGACTTCACCGGCTCGGCCGGCACGGTCATCATCACGGCAGAGGCCGCCATCTTGCTGGTAGACTTCCGCTATACCGAACAGGCTGGAAAGCAGGCCCCCGACTTTGAGGTGGTGCAGATCAAAAATTCCCTGGAGAAAGAACTTCCTCCCTACCTGGAGCGGCTAGGAGGAAAACGCTGGGGCTTTGAAAGCGCCTTTGTCACGGTGGCCCAGTACGAAAAACTTCGCCCGACCTTTGAAGCGGCCGGCATCGCCCTGGAAGGAGTGGAAAATCTGGTGGAGGGGCTACGCGCCGTCAAGGACGAGGAGGAACTGGCCCTACTCCGCCAGGCCATCCGCCTGACCGATGAGGCCTTTGCCCACCTCCTGGACTGGGTCCGCCCGGGCGTCAGCGAACGCGAGGCCGCCTGGGAGATCGAAAAGTATATCCGCGAACACGGCGGCGAGGGGCTGGCTTTCCCCACCATCATCGGCAGCGGACCGAACGGGGCCATGCCCCACTATCAGGCCGGAGAACGCCTCCTGCAGCCCGGCGAACCGATCGTGGTGGATATGGGCGCGGTCTACGGCGGCTACCACGCCGATATGACCCGCACCATCGTCCTGGGGAAGCCGGACGAGCGGTTCTGGGAGATCTACAACCTCGTGCGGGAGGCCCAGGAACGGGCCGAGGCGGGCATCCGGGCCGGTATGCCCTGTGCCGAGGCCGACCGTCTGGCCCGGAGCGTCATCGAAGCCGCCGGCTATGGGGAACGTTTCGGCCACGGCCTGGGCCACGGTGTGGGCCTGGGCACCCATGAGCCGTTACGCCTGAGTGCCCTCTCCACGGAGACGTTGCCGGCCGGCGCCACCGTCACCGTGGAGCCGGGCATCTACCTGCCCGGCTGGGGCGGGGTGCGAATCGAGGATATCGTTCTGGTCCACGAGGACGGGGTCGAAGTATTGACCCGGTCCACCAAGGAACCGGTCGTAGCGATATGACGGAGGTGGGAAGGCCATGGCTGTGCTGGATACCGGAGAACTCCGCAAGGGGCTGACCATCATCGTGGATGGGGAACTCTGCAAGATCATCGACTATGAGCACAACAAGCGTGGACGTGGGACGGCAAACGTGCGCTTGACGCTGCGCAACCTGCGCACAGGGGCCATCACCGAGCGTACCTTTATGGCCGGGGTCAAGTTCGAGCAGGCCTTTCTCGAGCGGCGCACGGTCCAGTACCTGTATAACGACGGCTCCACCTATTACTTCATGGACACCGAAACCTTTGAGCAGCCGGCCGTGCCGGCCGAAGTCCTGGGCGAAGCCGTCCACTTCCTGCGTGAAAACGACTCGGTAGAACTGGTCCTTTACGAGGGCGAAATTCTGGACGTGGAACTGCCCCCCTCGGTGGTGCTGCGGGTCGTCCATACCGCCCCCGGCGTCCGGGGAGATACCGCCGCCAACGCCACCAAGCCGGCCACCTTGGAGACAGGGCTGACCATCAACGTTCCGCTCTTTATCAACGAGGGCGACCTGGTCCGGGTGGACACACGCACCGGGGAGTACCTGACCCGGGTAGGGTAATCCCATCCGGAAAGGTCTTCCGTCGGGGAGTGCGAGGACCGGGGACGGATATTCTTGTTCACGCCCGCCGTGTAAGAGAAGTGCGCGATGCCCGTCATCCTTTCCGTCCGCGAACTGACTTCCTATATCCGTCAACTCCTGGAGGTTGACGAAGTCCTCGCGGACGTGTGGGTGGAGGGGGAGGTCTCCAACTTCACCCGCTCCGGCGCCGGCCATCTCTACTTTACCCTGAAGGAGGCCGAGGCGCAGGTTTCCTGCGTGATGTTCCGGAACGCCGCCGGCCGACTGAGCCAACTTCCCTCCGACGGCGATGCCGTCCTTGTGCACGGACAGGTTTCCTTCTACGCGGCCGGCGGGAAACTCCAGTTGTACGTGGATTTCTTACGTCCCCTGGGCTTGGGGGTGCTCTACCTGCATTTCCAGGAACTCAAGGAACGGCTGGAGGCGGAAGGCCTCTTCGCCCCGGAGCGAAAGCGACCCCTTCCCCCCTTTCCCCGTCGTATCGGTGTGGTGACCTCGCCCGACGGGGCGGCCTTTCGGGACATTCTCCACATCCTCGGCCGGCGCTACCCGCTGGCCGAGGTGGTGCTCTCGCCCACGCTGGTGCAGGGGAAAGAGGCGCCGCCGCGTATCGTGGCCGCCCTGGAGCGCCTGCGCGACCAGGCCGTGGACGTGATTATCCTGGCCCGAGGTGGGGGTTCCCTGGAAGACCTCTGGCCCTTCAACGAGGAGTGCGTGGCCCGGGCCATCCGCGCCGCACCCGCTCCGGTCATCAGCGGGGTGGGCCATGAGACCGATTTCACCATCGCCGATTTCGCCGCCGACGTGCGTGCTCCTACCCCCTCGGCGGCGGCCGTTATGGCCGTTCCGGACCGGGAGGAACTCCGCACCCAACTGTTCCACCTGCGGAAACGCCTGCTTCGGGGCCTGGAGCAGCAGGTGTCCGGACGGCGGCAACGCCTGGAGGAATTCCGCCTGCGTCTCCGGCGCCTCTCGCCCCAAGCGCAGATTGCCGGCCGACGGCAACGGGTGGACGAACTGGCCGGCCGCCTGGCCCGGCAGATACGCCACCGCCTGGAAGTGGACCGGGAACGGGTGCGCAGCGCCTCCCTGCGCCTGGCCGCGCTCGACCCCCAGGCCACCCTCCGGCGCGGCTATGCCATTGTCCGTCGCCTGCCCCAACGACAGATCGTACTCAGCCCGGCCCAGGTGGCGGCCGGGGACCCTCTGGAGGTGCAGGTGCGCGATGGATGCTTCGAGGCCGAGGTCCGACGAGGAGGAGAGGATGAAACGTCGGAGCGATAGGGCGAGGACGGGTCCCAGGCCGGGAAGACGGTTCTGCCCGAGACGACCGGAATCGGAAACGGCGCGGCGTGTGCCGGGAGGAACGGATGACCGAAGAAGCCGCTCTGCCTTTTGAAGAGGCCTTTTCCGCGCTGGAGGAGATCGTCCGGCGGCTGGAGGGAGGGGAACTGCCGCTGGAAGAGGCCCTGGCCCTCTACGAGCGGGGCATGGCGCTGGCCCAACACTGCCAGAACCTCCTGGATCGGGCCGAACTCCGCGTCACCCGGCTGACGGAGGAGGCCGGCCCGCCCCTTCAGGGAGAAGCGGAGGAACTCTTCTGACGGCCCGATCTCCGGGGGAAACGACCTTTGGAAAGGCCATTTTCGTTCCTTCCCAGGCGCTGGCGGCGCTATCAGGAAATCAGCCGCATCCTCCTGCGGCATGGCTTCGGTTCCCTCCTGGAGATGGCCCGGCCGCGCCGTGGGCTCTTCCGATGGGCCGGCCTGCCCGGCGCACCCCCGCCGGCCCGCCACCTCGGTCTGGCCCTGGAAGAACTGGGGCCGACCTTATCAAACTGGGGCAAATCCTCAGCACC
>DAOUAK010000167.1:0-5433 GCA_034433695.1 Chloroflexia bacterium
GCCGCCCGCTCCAGTCCCTCCGATCCCAGCGCCAGCAGGGTGGCCGGGAAGCCATAGTTTACGGAGTTAATGAAGATGGCCGTCAGGAGAAAGGCACTGCTCTCGCCGGGAGAGAGGCGCAGAAAACGGCTTTGTAGCCAGCCCAGGAGGCCCAGGAGGCCGGCCAGCAGCACGACGAGGAGAAGGATGCGCCCGCTTTCCTGGAGGGTAATTTCGGCCTCCATCAGGGTGGTAAAGATCACCGCCGGTGTCAGAAGGTAGAGGCCGGCCCGCGAAAACGGACGCGCATCCAGATGAAGCAACCGTTGCCCCAGGAAACCCGCCCCCCAGACGAGCGCCAGCGGCAGAATCACCTGGACAAAGACATGGAGAAGGTTGATCATCGTGGATACACCAGACGGGCCCCTTCGGCCGGTTCGCCAACCCAGGTCCGGCCCCTGCGTCCGCTTCGCCTTCGGTATTCCTCCAGGACAGCATCGGCCACCGGTTCGGCCTGCCCGGCGCGGACCAGGGCGATGGCGCAGCCACCGAAGCCAGCCCCGGTGAGCCGTGCTCCCCAGACGCCCGACCTCCGGCGGGCGCATTCGACCAGGAGGTCCAGTTCCGGCCCGCTGACCTCAAAGTCGTTGCGTAAACTTTCGTGCGAAGCATCCATCAGCCGGCCGAAGGCCTCCGGGTCGCCGGCACGCAGGGCGGATGCACTTTCCAGCACCCGCCGGTTCTCGCCGACCACATGGTGCACCCGCCGCCGAAGCGTCTCCGGAAGGATGGCTTTTGCCTCGGCCAGCATCTCCGGAGTGACGTCGCGGAGGGCATGCACCTGAGGGTAAACTTTTTGCAGGAGTCGTACCGCCTCTTCGCACTCGGCCCGACGTCTTCGGTAGGCCGAGGCGGCCAGGGAACGGGGCACCCCGCTATCCAGGATGAGGAGACGGGCCTCCGGGGGAAACGGCACCGGTTCGATCTCCAGGGTACGGCAATCCAGGAGCAGGGCGTATCCATCTTTTCCCAGCGCCACCGCCATCTGGTCCATAATCCCGCACGGCACACCGGCAAACTCGTTTTCGGCCCGCCGGCAGAGGAGGGCCAGCGCCCGGCGTTCGATGGAACAACCGGCGAGCGCCAGCAGGGCCAGCGCTACCCCCACCTCCAGCGAGGCCGAGGAAGAAAGGCCGGCCTCCAGGGGCAGGTCGCCGTCGAGCAGGAGGTCGGCCCCGGGGAAGGAACAGCCGGCCTCCAGGAGGAGCGCCGCCACCCCCCGGACGTAGCGGCTCCAGTTCGGACCGCTCGGGGGACGCAGTTTTTCCAGCGCCACCTCATCGGCGGCGGCCAAACGCAGTGCCACCATCCGCAGCCGGCCGTCCGGGCGCCTCCGGGCGGCCACGAACGTCCCCAGGTTCAACGCGGCCGGCAAGACCCAGCCCTCGTTGTAGTCGGTATGTTCGCCGATCAGGTTGACCCGGCCGGGGGCAAAAGCCACGGCTTCCGGTGGGGCGCCGAAATGGTGTCGAAAGGCCTCCTCCAGCCGGCCGGGGTACGGGAGGGTGGCGGAGTCGCTCGTGCTTGCCTGCATCATCCTTCTTCCTTGCTCCCCGTCCGATAGTGCACTTCCGAAAGTGCGCGCAGGCGTTCGGCCGCCTCTTCCGGCGTCAGATCGCGCTGGGGTTCCGCCAGCATCTCGTAGCCGACCAGAAACTTTTTCACCGTGGCCGAACGCAGAAGCGGCGGATAGAAATGGGCGTGGAGTTGCCAGTGAGAAACATTCCCCCGGCCAGTCGGGGCCCCGTGCCAGCCCATCGAGTAGGGGAAGGAAGTCCGGAAGAGGTTATCGTAGCGGACGAGCAGGCGTTTCAGGATCGAGGCCAGCGCCTCCCGTTCGTCTTCCGTCAGGTCGGGCAGATGGCGGACGTGGCGGCGGGGGAGGAGGAGCGTTTCAAAAGGCCAGACGGCCCAGAAAGGCACCAGGACCCACCAGTGCTCGTTTTCCAGGATCAGACGCTCCCCAGCCTTGGCCTCTTGTTCGGCATAATCCAGAAGCAACGGCCGGCCGTGCCTCTGCCGGTAAGTCCGTTGGTGGCGGTCCTCCCGGGCCGGTGTGGTGGGCAGGGTGTGCGTGGCCCAGACCTGACCGTGCGGGTGCGGGTTGGAGCAGCCCATTAGCGTGCCCTTGTTTTCAAAGATCTGCACCCAGTGGAAACGCCGCCCCAGTTCTTCCACCTGTTCTGCCCAGACTTCGACCACACGGCGAATCTCGCCGACCGGCATCTCGGCCAGGCTCAGGTCGTGCCGCGGGGAGAAACAGATGACCCGGCAAATGCCCGGTTCCCCTGTGGCACGGAAAAGGGGGTGAGGTATGGAGCGTCCCGATGGGGACTCGGGCCGAAGGGAGGGAAAGTCGTTATCGAAGACAAAGGTATGCTCGTAGGGAGGATTCCGGAGGCCGCCGGCCCGCTCGTTTCCCGGGCAGAGGTAACAAGTCGGTTCGTAGGCCGGACGAACTTCCGGAAGCGACGGTTCCTCTATCCCCAGCCAGGGTCGCTGTAACCGTTCCGGGGAAACCAGCACCCATTCCCCGCACAGCGGGTTGTAGCGGCGGTGGGGAAAAGAGAATCCTCTCGCCGGGCTATTCGTCGGCATCGTCATCGAACTCCGGCCTTTCCAGACGCAGCAGGCGGAATAGGTCTGTTTCCACCGTCCCCCGAACGGGGCCGTACTCGCGTCCGTCTATTCGGAGATTTCCGGCCCGAACTCCGTGGAGAAAAAGGCGCAAGCCCGGCCAGGGGAAGGGGAAATCCCCCTCCGTTTCCCAGGTCATCTCCAGAGCATCCCCGGCGTGGCGCAGGCAGAAGCGTTCCAGCCGCCAGGGGCCGTAGCCGTCTCCGGCGTCGCTATAGAGGAAACCTCTGCCCTCCCCCTCGGCCGGTGGGTAGAGGTGCAGGGCCAGGAGGCCCTCTTCCTCCATCGGTAGCACGCTCCCGGCCCGCACCAGGATCGGGATGCGCTCCAGAGGGGCAGGGAGGGAGACCGTTCCCGGCCCCGTGTATACGGCCTCCTCCCAGAGATCGTACCACCGTCCCCGGGGCAGGGTCACCCGGCGCGAACGGGCCCCTTCCTCCAAAACAGGGGCGATGAGGAGCGCCTCGCCCAGGAAAAAGGCATCCTGCGCATCCCAGAGGGTGGAATCCCGGCCGTCGGGCCAGAAGAGGGGACGTACCAGGGGATGGCCGGTCTGGGAGGCTTCCCAGGCCAGGGTGTAAAGGTAAGGCAGGAGGCGGTAGCGCAGGTGCAGGAAGCGGCGGACGATGCTCAGGGCCGGCTCTCCCCAGGTCCAGGGCTCGCGGGGTGGCACGTCCCAGGCCGAGTGGGTGCGGAAGAAAGGAAGGAAAGTCGCCATCTGGAACCAGCGGACGAAGAGTTCGGTGGAGGGGTGGCCGCTGAAGCCGCCGATGTCGGGGCCGGTGTAGGGGATGCCCGACAGTCCCAATCCCAGGACGGAGGGAATCGTTTGTCGCAGGGTCTCCCAGGTGCTTTCGGTATCGCCCGTCCAGTTCCAGGCATAGCGTTGCAGGCCGGCCCAGCCGGAGCGAGATAGGAGAAAGGGGCGCATATCCGGCCGGTGTCGGCACAGGCCCTCGTAGGCTGCCCGGTTCATCAGGAGGCCGTAGAGGTTATGGGCCTCCCGGTGATCTCCTCCCCGGCCCTCCAGGATGTGGCGGGTGGGGAGAGGCAGGGTGGAATCGCCCCAGTCGGTGCGGACGGAAGGCTCGTTCATATCGTGCCAGAAGCCGGCGATACCCAGTTCGAGGAGGCGCGGGTACTGTTTCCCCCACCAGGCTCGGACGACGGGGTCGGTAAAATCGGGGAAGGCACACCAGCCCGGCCACACCAGGGCATAGAGCGGAGTCACCTTGCCCTTGGGACCGGGCAGGGTGCAGAAATGGCCGGCTTCCAGTCCCTCGCGGAAAAGGTCATAATTCGGGTCGCGTTTGACCCCGGGGTCCAGGATGGCCACCAGGCGGACGCCGCGTTCGGCCAGTTCCCGGGCCAGGGCGGGTAGGTCGGGGAAACGCCGGGGGTCCACGGTAAAGACCCGGAAGCCGTCCATATAGTCAATGTCCAGGTGGATGGCGCTCAGTGGAAGGTCGTACTCGAGAAAGTTTTTCAGGAGGGTGCGCACCTCCTCCTGTTCGCGGTAACCCCAGCGGGACTGGTGGTAACCAAGGGCCCAACGGGGGGGGAGGGGCGGCCGGCCGGTGAGTTCGCTGTAGCGCCGGAGGGCCCGGTCGGGCGGGCCGGGGATCCAGTAGTAGCGCAGGCTGCCTCCCGGAAAATAGGCCCGGGCCAAGTCCTTGAAGCGGAGGACGGCCCGGTAGGAATTTTCGTAAAAGAGCAAATAACTTCCCTCGTGATGCAAACCCAGGTAAACCGGGATGCCCAGGTAGAGGGGGTCCACACCCGGTCCGTATCCGCCCAGAGGGTCGCTGTTCCACATGCAGTACGTCCCCCCGCGCAGGTTGAGGGGGGCGGCGCGCTCCCCCAGGCCGTAGAGGTGTTCCTCGGGGCGGAGGTCGGCCCAGTGCACCCATTCCCGGCGCCGGCGGCGGGGCGGGAAATCCCGGCGCAGGACGCGGCCGGCCGGGTCCCGGAAGATCAGTCCCCCATCGGCCTCCACGGTAACCTCCATTTCACCGCTGGAAAGCGTATAGCCCTCGTCGTCCCGACGCCAGGAAATTTCGACCGGGGGCCAGTCGTTGCGGGCGATGGCGTAGGGGATAGGCAGAAGACCTCCCCCCCAGGTGATGCGGACCAGGTCGGGGGCCAGAAAACGGACCTCCAGGTCGGCGCGGGCGAAGCGGAAGCATCCTCCATCCGGAGAAGGGGTGGCCTCCCGAAGGTTTCCCGGAGGAAGAAAAGGCCCGGTCGGAGGGAGGCGAAAGTCCAGCCGGTCGCGGAAGAGGGTGTAGCCGGCGGCCCGCAGGGCCTCCCGCGGTCCGATGAGCCGCAGGGCGCGAAGCATGGCCCGAAGGCGCATCATCTCCTCCTCTCCCGGTAGGAGGATTCAGCCGCGGATGCCTTGCCCAGAAAAAGTCCGAAATATTCCGCCCAGGAAAGGAGCGGCACCAGGCGCACCCGGGGCGCCCGGTTGATCGAAACGCGCACGCTTTCTTTAGGCAGGTCGTAATGCCAGTACAATAGAGAGCGCATCTGCTCGCCGAAGCCTGGTGCCTCGAATATCTCCTGCCGGATAAACTCTGCCACCCGGTACTCTCTTTCCTCTGCCGTCCCTTCTTGCCCGATCTTGTACGCAGCGATCTTTTCCGCATTCCTGGCGAAAAGGCGGGGGATTTCCTGCAATTCGGATATCACCTCGCGCCGGATGAATTCTTCCACCTGGCGCTCTTGTTCCTCCGCCATCCCTCCTTCTTGTTCGAC
>DAOUAK010000168.1:0-28575 GCA_034433695.1 Chloroflexia bacterium
TGGCTGGCGGTAGAGGTTTCGGCGGTGGTGGACCGGAACGATGTGGAGCGGGCGGCGCAGCGGGCAGGACTTTTACGTCGGCTGGGCCGGCCGGTGGTGGCTGCGGTGGCCGGGGAGAAGGTTACCGCCGGTGGGAAAAAGGCGGCCGAAGCACAGCAGGTGCTCCTGGTGCGGGATGGCTGGGCCATGTACTGGGAACAGGCCCTTCAGGCGGCCCTGGCGGTATAAGGCTGACTACCCGGCAAAATGCTCCGGCGGATTTGTCCAACCGAATCTACGGTTGTGCTTTCATGAGAAAATGTGAGGAGGACATGATGCCCAAGAGAACGGTCCGGGATGTCCAAGTTCGGGGGAAGCGCGTCCTGGTGCGGGTGGATTTCAATGTGCCCCTTCAGGGGGGACAGGTGGGGGACGATACCCGCATCCGCGCCGCTTTGCCGACCATTCGCTACCTGCTGGAACACGGGGCCGCTGTCGTGCTCATGTCCCATCTGGGCCGGCCGAAAGGGGTGGACGAAAAGTTGCGCCTGGCGCCGGTGGGAGAGCATCTGAGCAGGCTTCTCGGCCGGCCGGTGCGTACCCTTCCCGACTGCATCGGCCCGGAAGTGGAGGAGGTCGTCCGGGCGATGCAGCCCGGGGAAGTCATCCTCCTGGAGAACCTTCGTTTTCATCCCGAAGAGGAAAAGAACGACCCCGAGTTCGCCCGGAAACTGGCCGGCCTGGGCGATCTCTACGTCAACGATGCCTTTGGCACGGCCCATCGAGCCCACGCTTCAACCGAAGGAGTGGCCCACTACCTGCCGGCTGTGGCCGGCCTGCTTATGGAACAGGAACTGGAAGCCCTGGGGAAGGCCCTCCAGTCCCCGGAACACCCCTTTGTCGTCATCCTGGGTGGGGCCAAGATCTCGGACAAGATCGGGGTCATCCGCAACCTCCTCCACCGGGCCGATACCCTGCTCATCGGCGGCGGCATGGCCAATACCTTCCTCAAGGCTCAGGGCTATGCGGTCGGGGAATCTCTGGTGGAGGATGAGGCGCTGGAAACGGCCCGGGAACTTGTTTCCCAGGCTCGGTCCGCAGGTGTGGGCTTCTACCTGCCGGTGGACGCCGTCATCGCCGAATGTTTCGCTGCCGATGCCGTACCCAGGATTGTCCCGGTGGAACAGGTGCCGGCCGGCTGGCGCATCCTGGACATCGGCCCGCGCACCGTGGAGGCCTTTCGTCAGGCCCTCCAGGGGGCCCGCCTGGTGGTGTGGAACGGTCCGATGGGAGTCTTTGAATTCCCGGCTTTTGCCGAGGGCACACGGGCGGTGGCCCAGGCGGTGGTCGAAAGCGGCGCCTTTAGCGTCGTCGGTGGAGGAGATTCGGTCGCCGCCCTCCAGCAACTGGGCCTGGCCGAACGCATCGGCCACCTCTCCACCGGAGGTGGGGCCAGTCTGGAATTCCTTGAAGGGAAACCGCTACCCGGCGTGGAAATTTTGCTGGATCGTTAGCGGATACCCGGATGGGCCTGCCCCCCTTTTTGTTGCAGGAAAACGTCCCCCTGGCTTCCTGGACGACCATCGGTCTGGGTGGGCCGGCCCGTTTCTTTTTCTCCGCTACGGGAGTGGAAGAACTTTGCCAGGCCCTGGCCTGGGCCCGCGACGAAGGGCTACCCGTCCACATCCTGGGCGGAGGCTCGAACACGATCTTTGCCGATGAGGGCTACCCCGGCCTGGTCCTGCATATAGCCCTGCGAGGAGTCGAGGTTCATAAAGCAGGGGAATGGGTGGAGGTAACGGCAGCGGCGGGCGAACCCTGGGACGAACTGGTCCGGACCTGCGTGGAGCAGGGATGGGGCGGCGTCGAATGCCTTTCCGGCATTCCCGGACAGGTCGGAGCAACGCCGGTACAGAACGTGGGGGCCTATGGCCAGGAGGTGGCCGAGACCCTCGTCTTCCTCGTTGCCCTGGACCGGCAGACGCTCCGGGAAGTGCGCTTCTCCGGTCCGGAATGCGGTTTTGGCTATCGCCGCAGCCGTTTCAAGGAAGAGGACCGCGGCCGGTATGTGATTACTTCGGTAACATACCGCCTGGCGGTAGAGGGCCGGCCGGCGGTACGTTACGCCGAACTGCGGCGTTACCTGGAAGAGCATACAGACCTTGCGGCCCTGGGAAGCGGCCGGCCGGCCCTCCTGGCGGTGAGGGAGGCGGTGCTGGCCCTGCGCCGGAGCAAGTCTATGCTTGTGGACCCGGACGATCCCCATTCCCGCTCGGCCGGCTCCTTTTTCCTCAACCCGACCCTGACTCCCGACCGGGCGCGACGTCTGGAGGAACGCTGGCGGGCCTTGGGAGGAGAAGAACCCCTGCCTTTCTTCCCTTCGGCCGAGGGCATCCGGGTCCCGGCTGCCTGGCTGGTAGAGCAGGCCGGTTTTCGCCGGGGGTATCGGCATGGCCATGTGGGGATTTCGGCCCACCACGCCCTGGCTCTGGTCAACTACGGGGGGACGATGGGAGAACTCCTGAACCTGGCGGAGGAAATTCGGGAAGCAGTCTACGCCCGTTTCGGCCTCTGGCTGGAGGTGGAGCCGGAGATTGTGGAAGGAGGATGGCAATGAGACGGATGAGCAAGTGGGAACGTCTGGAGGCGACGATCGCCGGGGAGGACGTGGACCGGCCGGCCGTTTCCCTCTGGCGGCACTTTCCCGGCGACGACCAGCGGGCCGAGGAACTGGCCCGCTCCACCCTGGACTTTCAACGGACCTATGACTTTGATTTCATCAAATGTATGCCTTCCAGCAACTATTGCCTCCTGGACTGGGGGGGTGAATCGCGCTACCTGGGCCATGAGGAAGGCGTCCGGGCATGGGAACGGAGGGTCATCCGGCGTCCGGAGGACTGGACATGCCTGCCGATCCTGGACGTGCGGAAAGGGATGCTCGGCGAGAGCCTGCGGGCGCTTTCTCTCATCGGCCGGGCGGTCGGAAGAGAGGTGCCCTTCATCCAGACCATCTTCAGCCCCCTGGCCCAGGCGAAGAATCTGGCCGGAGAACGCCTCCTGGCCGACCTGCGGCAGCATCCCGAGGCGGTTCGGGCCGGCCTGGAAGCGATCACCGAGACCACAGTGCGCTACATCGAGGCAGCACGCGCCACCGGCATCGCCGGCATCTTCCTGGCCCTCCAGCACGCCACCTATGATCTCCTGAGCGAGGCCGAGTACCGGGAGTTCGGCCGACCCTACGACCTGCGCCTCCTGGAGGTTGCCCAGGGCCTCCCCTTCAATGTGCTCCACCTGCACGGCAGCAACGTGATGTTTGACCTGGTAGCCGATTATCCGGTGCAGGTCCTCAACTGGCACGATCGGGAAACCCCACCCTCCCTGCGCGAGGCCCTGGCGCGTTTCCCGGGGGCACTTCTGGGCGGATTGCACCGGTTGGAGACGATGGTGCGGGGGACACCGGAGGAAGTCCAGGCCGAGGCGCGGGAGGCCCTGGAGCAGACGGCTGGCCGGCGGATCATCCTCGGCACCGGCTGTGTCCTTTTCCTGACCACTCCCCTGGGGAACATCCGGGCAGCGCGGGAGGTGGTGGAACGATGGGGAAAGTGAGGGATTCTCCCGGTCTGTTTCGCCGAAAAATCCCCCAAAAGTACTATTAATTTCCCGTCGGCCCGGGTGTAAAGTGAAATTTGGAATCCCCCGGGTAGGTCCACGGTGAAATATACGGAGGTGGCCTATGCATCTGCTTCCCTAACGGTTGAGGGTGCGTCGGAAAGTACTTGAATTTGCCTGAAGTAGAAGGAGGAATGGCAAAAATGAAAAAGCGATGGGTGGCTCCTCTCGTTGCGGTGGTGGCGCTTCTGCTGATCGGGGGGATTCCGGCAATGGCGAGCCCTTCTGGAGCGCCAGTGCCGGACGAGGTCCGAGTGAGCCAGGCGGATAACGGCCGGCAGGTCGAACTCTCGGGCAGCCAGGTCCTGGTCGTCAGCCTGGAATGTAACCCCTCTACCGGCTATAGCTGGGCGGTGCAGGAGATGGATGCGGCCATCCTGCGCCAAGTCGGCGACTGGGAGTGGGTGCCCTCCCCAGGTTTGCTCGGCGCCCCCGGCACGCAAATTCTGCGCTTCGCCGGGGTGGGTGAAGGACAGACCACGCTCCATCTGGCCTATGCCCGGCCCTGGGAAAAGGGCGTGGCTCCTTTGCAGACCTTTGTCCTCCAGGTTCGGGTTCGCCAGCCCGCTCCGCTGCCGGAGCAGCCGAAACCGGCGGCCGGCCCGGTCAAGCCGATCGTCTCCTCCGGTGGTGGCACCACCTCCCTTCCTTCTTCCTTCAACTGGTGTGCCCAGGGCAAATGCACGCAAATTCGGGACCAGGGAAACTGCGGAAGCTGCTGGGCCTTTGGCACGGTAGGACCTTTTGAGTCAGCCCTGCTGATTCATGACAACGCCTCTCGGGACCTCTCCGAACAGTACTTGGTCTCCTGCAACACCGATGGCTGGGGCTGCAACGGCGGTTGGTTCGCCCATGACTACCACGAGTGGAAGATTCCGCCCGGGGAGCCGGCGGCCGGCGCCGTCTACGAAAACGACTTCCGCTACCAGGCCAGCGACGTGCCCTGCAACCCGCCCCATCCCCACCATGAGAAGATCGCCGACTGGGCCTATGTGGGGAACAGTAGCAGCGTGCCCTCGGTGGAGGCGATCAAGAACGCCATCTACAACTACGGCCCCGTGGCCGCGGCGGTCTGCGTAGACAACCGCTTCCAGGCCTATAGCGGCGGCATCTTCACCGACCCGGTGCCGTGCCGGCAGATCAACCATGCCATCGTCCTGGTCGGCTGGAACGACGCCGACGGCGGCTACTGGATTCTGCGTAACTCCTGGGGGACCTCCTGGGGCGAGCAGGGTTACATGCGCATCGCCTACGGCACCTCCCGTGTCGGCTATGCGGCCAACTACGTGGTCTACGGCAGCGGTGGTGGCGGGACGATGCACGTTTCGGCCATTGACATGTCGTACACGAAAAAGGGCGGGAACGTCACCGTCTACACCACGGTGACCATTGTGGACTCCGCCGGCCAACCGGTCTCCGGGGCCACCGTGTACCTGAGGATGACGTTGCCCGACGGCTCCACGGCCAGCGGCTCCGGAACCACCGGGAGCAACGGTCAGGTCACCTTCAGCATCAAGACGCGCCTAACGGGGACCTATACTTCTGAGGTGACCAACGTTACCCATCCCACCCTGACCTACGACCCCAGCGCCAACGCCGAGACTCGCGACAGCATCGTCGTGCCCTGATCGGCCGTTTTCCGTTCCTCGGGGGCTCCTGTCGGGCTAAAGTTCGGCAGGAGCCTCCCTATTTTCGGGACGTACACGCTACGGCAAGAGGCCCTCCGGGACTTTTTCCGGGGTTGCGGCGGAGGAAACGGGGGTAAGATGTAATCTTCCCTACTGTACTCCGGCAAGCAGGGTAGTATAATGATATAAACTTGGAGGTCGGCATGAGCAGGCGGGAACTGATTTTGCCGGTACAGGGCATGACGTGTGCCAGTTGTGTGGCCCACGTAGAGGAGGCCCTGCGGGAGGTCCCCGGCGTCCTTTCGGCGGCGGTCAATCTGGCCACCGAACGGGCCACCCTGGTCTATGAGGAAGAGAAAAGCGGGCCGGCCGACTTTATCCGGGCCGTCCGGGAAGCCGGCTACGAGGTGCCCGAAGAGACGCTGGTCCTTCCCATCGCTGGCATGACGTGTGCCAGTTGTGTGGCCCACGTAGAGGAGGCCCTGCGGGAGGTCCCCGGCGTCCTTTCAGCGGCGGTCAATCTGGCCACCGAACGGGCGGTCGTGACCTACATCCCTGGAGCCGTAGAAAAGGGGCAACTGGTGCAGGCCGTGCGGGCGGCCGGCTACGATGTACTTGACCTGGAAGCCCTGGCCCGGGAGGAAGAGGATGAAGAGGCGCGCCGGATGCGACAGGCCCGGAGGCGAATGCTCCTGGCCTGGGCGCTGACCCTTCCCATCATCCTCTGGATGTTGCCGGAGATGCTCTGGGGCATCGTCTGGCCCAGCCACCTGGTTCTGGAAAGCGGGATGATCGTCCTGGCTTTGCCCGTGCTCTTTGTGGCCGGCCGCCAGACCTACACCTCGGCCTGGCGATCTCTCCTCCACGGCAACGCCAACATGGACGTGCTCATCTCGATGGGCACGCTGGCTTCCCTCCTCACCGGCCCGGCAGCCCTCGTCACCCTCCTTCTGGAGGGCCATCCCCGGATTGCCAACTATGCCGGCGTGGCGGCCATGATTATGGCCTTTCACCTGACCGGTCGCTATGTCGAGGCCAGTGCCAAGGGCCGGGCTTCCCAGGCCATTCGCCGTCTGCTGCAACTGGGAGCCAAGACGGCCCATATCCTGGTCGGCGAGGTCGAACGGGAGGTGCCCATCGAGGCCGTCCAGGTGGGAGACGTGATGATCGTCCGGCCGGGCGAACGCATCCCCACCGATGGCATCATCCTGGAGGGGGAAAGCGCCCTGGACGAATCCATGGTCACCGGCGAGTCGATGCCGGTGAACAAGGGGCCGGGAGATGAGGTCATCGGGGCGACGATCAACCAGGATGGGCTTCTGAAGGTCCGGGCCACCCGCGTCGGTCGGGATACCTTCCTGTCCCAGGTGATTCGCCTGGTGGAACAGGCCCAGGGGACCAAGGTGCCCATTCAGGCCTTTGCCGACCGGGTGACGGCGCGTTTCGTGCCGGTGGTCATCGGCATGGCCCTGCTTACTTTGGTGGCCTGGCTGCTCTTGGCACCGTTTCTCAAACAGGTCGGGGCATGGTCGCATCTCCCCTGGGTGGACCCGACGATGGACGGGGTGACGCTGGCCATCTATGCGACAGTGGCTGTATTGGTGATCGCCTGCCCCTGTGCCCTGGGGCTGGCCACACCTACGGCAATTATGGTAGGCAGCGGTTTGGGGGCGCAGAACGGCATCCTCATCCGCAGCGGCGAGGCTGTCCAGGCCCTCAAAGACCTCCAGGTGATCGTCTTTGACAAGACCGGAACGCTCACCCGGGGCCGGCCGGAGGTGACCGATGTTGCGGCGCCAGACGGCCGGGAGGAGGAAGTGCTGCGCTGGGCCGCCTCAGCTGAACTGGGGAGCGAACACCCCCTGGGTCGGGCGGTGGTGGAGCGGGCCCGCTCCCTCGGCCTTTCTCTGGGCGAGCCGGCCGACTTCCAGGCCCGACGTGGGCGGGGAGTCGAGGCTCGGGTGGACGGACACGCCGTCCTGGTGGGGAGCGCCCGTTTCCTGGAGGAATCCGGCGTGGACCTGACGGCACTCCGCGAAACGGCCGGGCGCTGGGAAGGGGAGGGCAAGACGGTGATGTGGGCGGCGGTGGACGGTCGTCTTCTGGGAACCATCGCCGTGGCCGATACGCTGAAGGACGATGCCGTCCTCGCCATCGCCGAACTGGAGCGCCTGGGCATCCAGACGGCCATGCTCACCGGCGACAACCGCCGCACGGCCGCAGCCATCGCCCGGCAGTGCGGTATCTCCCGCGTCCTGGCCGAGGTGTTGCCCGAGGGCAAAGTGGACGAGATTCGCCGGCTTCAGGCCGAGGGGAAGCGGGTGGGCATGGTCGGCGACGGCATCAACGACGCGCCGGCCCTGACCCAGGCCGATGTGGGCATCGCCATCGGCAGCGGCACCGACATCGCCATCGAAGCCGCCGACATCACCCTGGTGCGTGGCGACCTTTCCGGCGTCGTCCGGGCGGTCAACCTCTCCCGGGCCACCTTCCGCAAGATCGTCCAGAACCTCTTCTGGGCCTTTTTCTACAACGTGGTAATGATTCCCCTGGCCGTCCTGGGGCTTATGCACCCCGTCCTGGCCGAGATCGCCATGGCCACCAGTTCCATCACGGTCGTGAGCAACGCCAACCTGCTGCGGCGGGTGGACATCCGACCCGGTTACGAGCGCAGATAGGAGGGGCTCAATGTGGAAAAAACTTTTCGGCCGCAGGGGGAAAGAGGATTCCGCCTCGGTGGTGATCTACACCCAGCCCACCTGAGCCGACTGCCAGGCGGCAAAGAGGTTCTTTGCCGAACGCAACGTTGCCTACCTGGAGCGGGACGTGAGTAGCGATCCCTCCGCGGCCCACGAGATGCTGCACCTCCTGGGCGGCCGGATGGTGACCCCGACCATCGTCGTGGGGAAGGAAGTGCTGATCGGCTTTGCCCAGAGCCGGGCCCGGCTGGAAGAACTTTTCCGGGCAGGCTGAACCTTTTCCCCGAAGGGCGGCATCAGCGCTTCCACGGCCGTAGCCGCCGGAAAAAGTCGCGTTCCTCCTCCGTCCAGGTCCGCAGCAGGAAGAGCGTGGCTCCGTACAGGGCCGCGCCTGCCAGGAGCGCCAACGGCCAGAGTCCCCGGGCGTGGAGGAGGACCATCGGCATCCCCATCACCGCCGTCGCCAGGGCCGGCCGCCAGGCCACCTTCAGGAGCGGCAGCCGGATGCCTTCCCGCCGCACCGCCGCCCAGAGTGGCACAAAAAGCACTCCTTCGGTCATGATGGTAATCAGGCTGGCCGCCAGATAGCCGTATGCGCCGTAGCGGGGAATCCAGTAGAGGTTGCTGCCGACGTTGAAAAGCGCTGCCAGGGCAAAGGCCAGGGTGATCGTCCGCTGCCGGTTCAGGGCGATCAATACGTACTGGGTTATCCCGTTCACATAACTGAACGGGAGGAACCAGATCAGGACACCCAGGGCGACGGCCGAATCGGGCAGATACTCTTTCCCTCCCAGGAGGAAGATGACCTCGGGCGCCAGGACAGAGGTCGTCATCGCCAGAGGGAAAGCCAGTACCAGAAGCACCTTGAGCGCCAGATGGTAGATAGACTCCAGACGCCGGCGGTCTTCCACGGCCAGGCGCGAAAGGAGCGGGAAGAGAGCCATGGTCAGGAAGTAGGGGATTTCGATGAGGGCGTTGGGGAGTTTATAGGCGGCGTCATAGGCTCCCACAGCCCGTGCCCCGCCGTAGGGCTGCAGGATAAAGGTGTCGAAGCGGAAGAAGATGAGGATCAGGAGGTTGTTGAGCATCAGGGGCAGGGCTTCCGGTATCATCCATCGCCACAGGGAAAGGTCTACCTCCGGGCGAGGGACGAAGAGAAGGCGGCACTGGAGGTAGAAAAAGAGGGCGGCGTTGGCCAGGGTCACCAGAAGGGAAGAGGCGGCCAGGCCCACAACGCCCCAGCCGGCCACCAACACCCCCACCCCGGCAAAAACCTTGAGGACGTTGGTCAGCAGGCCGGCCAGGGCCGGTACCTCTAGGCGTTCCCGGGCGGTAAAGAGGGCACTCACCGCCGCGGCCAACCCGGCCGGGAAGAGGCCAGAGGCAAGGAGCCAAAGCGCCGCCTGGGCCTCGCCGGTCAGCGGTTGCGGCGTCCGGCTGTAGATGAAGATGAGGAGGGCGCAGAGAGGCAGGGCCAGGGCCGAAAGTGTCCAGCGCAACAGGGTGGTGTTGCTCAGGTAGCGGTTGGCCGCTTCCGGTTCCCGGGCCACCTCCCGCGTGCTCAGCGTCCCCAGCCCGAAGTCGGTGACCGTGGTCAGGTACTGCCCCACCAGCAGGGCGGCAATGGCATAGGCGCCGTACCCTTCCACCCCGAGGTAGTGCAGGACCACAATGGCAAAGGCGAAATCTACCGTCCGGTTGATCAGGCGGGCGACCAGGGGGGTGAGGCTGTTCTTGAGCACCCGCCGGGCCAGACCTCCGCGCCCGATCTCCACCTCCCGATAGATGCGTCCCCACCAGCGTACCACCAGCGCCACCAGGAGGAGCAGGACGATCAACCCTCCCAGGAAGAGGACCAGTTTCAGGGTAAAGCCATCGGCCGGTGGGGCAGATGAGGGAGACAATGTTACCTTGCCTTCCGAATCTCCAGCAGGTCCTGTTCGTTTTGCTTCCGGAAGAGGGCGGCGAACGGCTCATGGGCGAAGCGAATCACGACATCGCCATCGCCGAAGAGGCCCGGTGGGTTACAACTTTCGATCCTTACCGCCTGGACCACCCGCCGATAGGCTTCACGGTCCTGGCGGGGGATAAAGAGCGGGAAAACCGCCGCATAGAGCAATCCGGCGACGACGACGGCTCCGGCGGCGACCAGGAGCCACATCCCGACTCCGGTGGCCGGATGGCCCGGTTCCCCTTTTCCGAGAAAGAAGGTGACCACCCATCCCACCAGGAGGAGGGCAACCGCCACCGTGCCGTAGCCGCAGCCGGCCCGCCGGCGCTGGGAGACGCGGTTGAAAGCCGCCTCGCACGCTTCACAGAGGGGAAAGAGTAGAGTAACCAGGCGCGGACTCAGCCAGCTGGAACCGTACACCTTGATCTGTCCCCGTCCCGCCGGGGAGCCGCAGACACAGCAGATGTCGGGCAAAGCGTAAGCCGCCTTTTTGCGCAGGCGAAAACGGGCCGTTTCCATCACCCCTCCTCGGCCGTCGCCTCGACCGGCCGGGCGGCGGTGAGGCTGAGGAGGTCGGATACGCGCAGGCGCAAATTCAGCCCCCGCCGGCCGGCGCTCACGAGGACGTGCTCCAGGTCCAGCGCCGAGCGGTCCACATAGACGCGAAAACCCCGCCCCAGGAGGGCCAGGGGGGAGATGCCGCCCACCTGCAATCCGGTCCAACGTTCTGCTTCTTTCTGGGTGGCCATGCGCACCCTCTTCAACCCCAGGGAGCGGGCCAGGCGGTGCAGGTCCAGTTCGCGGTCGCCGGGGACAAGCACCAGGAATGGCCGGCCCTCCGACGGCACGACGACCAGCGTTTTGTAGACGGTGTGGGCCGGCACTCCCAGCGCTTCGGCCACCCCCCGGGCGGAGTGGATTTCAGGGGAGAAGGAAAAGGCCTCATACGGTATCCCACGCGCCTCCAGGAGGCGCATGACGTTGTTCTTTTCCGGAGACAAGGCTTTCCTCATGCCGACTCTGTCGCCATTGTACAACACCGTCTGCCGACGTGCAACCTGCGTCAGGTCCAACGATCCTGTTGCCGGAGTGCACAGCCTCCCTCGGTAACATAGTGCTTGCCGCCCGGGCTTTCCCGTGCTATAATTTTCTTGGGCTTCGTTTCACCTTCGGGGCCGTGAATGGAAGCCGGCAGGATCGATGGACAGGGAAAAGGCCAGGAGCGCCGGGGAAATCCTTCTGGACCAGCGTGCCGCGCTGGACCGTCTGGCTATGCGGGCCTTTTACTGGTTGCGACAGGAAGGGGAGGCTCGTACCCTTTCTCGCACTCTGGGGCGGCGCATCGTCGAATGTCTGGACGGTCTACTCCTGGCCCTGGAGCGGCAGGACTTTGCCCCGATCGCCCGTTTCCTGGCCCAGGAGCAGGAACGGGTCGCCGAACTGGGGTCGGAAGAACGTTACCTGCAGACCATTGCCCTGCTGGATGCCTGCGAGCGCACCCTGGTCGAGGCCTTCACGGTGGAGGACCACGCCGCAGCCACGGCGGGAACACTTCTTCCCCTGCTTTATTCCCTTGTCCATCAGGGCCGGAGGCACTGGCTTCATCTCCTCCTGGGCTGGCCTCAGCCGGAGGCCGGGGAAAAGGTCACCGGGCGGATCGCCGCCCTGGGCCGGGCCCTGGACAGCGCCACCGACCTGGATACCCTGGTGACCCTGCTCTTCACCAACCTGCAGGGTCTGATCCCCCATGAGGACGGCCAACTCCTTCTCTGGGGCCCTCGGCAGGAGACCCCCCTGGTGCGTTGCGCCAACAGCCGCCTCTTTATGGGCCACGGCGGTACGGTGGACAGTTACAGTAACTGGGTGGCTTTTCAACGCACGCCTCTCCTGTTGCCCGACCTGAGGGCTGGATCGGAGCAGCAGGAAACTGCCTATAATTCCTACATCGGCGTCCCTCTCCTCCAGGGCGACCATCTGGTCGGTACGCTGGCCCTGGTCAGCACCCAGGCCAACGCCTTTGACCAGGATGACCTGGACCTTTTGACGACGCTGGCCCCTCTGCTGAGCGCGGCCATCCAGCGCGTTGTCCCCGAGATCGGCCCGCTGGAGGATTTGCAGCGTCGCCTGGAGGAACAGAACATTATCCTGACCTTTGGCCGCGAGATGAGTGCCGCGCTGGAGGAGGGGCGTATCTATAGCCTTCTTCTCTTCAAGGCCATGGAACTCACCGATAGCGACGCCGGAGCCGTTCTGAGCGTGGATGCCCAGCGGGAGGAATACACCATCCAGGCCCTTTCCGGGTACGCCACCGACGTGACGGCGGAGGATGCGTTGCTGGCCGAACGGGCGATCAACTGGAACGTCGGCGTTGTCGGCTGGGTGGCCCGCACCGGGCAGCCGGCCCTCATCCCCGATGTACGCGAAGAGCCGGATTACCTGGCTGTCCGTCCGGAGACCCGTTCCCAACTGGCGGTGCCGATCAAATGGCGCGGCGAGGTGATCGGTGTGCTCAATCTGGAGAGTTCCAGCCTCAACGCCTATACCGAAGCCCACCTCCAGACGGCGGAGACACTGGCCGACCATGCGGCCGTTGCCATTGCGACGGCCCGCCTCTTTGCCGAACTCCAAGCCCGGCGTAGGTGGCTGGCCGGCCTGGTGGCCAACCTGCCGGAGGGCGTCATCGTCACCGATGAGCGTCTGCGCATCATCCTGGCCAACCCTGCCAGCGCCCATTTCCTGGGCCTGGAACAACCCCTCTCCGAAGGCATCCCGCTGGATGAGCATCTGGCCGCCGAACTGGGTCCCTCCCTTCAGGACCCCTCGGCCCTGCACCGTTTTCTGGAACGTACCCGAAGTCTGGAACGCGGTCTGACCGAAGCCTGGCTGGACTTCCGGCAGGCCGGCCGGCGGATCTGGCTGGTCGGTGCCCCTCTGTGGGAGGAAGAACACGAACGTCCCGGAGGACGGGTGATCCTCATCCGCGACGCCCGGCAGGAAGAGGACAGCGAACGGGAGAAACTCGGCTTTATCACCGTCGTCTCCCACGAACTGCGCTCACCGCTGACCTCGATCCTCGGCTACAGCGAACTCCTGCTCACCCGTGAATTCCGACGCGACCGCCGCCAGAGTTTCATCCAGGCCATCTTCGACCAGGCCCAGCACCTTTCCCGTCTGGTGGATGACCTGATCGGCCTCTCCCGGCTAAGCCGGGGCCAGATCAAGATGTATTGGAGCAAGGCCACTTTCTACCAGGTCGTGGCCGGCCTCTCCACCCAACTCCAGTCCCTGATGACCGAGCGCCACTCCCTCCTGATCGACGTTTCCCCGGACCTTCCGCCCTTTTACCTGGATCGGGACAAGGTACGGGTCATCCTGAACAACCTGGTCGGCAACGCCGTCAAGTACTCTCCCGAGGGAGGGGAAGTCGTCCTGCGGGCCGAGGCCGTCTTTTCTCCAGAGCAGGCCCGCGATATCCCGACCCCGCCTCCCTGCCTCCTCGTCAGCGTAGAGGACCACGGTATCGGCATCCCCGAGGAGGCCCTCCCCCACATCTTTGACCGCTTCTACCGTGCCGATAACACCGTCACCCGGCAGATCGGCGGCACCGGCTTGGGACTTACCATCGCTAAAGCCCTGGTGGAACTGCACGGCGGAAACATCTGGGCCCGAAGCACGGTGGGTCAGGGAAGCACCTTTTACTTCACTCTGCCCCTGCGGGAACGCCCACCGGAGGAGGAAGCGGCCCAGGAAGAGTAACTTCCGGGAGCAGAAAAGATGAAGAAGAAGGTCCTCTATGTGGAAGATAACCCCGAAAGCCGCCTTCTGGTCTCCCGCATCCTCACTGCCCACGGCTACGAAGTCGTTGAGGCAGAGGACGGCCTCAGTGCCATCCAGCGGGCTCAGGAGGAGGTGCCCGATTTGATCCTTATGGATATTAACATTCCCGGCATGGACGGTTTCGAGGTCACCACCCGGCTGCGGAGCATCCCGGCGCTGAAGGATGTCCCCATCGTGGCCCTTACGGCCAGCGCCGTGATGGAGGGAGATCGCGAAAGGACGCTGGTGGCCGGCTGCGACGGGTATCTCCAGAAGCCGGTGGACGTGGACCGTCTGCCCCGCCAGGTTCAGGAATTCATGGAGGGGAAGAAGGAGGTGGTAGAGCGGGAGGAAGAACCGATCTACCTGCGGGAGTACAGCCAGCGGCTGGTCACCCGCCTGGAGGAAAAGATCGCCGAACTCCAGCGGGCCAACGAGCAACTCAAGGCGCTCGACCGCCTGAAGTCCGATTTCCTTTCCACCGTTTCCCACGAACTGCGCACTCCGCTCACGGCCATCAAGGGGTATACCCAGTTGCTGATGGACCGGCGGGCCGGCCCGCTGACGGATATACAGGTAGAATGCCTGAACGTGATCGCAGAGAACACCGAGGTTGTGATTCGACGGGTGAACGATATCCTCTTTCTCCAGGAGAGCAACGTGATCCTGCCGGTACGAGCCCCCCTGTCCTTGCGAGATATCGTCATCCTGGTGGCCGATTCCATGCGCGAACGGGCGCGGGATGCCGGAATCGAACTGGTGCTGGATGTTCCTCCCGAACTGCCCTCCATCCTGGGCGACGCCGAGGCCCTGAAACTTCTTTTTCTGCATCTCCTGGACAATGCCATCAAGTTTAGCCCCAGCGGAGGACGGGTGACGGTCACCTTGCGCGACCGGGGACGGGAGATTTGGGGCGAGGTATCCGATACCGGCATCGGTATTGCCCCGGAGTATCACGAGCGTATCTTTGAGCGCTTCTTCCAGGTGGATAGTTCCACCACCCGGGCCTATGGGGGAGCCGGCCTGGGCCTGGCCATCTCCCGGAAAATCGTCGAATCCCACGGGGGCCGCATCGGGGTGCTGCGCAGCGCTCCGGGGCAAGGGAGCACCTTTTACTTTACCCTCCCCAAGGAATGAAACCTATCCGAACATAGGCGTAGGATTTTCCGGGCCGTCCGGGCGGGCTGGAAAGTCCGCTACGGATTTTCGGATTGGGCGCTCAAGAACTTGTCCGAAAATCGGTGTGGAAGGGCCTTTCCAGATTGTCCGGGCAGGCGAGGGCCTTCCCGGACGTTTACAACCCCAGGTCGCGGGCGGTAAAGGCACCTGGCAGGAGGTCGCCGGCCGTCGTCTCGAGCATCTTTCCATCCAGGTTGGCCAGAATCAGGCGCATCCCGGGGTTGAACTCCACCAGGATCTGACGACATGCTCCGCAAGGCGAAATCGGTCCGGGGGAGGGGGCGACCACGGCCATGGCGACGAAATCCCGTTCTCCGGCAGCCACTGCGCTTCCGACGGCTACCCGTTCGGCGCAGATTGTCAGGCCGTAGGAGGCGTTCTCTATATTGCAGCCGGTAAACACTTTTCCCGAAGCGGTAAGGAGCGCCGCTCCCACGGCAAAATGGCTGTAGGGGGCATAGGCCTGCCGTTGGGCCTCCCGGGCCGCCTGCAAAAGGGCTTCGAGGTCTCTATTCATCGGGCTGAGTCTCCTTTTCATCCTGAGATAAATGGGTCGGTGGTTTTCCTCCGCCCCGACGGATGCGCAGTTTGATCGGGCGTATCCCTTCCATCTCTTCTACGATCATCGTATCGTCCCCCAGGGATATACGGTCTCCTACCTGGGGAATTGCCCCGAGGCGTTCGTAGATAAACCCGCCCAACGTGTCGAATTCGCCCGGTGGAATTTTCAGGCCGAGTTTCTTTTCGGCATCGTCCACACTCAGGCGGGCGTCGCAGAGGAATTCCCCGTTTCCCAGGTCGCGGAGGAGCGGCTCTTCGCGGTCGTACTCGTCCTGAATTTCCCCGACGATCTCCTCCAGAAGGTCCTCGATGGTCACCAGGCCGGAGGTGCCGCCGTATTCATCCACGACGATGGCCATGTGGATGCGCCGGTTGCGGAGTTCGCGCAGGAGGTCATCCACCACCTTGGTCTCGGGGACAAAGTAGGCCGGCCGCAAAAGTTCCCGGAGGGGCAGGTCGTGCCGGCCGTCGCGCAAGGCCGGCAGGAGGTCTTTGGCGTACAGCAGCCCCACGATCTGGTCAACGGTTTCCTGATAAACCGGGATGCGCGAATGGCCGGCCTGTAGGATAACTTCCAGGGCTTGCAGGAGCGGGGTATTCACATCCAGGGCCACGATGTCGGTACGCGGGACCATGACCTCACGCACCAACGTCCGGCCCATTTCCAGGATGCCGCTGATCATCTCTTTTTCCTCGACGGCAATGGTCCCGCCCTCCTCGGCGGCGTCCACCAGGGTCAGGATTTCCTCCTCCCGGCCGTAGGGCGGGAGTGCCGGATGCGCCGCTCCCAGGAAGCGGGCCAGCAACCGGTTCAGGGCATTCCAGAGCCAGGTCAGGGGATGGAGGAAAAGGACCAGGAGGTACAGAGGCCAGGCGACGGTCCGGCCTACGCCGAGGGGAAAGCGGCCGGCCAGCGTCCGGGGCAGGAGGTAGCCCAGGGGGAACAGGCCACCGGCCAGCGCCAGGATGCTCAAGAACAGGGCCCAGCCGCGGGAAAGCGAAAGGGCGGCCGCCAGGTCGGGGGCAAGTTCCAGCCCGACCAGGGCGGCGGAAAATAAACCGGCCAAGGCGGTGCCCAGACGCACAGTGGTCAGGAGGCGGGTGCTTTCTTCTCCCAGGCGCAGGAGGAGCCGTGCCGTGACCCCCGAGGCATGTTCCAGCCTCTGTCGCAGTTCCGGGCGTCCGGCAAGGGAGGAGACGGCCACCTCCGCAGCCGAAAGCAGCGCCTGTATCAAGAAGAGGCCGGCCAGAAAGAGCCAGGTTAATCCGTGATCCGTATCCAAAGCCGTCGGCTCCAGGGACGGAAAGGACGACCCCAAAAGGTCGCCCCTGTTTTGCAACCACCAGGGTTGCCTCTAAAATCATTATAACACATATCCACAGCAGGGTAACAATGAATGCAATGCCTGCCCTATCGGTTCCGCAGGTCGCGCAGCAGAACTTGCTTCTGGTAACCGCAGTGCTCGCAGTGATAGACCCGATAGCCGGCCACGGCCAGGGTGGTTAGGGCGGAGCCGCAATAGGGACAGGGCGGTGTCGTCGCGGCGACGAGAGGCGTTTCCTCGGGGACCATGGGGGCCGGGGAACTTTTCAACGGCATCTCCTCCGGGACGGGCTCTTCCCGTCGGGCCAGGAAAGGCCGTTGCAGACCGATCGGCTCTTCGCCGACCAGAAGCGTTTCCTGGAGTACCAAGTCCACCAGGCGGTTGTAGTCAAAGGCCCCGGAACTTTCGGGCGCATATTCGAAGATGGTCTGCCGGCGGGCCGGGGCTTCGGACAGGCGGACGTTGGTGCGAATCGGGTAGGCCACCCGCCGGCCGTAGGCCTGGCGCAGTTCGGCCAGCAGGAGGCGGGATTGGCGCTTGCGCACGTCGTACATCGTGGGGATGATGAGCGAGATGCCCAGGTCCTGGACCTCCTGACGAGGTCGGTTCGGATAGCGGATGCGGGCCAGGTTCTCCAGGACCTGGTTCAGGCCCATCAGGGAAAGGTATTCGACCTGAGTGGGGATAAAGATTTCGGTGGCATAGGACAGCGCACTCACGTTGAGCAGGGTCAGGGAGGCCGCGCAGTCGAGGAGGATAAAGTCGTAGCGGTCTTCTACCGCTCGGAGTGCGGTGGCCAGGACATTTTGCCAATGGACATCATAAGAAATCGCCCGCTGGGCCTGGAGGAGGGCATTGTCGCTGGGGAGAAGGTCCAGGCAGGGCCGGACCTGGACGATGCCTTTCTGGGCCGGCACTTTGGCGGTCAGGATGTCGGCGAGCGTCCTTTCGGGGGCGAGGCCGAAGGAAAGGGCCAGCCCTCCCTGGGCATCCACATCTACGAGCAGGACCTGTCGGCCGCGCAGGGCCAGGCCGGCCCCCAGGTTGACGACGGTGGTCGTCTTGCCGGTACCCCCCTTGAAGTTGACGACGGCAATTTTGCGCATCCTTGCTCCTCGTGTTCGGGACATGGGCATTATACTATCGGAGGCCCGATTGGGCAACCGAGTTCGGAGATTTCACGCCGGAAGCCGGTTTGGGGTAGACCGGATCGACGGCCTCCAAAGAGGTGGGGGCCGGGAACATCCCCGGCCCCCACATCCCGCTCACCCCGGGTTTTGCCCCGGGAATCGTTCCTACCGCTTTCCTGGGCTATAACCCTTGAAGACCAGCGGCAGGTAGATGTAGTAGTGATGTACCGGCGGAGCGCACTCCACGCTCACTTCCAGCGACATCGTGTCCGAGTACTGCCCCGTGCAGTTCCACACCGTGAGCACGCCGGTGTAGGTGCCCGTTGTCTGGAAGTTCACCATCGGGTTGGGATCGGTGTAGGTGCCGAAGGTACCGAAATCCCACAGGTACTCGAACGGCGGGTCGCCGCTCAGTTCGGCCCCGAAGGTGGCCACGCAACCGGAGACCTGGGCGGTGTAAGTGATGATGTCCACCGGTTCGCAGACCACCGGCGGGTACACCTCCACCTGGGCCGTGGCCGAGGCCGTCCCGCATCCGTAGCGGCTGGTGACCGTCAGGGCCACGGTATAGGTGCCGCTCAGGTTGTAGACATGCGAGACGGAATCCCCGAAGCCGTAGGAGCCGTCCCCAAAGGCCCAGGTGGGGCTGATGGCGTACTGGGAGGTGTTGGTGAAGTAGACGGTGAGCGGGGCCATGCCGGAGGTCGGGTTGTAGTCGAAGGAGGCCAGGGGCAACGGGTAGACGGTGATGGTGCCGGTGACCGAGTCGGAGCCTTGGGAGTTGGTGACCACGAGGGTGACCACAAAGTCGCCGGCGGAGGCGTAGACGTGGGTCGGGTTCTGCAGGTTCGAGGTGCCGCCGTCGCCAAAGGCCCAGAACCATTCGGTTACCGGCGGGTAACCGGTGCTCTGGTCGGTGAAGGAGACCTGCAGCGGCACGCAGCCTTCGGTGGGGTCGGCCGTGAAGGCGGCCGTCGGCGGCGTGGGTTGTTCGTAGACGCGGACCTGGGCCGTGGCCGAGGCCGTCCCGCATCCGTAGCGGCTGGTGACCGTCAGCACCACGGTGTAGGTGCCGGAGACGCTATAGGTATGGCTGACGGTATCGCCCGTGGCCGGCGGACTGCCGTCGCCAAAGGCCCAGGTGGGGCTGATGGCGTACTGAGAGGTGTTGGTGAAGTAGACGGTGAGCGGGGCCAGTCCGGAGGCCGGGTTGTAGTCGAAGGAGGCCAGGGGAAGCGGATTGACGGTGACGGTGCCGGTGACCGAGTCGGAGCCCTCGGAGTTGGTGACCACGAGGGTGACCACAAAGTCGCCGGCCAGGGTGTAGAGGTGGGAGGGGTTCTGCAGGTTCGAGGTGCCGCCGTCGCCAAAGGCCCAGAACCATTCGGTTACCGGTGGGGTAGCCTGGCTGGTATCGGTAAAGTACATCGTCTCGCCCAGGCAGACGGGGCTATTGGAGGTGAAGGAGGCCTCCGGTGGGCCGGCCAGGGCGCAGGAGAAGGGGAAGTATTCCGGCTGGGGGAAGGGTGGGTTGTCCGAACCGGAGCGGCCGCCTACCACGAGGATGGAGGGCAACAAGTCGGCCGGGTCATCGGGCGTACAGAGCGGGATAAAGACTCCGGCGTGGTTGCGCCGGGCGATGTTCAGGTCGGAGAAGCCCTGGTTCCAGGAGTTGGAGGCCACGTCGTATTCCATGGCCTCGATCGTCTCGGCCGGCCAGTCCCCGCCGCCGGCGGTGTAGATCTTGCCCACCGGGATGTTCAGACCCAGCGTGTCCACATCCAGCCCAAAGGCCCGTCCCTGGGAGAGGGCGAGGGGCATAGGAGCCATCACCTGCCAGCCGGCCGCCAGGTTGTTGAGGTCCAGCCGCTCGACCACGTTCGTCGGCACCAGGTCGCTTCCGGTGTACTGGTAGTCCCCGCCGATGGCGTAGATATAGTTGCCCTGCACGGCGCCGAAGATATAGCCTCGGGCGATGCTCAAGTTGGCCGTGGTGATGCGCTGCCAGCGGCTGCCGCTGGGCCGTGTCGGATCGTATTCCCAGGTCTGGTTAGAGAAGTACGGAGCGGCGTTGCTCTCCCAGGCCCCGAAGCAGTAAATCTTGCTCAGGTCGGGTGTGCTCACGCAGGCTCCCGGGATGGTGCCGGAGCCGCCGATCGTCACCGGCCAGGGATCGGTGCTGACGACCCCGACGGAGCCGGTGCGCGGGTAGTAGCGCTGCACGTAGTTGATGTAACTGGACGTCTCGGCATCGTATCCGCTGACGATGTAGATGGCCGGCCCGTTGTTGGCGCAGTTTTCGTCGCAGAGGATGTTGGCGGTATAGTTCGAGACGTCCTCGTAGACGTCGTGGCCGGTATCGGACCAAGCCTGGGTGGCCGGGTCAAAGCGCCAGATGGAGGGGTCCTCGGTGGAGGAGCCGGTGCGCCCGCCCGGGCAGTAGACCTTCTGGTTGTAGTCGGAGGGGCCGGTGCCGTCGTCGAACCAGACACAGTCGAAGCGGGTATAGTCAAAGGGGTTGTCCGGGAGGAGTGTCCACTGGCCCTGCCACTCCAGGTAAAAGTCCTGGGTGGTCACGGTATCGGTAAAGATCGGCACGCCCTGGACGGTCTGCGGGGCGTATCCGGATTTGGAGGCGGTGACGTCATAGGTGCCCGGGATGAGGCTCATGGTGTAGTAGCCGTTGGGGTCGGTGACGGCCATGATGGCCCCACCGGGGACGGCGGTCACGGTGGCTCCGGCGATGGGGTTGTTGGTCGCGGCATCGTAGACGTGGCCCTGCAGGTAGCCGAACTCCAGGGCACCGCAGCCGTACATGCCGGCCTGGTAGACGTTCAGGTAGCCGTAACCGTAGGTGTAGTTGCCCTCACCGTCGGGAGGCGCCCCACAGTTCCCGGCCGGCGGGGTGTCGGCGTTATCCTGGAGGATCTCAAAGGTCAGGTCGATCTGCCCGATGAGGCTCGGGTTGCACGACCACAGGAGCGCCACGGCGCCGGCCGAGTGTGGAGAGGACATCGAGGTGCCGCTCAGCGTGGTCCATGAGTTTGTCGGGTAGGAGGACATCACCGACACCCCCGGCGCAGAGATGTTCGGCTTGGTGTACGGGTCGTGCCCGAAGCAGGAAGGCCCACGGCTGGAGAAGGAGGCGATGTTGCGGGAGGAGTCGTGCGCCGCGCTGCCGAACGACTCCTGGTAGTCGCCGGGGCTGCCCAGGGAGTTGCAGGAGGAGCCGGAGTTCCCGGCGGAGAAGGCGGGGAAGACGCCGGCCGCCCGCCAGGCCTGGACTTTGCCCTGATACCAGGTATCGCAACCGCCACCGCCCCAGGAGTTATTGACCACGTGGGGGCGGTTGTTCGGGTCATTATTGGGAGCCAGAATCCAGTCGGCGCAGGTGTTCAGGGCGTACTCGGAGCAGGAGTTGGATTCGCAGCCCTTGCAGGCGATCCACTGGGCGTTGGGGGCCATCCCCACCTGATAGGGGAGGGAGGGGTCGTCGTCGCCCACCATCGTGCCCATGGTGTGGGTGCCGTGGCCGTTATTGTCGCAGGCCGAGCCGCCGCAGATGTTGGAGGGGTCGGCCCAGCAGGCTGGGTCGGAGGGGTTGGCCCCGCACTTGAAGGCCTGGTCCAGGGCGGGGTGGTTCCACTGTACGCCGGTGTCAATGTTCGCCACCACGATGCCGTCGCCCTGCACGCCGAACTGGGTCCAGAAGTCATCGGCGTGGGTATCTCCGATGCCCCAGGCGAGGGCCTGGGGGGACGATTCCTCCGAAGGGAGGATGGGGTCAATGTAGTAGGTACGCGGGGCACGGATGAGGGCGACTTCGGGGAGGTTGGCCAGGGCCTGGGCAGCGGAGAGGTCGCCGGCCCAGACGTAGAGTTCGTTGCCGGCGATAAAGGTCTGGTAGCGCAGGCTGCGGGCATCCAGGAAGGCTTTTGCCCGGACCTGGGAGCGCCGGGCCGTTTCGGAGAGGGTGTTGTAGACGAACCAGCCGCGTTCCTCCCAGGACATCCGGTAAGCGGGGGAGAGGTCGGCCTGTTCGGTGAAGCGGACGATAAAGTCGGCCGTACCCTCGGCGGCGAACTTGTCGAGCAGGGTCTGCTCGATCTTCTGGGCGGCCTCGGGCTCCTGGGCCAGGGAGATGGGGATAATGGTCAGGCTCAGGACGAGGACCGTCAGGACGGCCAAGAACTTGCCGGGACGGTATCCGTTCATCTCAACCTCCTGAAGGATGAATCTGGGCTCTTGCCGATCCACAGAATTTTCCCGGTCGTTCACCTCCTTTCTGAGAAGCAGCGCCCGGCCGGCATCCCGGAGGGCATGGGCGGAAGCCGTCCCAAGCACGGTAGGCCTGCCCCGTTTTTCGGTGGCCCCATAGTGCCTGTAATTGCCAATCCACCTACACCTCCTTGCCAGAGTCCGGCCCGGCTTGGAGAAACCGGAGGATTTCTCTCTCCATGAATTATTCTATCATAGGGGAGGGATTTTGTCAAGAATTTGACAGGGGAAAAGGCCCATGGTAAGATGAAAGTCACGAGGGTTTCGATGCAGCGTTTGGGATTTCTTCTTTTCCTGGGCGTTCTTCTCATCGGATGTACTCCGGTCGGAGAGTTTTCCGCCGCTTCCGGGACTGTTCGTACCTTTCTACCCGTGCCGACTTTTACCCCATCTCCTACCCCTGTCCCGACGATCATCCCGGCACCAACGCCGGTTCCTTCTCCTACTCCTTCCCCTACGCCGGCCGTCCTGCGCGGCGAACTCGTTGCCGATCCGCCCCAGGTCTATCCGGGCCATACCCTTCTCGTCCGGCTCTATACCTCCCTTCCCGCTACCGTCGCCGTTTCCCTGGACGGTCAAAGGCTTCCCCTTTTCCTTTCCGGCAGGGAGGGAGAATACGTCGCCCTGGTGGGCCTCCCGGTCTGGGCCGAACCCGGGTCGCGCCTTCTGACGGCCATTCTCCAGGATGGGTTGGGGCAGGAGGTTGTCCTGAGCAAAACCGTACAGATTCTTCCGACCGAGTATCCCGTGGAACACATTCAGTTGGCTCCCGGCCGGGGGGCGCTCCTGGACCCCGAGATCCTCCAGGCGGAACGGGAGCGCCTCCTGCCGATCTGGGCACTTTTCAGCCCTGAACGTCTCTGGGAAGACGCCTTTATTACCCCCACCCAGGGGACGGTATCCTCCCCCTTTGGCACAAGGCGGTCCTACAACGGTGGCCCGGTGAGCGATTACCATCAGGGCATAGATTTCAGCAACATTACCGGCACGGTGGTGGTGGCCGCCGCCCGCGGCCGGGTGGTGTTAGCCGAAAGGCTTCAGGTGCGCGGCAATACGGTGATACTGGACCACGGCTGGGGGGTGCTCAGCAGTTATTTCCACATGTCGGCCATCGAGGTCCAGGTAGGGGACATCGTGGAGCAGGGGCAGCCCATCGGGCGCATCGGGGCTACCGGGCTGGTCAGCGGCGCCCATCTGCATTGGGAGGTGCGGGTGGGTGGGGTGCCGGTGGAGCCGAAGGAGTGGATCGGCAGGACCTTCCCCTAGCCAGAAGGAAAAGCGTTCCCAGGCCGGCCCCCAGGGCTGCCAGGAGGTAGGAGAACGATGCGCCAAGGCGGCCCCAGAGGATTCCCCCGCAACTTTCTCCTACGGTGGAGCCGCCGAACATCCAGGCGTTGGACCATCCCACAGTCCGGCCCCGTTCCTCCGGGGGCACGGCCTCCATCGCCAGCAGGGTCGCGTAAGAGCCGGCCGAGTTGCCCAGGCAATAGAGGGCGTAGAGGGCATAGAGCAGACCGATCTCCTGGGGACAAGGAAAGAGGAGCCAGGCCAGGCCCATCAGGATATACCCGGCCACAACGACCTTTTGCCGCCCCAGGCGGTCTCCCAGGATTCCGGCCGGCCAGGCGGAAAGGAGCCAGGCGGCGTTGTAGATAGCCGGAAAGCGGGCCAGGAGGAAGGGGTTGCCGGCCAGTCTGGGGTCGTAGGCCAGGAAAGAGGGGGCATAGCCCAGCACGGTCACCGCTGCGACGGCGGCGTAGATGTAGCGCAGGGTAGCGTGGCGGAGCGGGGTCAAGAGCCCTCCGAGCGCGGTTTGTGTTCGTTGAACCGGGGCCGGTCGGTGGCGAGGCAGGAGGAGGACGAGCAGAAGGAGTGGCGGGAGGTATAGTCCGGCCTTGGCCAGGAAGAGGAACGGCCAGCCGAATTCCTGGGCCAGCCAGCCGGCCAGGAGGGCCCCGCCGATGGCCACCAGGGAATAGGTCGTATCCAGGAAGCCGATGGCGTTTCCTGCTTGTTTTCCCGCCGCCTCCTCGATCAGGCGTAGCACGGCAGGGTAAAGGCCGGCCTGTGCGAGTTGAATCAGGAGAAAGCCCAGCGCGGCCGGCAGCCAGTGGAAGGACAGGGCCTCTACCACCAGTCCCAGGGCAGTTGCCCCGGCTCCGCTCAGGATAACCGCCCGCGTGCCCCGGCGGTCGGCCTGTTGCCCCCCGAGGAGAGAGCCGAGCATTCCCATGCCCCAGCCGCTTCCTACGACGATGCCCATGACCTCAGGAGGGGCCCTCAAGGAGAGCATAAAGGCGCCGAAGAGGACCGTGCCCACCTCCAGGAGGCCGGCGCAGACCTGCCAGAAGGCCAGGGCCAGGATGACCGGGTGGCGCAGGGGGCGCAGGAATCGGCTGAACATCAAATCAACACGTCGTTCTTTCACATCGTGTTCCAGGTCCGGCCCCCGCCGGATCGGGCCGGGGCGAGGCTTGTCCATCCAGGGCACCCGGGGGGCAGCAGTTTTTTCGGGCCGTTAGGATTCGGTGGAAGGGGTTCATCATGGCGACGGTCCCCGGGGACGGTATACCGTGATGCCGGCCAGGACGGTCTCCGGTTCATATCGCTCTTGAATCGCCGCCCACATCTCCGGAGTCCAGCGGTCTTGCTCTTTCTCTATCAGGATAAGTGAGAATTTCCCGGCTTTTATGTCTGCCACCAGGGGTCGTTGATCCCATTTCCCTTCCGTTGCCAGGAGGGTATACTCAAGTGGCTGCAGAAGCAGTTCTCGCCCGCAGACTACAATGACGCTCAACATTTCGCTGGCCAGGACAGGCCCAGGCGCTGTGCAAACCATGTTCTCCAGTCGTCGCACTTCCGGTTCTAGGGTCCAGTGCATCTGGATGTCCCGGATATACCCATAAGACGTATATGCGGCCCATATGGCCTGAAGAACCAGCAGGGAAAGGGGCATCAGCCGTATGTTTACGGGCATCTCCCGGCGCCAGCGGGCGATCCCCACTCCGACGACAATGGACGCCGCTGCGACCCATTCCAGGAAATAATTTACGTTGGAGCCCGCTTTACCGATCGTCAGGGCCGAGAGACTCCCACCGACCAGATAACCTACTGGTAGCCAGAGGGGGGACTCCCGCCGACGGGCGAAACAGAGAACTTCCGGTAGGAGGACGACGATCAGTGGCGCGGCACGGTAGAGGGTGAACACCATGCTCTCAACAGCCCGTCTTATGAGCAGAGGGTTTGCATTTGCCACAACGGTATGGAAGTAAAAGCCGCCTCCTGTCCTCCATTGGAGAAGGCCGAACAGGGAGAGCACTGCGGCGGCCAGTCCGGCGGCGAAGAGCAGCGCCCGCCGCCGGTCCCGGACGGCCAGCCCCAGGATCACGGCGAGCGGCGCGGCCAACAGATAGGACTGACGGGTGTAAATGGCGGCAATGAGGAGGAGAAGGGATAAGCCCAGTCCCTTCCAGGAATCGGGCCGGAGAACGGCGGCCCAGATACCCCACAGGCTAAAGGCCAGGGCCATCATGTCCACCCGGCCCAGCGAGCCCCAGTAAACGACGAAAGGGAAAGAGAGAAACAGTCCCACGGCCACGGCGGCGGCGGCACGATCTCCCGTCAGCCGGAGGACGATGAGGAAAAGGGCAAGCCCACAGCCGAAGGAAGCCAAGACGGAGACGATGCGGCCGGTGGCGTAGGAAAATCCTAGCAAGCGACCCACCAGTGCCACCGCCATCGGGTACAGGGGAGGATAGTTGGTCACCGTATACGGGTAGTCGGTCAGGTCGGCGCGGTATAAAGGGCGTCCTGCCAGCAGTAGCCGGGCCTGATTGAGGAGCGGTCCTTCGGTGTAGTCCAGCGACAGAGAGGCCTGGAGTGCCAGAACCGCCCGGAACGCAAAAACTCCGACCCCTGCCGCCAGCGCGATACCCAGGGCAAGCCAGATGGCGCGCTCTATGAGGGCCCAGCGTTTCATCGGCCGTCTCCTTCCTCTCCGCTCAATTTGACAAACGAAAGACATGTCCCACCGTTACAGCAAGCCATACCCAGGCTATAAGGAGGGACCATGGCAACTGCTTCGGAGAGAATGATATACACTCTCGGGCAAGTTGTCAAGGATATGTTTTGCCTCATGAAGAATCTTACCGGATGGTGTATCATTGCCTCAGGAAAAATTTTACCCCAAAGATCCTCCGGAGGCGATGACCATGACCAGAAATACGTTACAAGAGGTGCTGGGGAAGATCCGTCTCCGCCGTCTTCGCGCCGGCGAGAAGGAAAAGTCCGCTATCCTGCGGGAGTTCGTGGTATGGACCGGCTATCATCGGACGTATGCCATCCGTCTCCTGCCACGGCTTATCCCAGGAAACCCCGGCGCCAAGGCCAGGTTCTTTATCCGGCCCATTTGGATGCCATCCTGGCCCGTCTGCAGGAGGTGCTCGGCAAGACCTGCACCCGCCACCTCCACGCCTTTCTCCCCGAATTCCTGACCGCGATGGAAAAGCACAATGCGCTGCCCCTGACCGATACATGAGGCAAAACGCAATTTTCTCAGCAAATTGAACCACCCCGAACGGCGTGCCAGTATTCGGCCCGGCTATAGTGCATTCCTCCCGGTCCCGTTTTACCTCACCTGCCACACGTGTACCACCGGCCTGGCCCCATCGGCAAAGAGTTCCAGGACGTAGAGGAGGCCGTTTTCCCGGTCATAGGCCGCCGGCCCGAGACGGAAGTGGCGCTGCTCGCCCCAGCCCAGCCAGGGCAGGTCCCACTCCGGCGGGCTCAGGTAGAGGTGCTCGTCCACATCCAGCGTGGCGTAAGGCTGCGGTTCCCAGGCGCCGAGTTCGCTCGAGGCCACGCGGGCCAGGTCCGCCGGGTTGTAGAAGAGAAACTGCGCGTCAAAGCGGGTGGACCACCAACCCCGCTCGGAGACGCAGGTGCCCAGGTTCGGGTCACAGCAACCCAGCAGGTCCTCCGGCGGGCAGAGGGAGCCGTCGGCCCACCGGCAGGTAGGAAAATCGGTGATCTCCGGGTCCACACAGGGGTATTCGGGGCCGGCCGGGTTGATAAAGCCGTACCAGTACTTGACGCCGTTGCTCTTAGTCCCGACAAAGAGGACTGCCTCCTTGCCTGAAGGTGCGGTCAGCCAGGCCCCCCCTTCCCATCCGTCGGGGTGCTGGTATCCTTGCAGGCAACGTGTGATCTCCTCGGTGTTGTACGAGTTCTCGTAGAGGAGGAGCACCGTCTCGGAGATGTGCGTGCCCGAGATGGGAGGGGTGCCGCCCATCAGCCAGGGGCGGTAGGCCAGGAGGGCCGGCCCCATTCCACCCCAACCCCCTTCGCGGAAGCGCCCCGTGGCCAGGTAGCGACCCTGGGCGTGGGCATCGGCCCAACCGACGGGGATGTCGAACATGTAGCCGTTGACGCTGTACAGGTTCTGGTTCCCGATGAACCAGGGGCCCTGGACGTCGGGGGTATCCAGGGTGGCGTTGAACCAGACGTGCGAGGCCGTCCGGGTCTCGGGGTCCTCTTGAAAGTGCTGCCCCCAGCAGAGGTGCAACAGCGGGCCGGTGTCGGGGTGGTTGAGGTACCCCATGCCGATCTGGGGAATCTCCTCCAGATTGGTAAAGTAGCCGGCCAGCACGTTGTGGAAATCTTGCAAAAAACCGGCCGTGTTCAGGTCGGCCATGTCGGCCGAGATGACCGGCACGGGGATGTTCACCTCGGCCACCTGGCCGCCGTCGGGCAGCGCACCGTAGGGCTGCCGGTCGTGCCCGGTGAGAAAGAGGGAGCCGGGAAAGCCATCGGCAGGGCCGGTGGGGTCGCCGTCGGGGTTGAAGGTCATAGCGTTGCCGCCGTAGGCAAAGGTCTGCGGAGGTGTGTCGCCGCCGGGCAGGCGGAAGGCCCCCAGGTAGACGAGGTCTCCCGGCTGCACCAGGCCGCCGGAGGGCAGTGTCGGGGCCGGGGTAACGGTGGGGCCGGGGGTGGCCGTCGGGGCCGGCGCGGGCCAGGACCTGGTCACCAGGGGCAGGTGGGTCGTGCCGGTTGGTACGGCCACGGCGGTGTACTCGTCCGCCCCCACATCGGGGGCGGAGCCGGATGGCCGCACCTCCCCGTCCATGTCGTCCGGCACCTCCGTCAGCAGGGCCGCCCGGTCGATCGCCGCCGTGGCCGTGCCGAGCAGGTGCAGATCGGCCCGGCTCGCGTTCATAAACCAGTCGCTTTGCGCGTTGACCACATTGCCCATCCCGGTCGCCTGAGCCCCGTCTCGGTCCAGGAGGATCGCCATGTTGGTCAGGTTGTAAGAAAAGGTGCCCACCGTGTCCGCGAAGCGGGCCTCCATGCCCCAGGTCAGGC
>DAOUAK010000169.1:0-4786 GCA_034433695.1 Chloroflexia bacterium
TTGAGGGCCATCTTCCACATGCGGCCCTGCAGTCCGTGGGGACTGGTGTAACCCCTCCGCAGGAGGGCGTCGCGCCGCTTGCGCCAGGAGGTGTGGGCAAAGTAGCCATCGGCGTGGAAAGCCCGCAGGTGGTCGTCCTTTTCGGCGGCGTAGCGCCAGGCCAGATCCTGAAGCGCGGCCCATTTCGTGCCATTCAAGCGCCGGCTGGTGCGGCGGATCGTTCTCATTTTGGTGGCCCCTCCTGCGGGTAGGGGCGCCCGTTTCATCCAGGCGATAGGTCTTCTTTATGAGTATATCTTATCATATTTTACCACAATTGTCAATATCTAATATCAACTCCTGCCGGAAAAAGGCAACCCGGCTCAGCCGGGCAGGGAGTGGGCCGTCGCCGTCAGGGTATCTACGAGGCGGGGGTTGGTGTCCGGCGGGAAGGGGCTGCCGGTGCTCACCACAAAGCCCCGTGCCCGGCGTCCGATGGCCGCCTGCCGGCGTACTTCGGCGACCATCTCCTCCATTGTGCCGTGCAGGCCGAAGCGGATGGTGTCAATGTTCCCCAAGATCGTCGCCCGGCCGGCCACCCGCTCGACCACCTCCTCCAGTTCGATGCGGAACGCCTTCTTGCTCTCCTCCACGGCGATGGCATCCACCTCCAGTTCGGCGATGCGCTCCAGTCGAGGGATAACGTCGCCGCAGACATAGTGGATCGAGAGCAACCCCAGGGAGCGCAGGTAGTGGAAGTAGGGCCGGTTATAGGCCCAGACGAACTCGTCGTAACTGCGCGGCGAGATCGTGTCCGCCCCGGTAAAGACCTCCTCCACATAGATCCCGTGGATGCCCACCTTCGCCCAGGCAGCCATCACCTCCTGGGTCTGTCGGAGTTTGCGCTCCAGGAGGTAATGGAACAACCTGGGGCGATCGTACTGGATGAGCATCAGTCCCTGGAAACCCAGCAGGTCATAGGCATCGGAAAAGGGGGTATCCAGCACGGTGGAGAGAAAGTAGCGGTCGCCATAGTCGGCCACCACCCGACGCGGCAGGTCAAAGTCGCCTCGGGCCAGCAGTTCCTCACAACTCAGGATAGGGAGACGGGCGTCCACGTCCTCCGGATGACGGAACTGCTCCGAGGTGTCCCACAGATCGCTCAGGGAGGCGCTGGGCGGGGACAGCACGGCATCGCCACGGGGGATCGGTACCTGGTCCATCGGGACCTCTTCTCCGGACCGGCGGTCCCGGTAGCAGAGCGTCCCGTCCTCGCGGCAGACGATTTCGGTGCGCTCGGCCCAGGCGCGGGTGGCCCCCCGGTCAATTTCCATCCAGTCCGGCCGCACCTTGAAGATGCCGTAGGACTGGTAGAGCGCCTCGGCCCGGAAGCAGGTGTCCTCCTCGTGGTCGACCGGGTAGACCGAGCGTCCGCGCATCCGACGGCGGTAGAGTTCGATGTAGTAGGCGCGTTCAAAGTCGGCCAGGAAAAGGCTCAGGTAGGCCGGCGCGGCGGGGAGCACGTCCACCTTTTCGCCCCGGAGCGCCCGGCGCATCCGTTCGACGGGGAGGAGGGAATCGGCCTGCATCTCCTCAACCTCGGGTCAGGACCTCCTCGATGTGTTCCAGGGCCCAGTCCAGGTCCTCTTTCGTCACCACCAGCGGCGGGGCGAAGCGGATGACGTGTTCGTGGGTCTCCTTGCAGAGCAGGCCGTGCTCTTTGAGGGCCTCGCAGAAGCGCCGCGCCCCGCCGGCCTCGGCCTTGAGTTCGACCCCGATGAGCAGCCCTTTGCCGCGCACCTCCCGGATATATTCGCTTTCCAGGCGCGAAAGCCGGCCCAGGAGATATGCCCCCAGTTCGGCCGCCCGCTCGGGCAGTTTTTCCTCCACGATCACCCGCAACGCCTCCCGGGCCACGGCGCAGCCCAGCGGATTGCCGCCAAAGGTGGAGCCATGGTCTCCCGGACGAAAGAGTCCCAGCACCTCCCGTGAGGAGAGGACGGCCGAGACCGGGTAAAAGCCGCCGGAGAGGGCCTTGCCGAGGATGAGGACATCCGGCCGCACCCCCTCCCAGTCACAGGCCAGAAGCCTTCCACAACGGCCCAGGCCGGTCTGAATCTCGTCGGCCATCAGCAGGACGTTGTGGCGGGTGCAGATTTCCCGTACCTGGCGGAGGTATCCCTCCGGCGGGACGATCACGCCTCCCTCGCCCTGGACCGGTTCCACCAGGAAGGCGACGGTATGGGGAGTGATGGCCTCTTCCAGGGCCCGGGCATCCCCATAGGGAACGGTCACAAAGCCGGGCGTGAGGGGGCCGAAGCCCTCGCGGTACTGCGGCTCGCTGGAGAAACTGATGATGGTAATGGTACGGCCGTGAAAGTTTCCGGCGCAGACGATCACCTCGGCCCGATCGTTCGGCACCCCTTTGACCGTGTAACCCCACTTGCGCGCCGCCTTCAGCGCCGTCTCCACCGCCTCGGCCCCCGAGTTCATGAGGAGCACCATCTCATAGCCGGTCAGTTCGCACAACTCCTTCTCCAGGAGCGGCAACTGATCGTTGCGAAAGGCGCGGGAAGTGAGGGTCAGCCGGCCGGCCTGCTCCGTAAGCGCCCGCAGGAGGCGCGGATGGCAATGTCCCTGATTGACGGCCGAGTAGGCGCTCAGGAAATCCAGGTAGCGCCGTCCCTCCACATCCCAAACCCATGCCCCCTGCCCCCGGCAGAGGACCACATCCAGCGGTCGGTAGTTGTGCGCACCGTACTTTTCCTCCAGGTCAATATAGTCCTGAACCTTCATCTTCCGCTCCTTTTTCACCGCCCCAATCGTACACCAGCGCCTCATCGCTCCCGTGGGGCGATTCGGCCAGCAATTCGCCCCGGGGGCTGACCACAAGCGCCCCTCCGAAGGCGGCATCGTCCGGAGTATCCTCCAGCAGATTGACCAGGAGGGTCAAAGTGCCCGCTCGGCGCACCGCCTCCAGGTAAGCCCGGCGCTCCTCCCGTTCCCAGCGCGCCCGGTCGGGTGAGCGTCCGTCGAAAGAACGGGCCATCGGGACGATGAGGAGGTGGGGCCGGCCCAGTCGGGCAACCGCCTCTTCGTCGAAGAGGTCTCCGCAGATGAGGATTCCCAGCCGGCCGAACTCGCCCTCTACGGTGGTCACCTCGTTGCCCCTCCGGAAGGGGGGCTGCTCGGTGGTCTTGCGGTGTCGGTGCCGGAGGGCACCCCGGCGGTCCAGCAGGACGGCGGTATTGTAGATGCCCTCCGGCGCCTGTTCCAGCAACCCGAAACATAGCCAGGTGTGGTAGCGGCGGGCCAGGCCGGCCATGGCCTCCACCGTCGGGCCTGGGATCGGTTCGGCAAAGCGCCGGAGGTCTTCCTCGGCGTAAAGGTAGCCGGTGAAGGCACACTCGGGCAGGCACACCAGGTCAGGCTTCAGCGGCCGGAGGGCCTCCAGGCGTTCCTGAAAGCGTGCCCGGTTGGTCACGGGGTTGCGCAGTTCAACCTTCAGGGGGAGCAGGCAGAGGCGCATCCGGGTAGACCCCAAGGTGGGCTGAGCCAAGGTTATCCCTTTTTGCGGAAGCCGAAAAGCCCCCGCCGGCCTTTTTCCTTCTTCTCCTCCTCCGGCGGGGGTTGCTCCTCGAAGGTGATGCCCAGCCGGCGGAAGGCCTCCTCGGCGGTCAGGATGGCTCCCTCTTTGGCCGGAGGCGGGGCTTCTTCCTCCACGGCCTCCGGAAGTGGCCGCAGGGGCAGGGTCACGGTGAAGGTGCTCCCCACGTCCACCTGGCTCTGGACCTCGATCGTGCCGCCGTAGAGTTCGACCAGGCCGCGGGCGACGGCCAGCCCCAGCCCGGCCCCCTGGCGCTCCAGGCCGGCCCGGGTGAGCTGGTAAAAGCGGTCGAAGATGCGCTCCTGCTCCTCCCGGGGGATGCCGATGCCCTGGTCGATCACCTGGAGGCGCACCTTCCCGTCGTCCCGACGGACGCGGACGGTAATCTGCCCTCCCTCCGGCTTGGAGAACTTGACCGCGTTGTGCAGGAGTTTCTCGACGATCAACTGGAGGTGCTCGTCGAAGACGGGGAGCGGGGGGAGATTTTCCTCCACCTCGACCTGCACGGTCAGGTTGCGCTCGGCGATGTCCGGCTGTAGCGAGCGGATGACGGCGTGGATCGGGCCGGCGATGTCCCGCGTCGGTTCGGCCTCGCCGGCTTCCCGTTCGGCCACCCCCGACTCCAGTTTGAGGATGGCCAGGAAATCGCGCACCAGGCGATCCACGCGGTCTCCCCCGCGTCGGACGATGTCCATGAACTCGCGCAACTCGGTGGGGTCGTAGGAGATGTTGGGGTTGGTGAGCAGGGCAATGCAGGTTTTAATCAAGGTCAGGGAGGTGCGGAATTCGTGGAAAAAGGGGCTGAGAAGTTCGGGGGAGAGGGTGGTCAGAGAAACCGGGCGGGCAGGTGTGCTCCCGGAGCCGGACCGCGAAGCCAACTCTTCTGTACCCATGGCATGACCTTTCCAGAATCTGCGCCGACGTAGCCGCTCTTCCGCCAACCCGACGGCCCGAGTTCATTATACCGCGAAGGAGCCGATTTCGTCAAATAGAACACGGCCGGAACGTCCCGTCCCCAGGGGGTGTCGAGGGCTTTCCCGAAAAAGGTAAGGCGGGCGCCCACCGGCTCAGAAGGTGTCTATAAAGTTCAGAATCTGGGCATGGCGAAAGACCGGCCCGTCCACGCAGACGTAGCGTTCGCCGATGTTACAACGGCCGCACTTGCCCAGCCCGCACTTCATCTTCATCTCCAGGGTGGTG
>DAOUAK010000170.1:0-8524 GCA_034433695.1 Chloroflexia bacterium
GTTTGTTCCCCGGCTGTCTGCCCGGGCGACCTGCTGGCCGACCTGGGCAATCAAACAGAGGAGGCGGCCGGCGAGATCGAGCGCCTTCCGGAGGAGGAGCAGGTCGAACCCCTGAAGCGCCTGGTGGACCTGACGACCCGCCAGCAGGAGGTCCTGCGTACTCTCCTGGAACGGGCTCCCGAAACGGCGCGGCCCGGTCTGGAACGGGCGCTGGAGCGTTCCCGCCAGGGGCAGGAGCGGGCCCGGCAAAAACTGGAACGCCACGGCCAAAAACCCCATCCCGATCGTCCATCCGTTCCTCCGGGGAGCGGACCGAGGCACACTCCCGGGCCGAAGTACCCTCCGTCCCCTTGAAGCGAGGGGAGAAAGCGGAGACAGCGAATTTGACGAACGGAAGAATCTGTGGTATACTAATAATGCCAAAAGGTACTTCCGGCAGCACCCCTGGTGCGTCAGCACTTTGCCCGAGGGTGAACCCTGTTCCGGGGTGAAGGTTGGGGCTCAACCCAGGGTTTACCCGAGGGAAATGAGTACACTACCCGTATGGATGGCCTTGGAGCCTCGCATCGCTATCTTTCCCAGACCTGAGCCGGAACCTGGGTCGGGCGAATGGGTATTGGCCCGAATTGCAGCAGCCGGATGACAGCCCTTTCCGAGGGCGGTCTGCTGATGGAGGTTGAAACTGTGATGAATATTGCCGATCTGGACAACATGACCCTGGCCGATCTACAGGAGATGGCCCGCGAAATGGGCATCTCCGGCTATAGTCGGCTCAAAAAGCAGGAACTGATCTTTCGTCTCCTGGAGGCCCAGACGGAGCAGGCCGGCCAGATCTTTCGGGCCGGCGTGCTCGAGGTCGTGACCGAGGGCTTTGGTTTCATTCGGGGGCCACGTCTCCTGCCCGGCACAGACGATGTCTACGTCTCCCAGTCGCAGGTTCGACGCTTCGGATTGCGCACCGGAGACCTGATCTCAGGCCGGGTGCGCCCGCCGAAAGAGGGAGAACGCTACTACAGCCTGCTCAAAGTGGAGGCCGTCAACGGGCTGGACCCCGAGGTGGCCCGTCACCGGCCCTTTTTCGACGACCTCACCCCGATTTTTCCCAACCAGCAACTGAAACTGGAGACCGACCCCCGCATCCTTTCCACCCGCCTCATCGACCTCATTGCTCCCATCGGCCGGGGGCAGCGCGGCCTCATTGTTTCGCCGCCCAAGGCCGGAAAAACCACCATCCTCAAGGCCATCGCCAACGGCATCACCACCAATTACAACGACATCGTCCTTATGGTGCTCCTGGTGGGCGAACGGCCGGAGGAGGTGACCGATATGCGCCGTTCGGTGCAGGGGGAGGTCATCAGTTCTACCTTCGACGAGCCGGTGGAAAATCATACCCGTGTAGCCGAGATGTGCCTGGAGCGGGCCAAACGCCTGGTGGAGTGCGGCGCCGATGTGGTCATCCTCCTCGACAGCATTACCCGCCTCACCCGGGCCTATAACCTGAGCGTCCCGCCCAGTGGACGTACCCTTTCCGGCGGTATTGATCCGGTAGCCCTCTACCCCCCCAAGCACTTTTTCGGTGCCGCCCGCAAGATCGAAAACGGCGGCAGTCTGACCATTATCGCTACCTGCCTTATCGAGACCGGGAGCCGCATGGACGACGTAATCTATGAGGAGTTCAAGGGCACCGGCAATATGGAACTGCACCTGGTGCGCAAACTGGCCGAACGCCGCATTTACCCGGCCATTGACGTGCAACGTTCCGGTACCCGTCGCGAGGAACTCCTCCTGGATCCGGAGACGCTGCGCAAAGTCTGGACGCTGCGCCGGATGCTGGACGTCCTGGGGCCGGACGAGGGCACCGAACTCCTCCTGACCCGCCTTTCCAAAACCAAGGACAACAAAGAGTTTCTGAATACCCTGAGCAAGAACCTGTAGACACTCGAGAACAGTCCCCATAAGTTTCCTTGCACCCGGTGTTTGTGTCGTTAGGCCCAGGAGCGTGGGGCCAGAGGTGGATTTTTATCCAGGAGGTAACCGATGGAAGAACAGATCGAGGCGCTTCTGGAGAGGGTCCGAGCCGACGGTGTAGAGTTCATCAACCTTCAGTTCAGCGACATCTTCGGCACGCTCAAAAGTGCCACCATTCCGGTCGACCGGTTGCGCGACTCCCTGGTCCAGGGCACCTGGTTCGACGGTTCCTCCATCCAGGGTTTTGCCCGCATCTGTGAAAGCGACATGTTCCTCCGGCCCGACCCGGCCACCTATAGTCTGGTGCCCTGGCGTCCTCAGCAGCCGGGGGAAGCCCGACTGATCTGCGATGTCTACCGCCCGGACGGCCGGCCTTTCGAGGGCGACCCCCGGTACATCCTCAAACGGGCGCTTTCACGGGCCCGGGAGATGGGCTTTATCTATAACGTGGGGCCAGAACTGGAATTCTTCCTCCTGGAACGGGAGGGCAATCACGTTGCCCTGACCCCCCATGACCCGGCCGGCTACTTTGACCTGGGGCCTCGCGATCGGGCGCTGGATGTGCGCCGGGAGATTACCCGTGCTCTGGAGGCGATGGGACTTGAGGTAGAAATGGCCCACCACGAGTGCGCTCCTGGTCAACACGAGATCGACATCCGCTACAGCGAAGCCCTATCCGCCGCCGACCAGGCGCTCACCGTGCGCTATGCGGTCAAATCGGTGGCCCACCAGTGCGGCCTCCATGCGACCTTTATGCCCAAGCCGTTCTTCGGGGTGAACGGCTCGGGTATGCATACCCACCAGAGCCTTTTTGACCTGGAGGGGCGTAACGTCTTTTTCTCTCCTGACGAGCCCTACCACCTTTCTCCCCTGGCCCGCCACTTTATCGCCGGCCAACTTGTCCATGCCCGGGCCATGTGTGCAGCACTCAGTCCCACGGTGAATTCCTACAAACGCCTGACCCCGGGTTACGAGGCACCCGTCTACATCTGCTGGGGACAGATCAACCGCTCGGCCCTGATCCGCGTCCCCGGTTATTCCCCTGGACGGGAGCAATCGGTGCGGGTGGAACTGCGTTGCCCCGACCCCAGTTGTAACCCGTATCTAGCCTTTGCCGTGATGCTGCATGCCGGCTTGGACGGCATCGAGCACGGCCTGGAGCCGCCCGATCCAGTGGAGGAGAACGTCTACGGCTTCGACGACGTTCATCTGGCCGAACGCTCCATCGGTGTCCTGCCGGGGTCGCTGGGCGAGGCCCTTAAGGAGATGGAACGTAGTCCGCTGATGCGCCAGGCCCTTGGAGAACATGCCTTCTCCTACTACCTCCTGGCCAAGGCCAAAGAATGGGATGCCTTCCGCATTGCCGTGACCGACTGGGAGGTGCAGCGCTACCTGGAAGTCCTCTGAGGCGTCCGGAACAGGCACATCCGGGGCCTGTGTTTCCCCTTTTGGAGGCGCATTTTAGCACCTCCTGCGGGACCGGGTTCGACGATACTCAGGGGAGGGCAAAGAGGCGCTGGAGGAGTTGCCGCGTCTCCCAGAGGGTCAGCCACTTCCCCAGGTAGTGTCCGTTCAGGTACAGTTCCAGGTGCAGGTGGACGCCGCCCTGGTTTCCGGCAGCGCCATCTTCCGTCCCCGAGTTCCCGGCGTAGCCGATGATCTGTCCTCTCTCGACCCATTGGCCGACGGCAACCCCCTCCGCGATGCGTGCCAGGTGTACGTAATGCGTTACCAGGCCGTTTCCGTGGTCCACCCAGACCTGTCGGCCGCGGAAGCGGTCTTCGATCTCCGGCGGAGTATCGTGCTGGGCCGTACATTGGGCTACCAGTTCCCTCCATTCGGCCGGGGTCATCTCCCGGTATGCGGTGTCGGCCCGGACGATACGGCCCTCGGCGACGGCCCGGACGGGGGTCCCATAGGGGATGTCCACCCCCATCGTACCCCCGTACATATCCAGGCCGTGGTGAATGCCGTAGCGGTAGACGCGGGGGGCACCGGGTAGGAGGGAATCGCGCTCCGGGAGGTAGCGGACGTTGGAGATGGGGGAAGTCAGGCTGAAGGGCAGGGACCAGTTCGGGAGGTAGTCCGGTCGGTCCCTTGGGGGAGGACCTTCTCCTCCGCTTATGGTGTACACCTGGCCTGTGCCCGGGTAGAGGATCAGGGCATCGGGGACGGCGATATAGAGTCGGCCGCCGGTGGCATAGACGGCCCGCATTTCCAGGTCTTTTGTTTCCAGGGTTTGCAATACTTGGCCGCTGCCCCGTTCCAGGACCCGCAGGCGGTGGCCGCCCCGGTCAATGACGTAAAGAGGGCCCTTCGGGTCCAGGTAAAGTCCAACCGGATTTTCCCAGGAGAGGCCGGAGGCAAAATCGGGGTCACGCTTCGGGCCGGTGCCGTGGAAGCGTACCAGGCCGGCCGGGGCCTTGCGCCCCTCGTGCAGGAGGACGTATACATCCCCGTCCACTCCCAGATCCGTCCCCCGGCTGATGTCCAGGTCCTTGCCCAGCCGGCCGGCAGGCGATTCTCCTCCGGGGAGATATCCTTCCCCCCGCTGTTCGTCCGGCGGATAGCGCCAGATTTGGCTATAGGCGACGTCCAGGAAGTAAAGGTGTTCTCCATAGGAGGCGACGGCGCAAAAGGTTGGATTGGGGGCACTACGGCGCTGGTCTATGGGACGGACCACGCTCCAGAGGGATCTTTCGGGGTCGTAGCGGTAGAGGTCGCCGCGTTTGTCCAGGAGGAGGAGGTTCCGGCCATCTTGAGTCCGGGTCAGGTGGACAAGTTCCCCCACCGGCAGGCCCTCGATACGTCCGTCGGGGGGAAAGAGGCGGCCGGCCGGTTTGCCTGCCTGGAGCGGCAGAGCCACCACTTCCCCGGCATCGAGGAGGTAGGCCGTATCGCTCAGGACGACCAGGTCAAGAGGGTGGACGACGGAGCCGGGAGCCCAGGCATAGCGGTCGGTGTTCTCCGGGCGGAGGGTATCCTGGGCCGGTGTAGGGGTGGGTGTGGCCGTCTCCTGGGGCGTGGAAGTGGGGCTAGGGGAAGGGAGGGGGGTGGAGGTCGGGGTGGCACTGGGTGGGGGCAGCGTGGGTGTAGGGGAGGGGAGGATGAGGGTGGCGGGGATGGTGGGCAGGACCGGCGGGCCCAGCAGGCGGCTGCTACTCCAGAGGAGTGCGGCTATGATCAGGGTCGTGGCCAGGATAGGGAAAATGGCCCACAACAGGCGTCGCCTTTTGGGAATGACCACGGCTGAACCTCTTTTCGGCCGGCCGAATGTTGTTCACAAACTTTGACAACCTGAGGTAGGGGGCGTATTACCCGGGGCGGTGTCCGTCGCGTGATTCAGGCCGAACATCAAACGGTTCCCCTCTTGGTAGATCTCAACCCACCTCTGGACCGGTTTCGGCAGCAAAACCAATCTCGGGTGGTAAGAAACCAAGGACCAGATGCCAGATTTTCTTTGCCGTTCTCAATGCCTCTGCTGCTTCCTCCCATGGCACATTCATGAGCGCACCAGGATACCGCACTTCTACTGCATAAGGCGCTAGAATCTCGGCCTCATCTCGTATGGAGGCAAATTTTGACTCTTCTGCTTCACACAGATCCAGAAGATAGGTCAAGCTGTGCACCTTTTCAAAGGGAACGGTCTTCCAGACCAGGAAGGCTTTGAGTGCCTTTTCAACTGCCTGCTGAGAATGAAAGGCCACCATATCGGTGAGGTCAGGGGCATATTCCAATAGAATTTGTGCTGAGCGCAGGTCATTTTCGGCTTTTTGCAGCCATTCTTTCACTTCAGTCATCCTGGAATTCATAGATCACCTTGCCCTTTTCTTTCACCACCCTCTCAATGGAACTCAGCCATTGGGCACGATACTCAAACTCTGCTCGGGTGTCCACCTTGATCTCAATCGGCAAGAAAAGCCCGCGCAAGGTGCGATAAGCGGCAGCCGCGCGCTTATGGGGTGGCAGCGGCGAATCACGAACCACAACGAGCAGGTCTACATCGCTATCTTGATGGGGATGCCCATAAGCATGTGAACCATAAAGGTAGATCACTTCTGGCTGCAATGCCTCTGTAAGCCGTCGGACAACCTCATTTAACTGTTGATGGCTTATGGTCTTCATGATTCATCGCTCATCTCACAATCTACAAATGATGGCCTCAAGCCGATTGCCTCGGCCCTCCCCCGTGCTCCAAGTTTTCCCAATTATACATCGAAATAGCGAGATAGCAACCGGCCTATCTTTAACAACCCGAAGTAGCGGGTATGGTTCCCTCTATGGATTAAGGGTATGTGCCAATACCATTGTCCTGGAGGTGGATCATGTCCAAGCCTATGATACGCCTTTTCGCCGCGCGGTGCAAGTTACCGAGGTTTCGCCGTGCTTCAGTTGCCGCTAGTGGAAGTACTTGACCGTACTTCTACACAATCGGAGCAATCTTGAGGCTGTCAACCGGGTTTGACAAAGGTCGGACCGTTTGCTACAATTTTTTTGCCTGTTGGACGGTATCGGGGTGTGGCGCAGCCTGGTAGCGCACCTGAATTGGGATCAGGCGGTCGCCCGTTCAAATCGGGCCACCCCGATTTGAAAGTTTTTCGGGTATGTGCCCCCGCAAGGGGAGAAAGGAGAAATCGTTGGCCGAGCGACTTTCTGAACTGGGCGGCCGGGTGCTCCGGTTTCTCAAGAGCATAGGCCCCTTTCGTTTGTTCTTCCTCCTTCTGGCCCTGGCCGTGGTCATGATCCTGGTGATTCACGGGGTGGCGACCTGGCAGGGACGCGGCGATCCGGTGGCCTTTCGCCTCGGGACGCTGGAAGTGCACTGGTATGGGATCATCCTGATGTCGGGGGCGCTGGCCGGAGGCTTTCTGGGGGAGTACCAGGCCCGTCGGCGTGGGCTGAATCCGGAACACGCCTGGAACATCCTCCTCTGGGGAGTGATCGCGGGGGTGATCGTTTCCCGGCTCTGGTACGTCCTGGGCTCCTGGAAGGACTTTGCCGGCGATCCGCTACGCATCATCGGTTTTGAGAACGGCGTCTTTGTCGGGCTACGGGGGTTGACCATCCACGGTGCGCTTCTGGGCGCGGTGCTGGCGGTGGCTCTCTATAACTGGCGTAACCGGCTCGATTTCTGGGGCATCCTGGACCTCGGCGCGCCCTGCTTCGTTTTGGGCCAGGCCATCGGCCGGTGGGGCAACTTTTTCAATATGGAGGCCTACGGCCCGCCGACGACGCTGCCGTGGGGACTGTATATCGGAGAGGGCCATCGCATCCCCCCCTATAACGACCTGCTCACCTATCCGCCTACTACTCGCTTTCATCCGACCTTCCTCTACGAGAGCCTGATGAACCTGGCCATCTGTCTTTTCCTGCTCTGGATATTGCGTCGTCTGGGTGAGCATCTGGTGCGGGGGGAGGTGTTCCTTTTTTACGTGATGCTCTATTCGGCCGGCCGCTTCGGACTGGAGTTTCTGCGCACCGACAGCGTGATGCTGGGCCCTTTCCCGGCTGCTCAAGTAACCAGTGTAGGGCTTTTGACTCTGGCCGTCCTCCTGTTGGTCGCCAGGCGCTGGGTGTGGAGGAAGCCGAAGGGCTCGCCCTGGCCCGAGCGGGGTGGCGGGGAGGCATCCGGCGGTGCGTCGGGCTATAGCGTGTAGACATTGAGATGATTCCTCTTTTCGCCGGCCTTCCGGGCCGGTTTCGTCTTTCGCCTTTGGCCTTTCGCCTTGTTTTCCTGGCGATCTGTACTCTCCTCGTGCTCTATGGGATGCTGGGTTTGCTCTTCGCCCTGCATCTTCCGGAGCGGCTCTTTCAGGCGGTGGTGCTTTGGCAGAACCTATGGGCTTTGGGCCGCCTCCCCGATCCGGGGATACCGCTTTCCTGGGAGTTGCCGGGGTGGTTGAAGGCGATGGAGGCCCATTTTGAATCCGGGGCGTGGTGGATATGGCCGGCCTGGGGGATAGGGAGTCTGGGACTTGGGCTCCTGGCCGGCCGGCGGCCGGATGGCAGGGAAGCCCCGTCCCGGCGCTTTTCCTGGCCGGATATCCTAGTTCTCGTTTTCCTGATGGGTATCCTCTTCCTCGGCTATGACCTGCGGGCGCGGTTTCTCCTGCCGCGGGCCGATGGGGCACTTCCGGCTTCGCACTACGATGAGATGGTTTACCTGGAGGGGGCGCTGCTCTGGCGGCATGGGGCGATGCCCTACCGGGATTTTATGCTGGCCCATCCTCCCGGCATCCTTTACGCCTTCTGGCCGGCCACCTCCTTTGCCAAGGAGTGGGGTGGGCCGGCCTACCTGGTTGCCGGACGCTGGGTGCAGTTCCTCTGCGGGCTTTTCACCCTGTTGCTCTGTTTTCTGGTCGGCCGGCGGTTGGGAGGACGGTGGGGGGGCGTGCTCGCGGCGCTGGTGCCGGCGGTGGATGTACAGGTGGCTCAGGTGGCGCCGCTGGAGACGGTGGTCAACCTGGCCACCGTGGTGGCGCTGGTTCTGTACCTGCTGGGAGAACGGGTGGAGCGGCGCGGGGTACGGGCATGTCTGATGGCCGCTTCCGGGGGA
>DAOUAK010000171.1:0-9264 GCA_034433695.1 Chloroflexia bacterium
CTCCCCTGCCGACCAACACCCTCCTGCCCACGGTAACCCTGCCTCCCCTGCCGACCAACACCCTCCTGCCGGTCCCCCGAATGGCGGCTTCAGGGAGGGATCTCCTCAGAACCGTTTCCCCAGTTTTGGATCGGCCGGCCCTGATTCGGCCGAGGTGGTTCCCCGGTCTGTTGGGATTGCGGACAGAAGAAAGTTTAGCGAGGCTATTCCTCTTTTATCCCCGACGGCGATAAGCCCATGCCGCCAATGCCCGCCTAACGCTCCTCTATCATCTCTCTAACACCGCCGGCCTATCCTGGCCCTCGGACCCAATACGAGCAGGAGGTGAAACGATGGGTAAGATCGTCGGTATTGACCTGGGCACGACCAACTCGGTCATCGCCGTCCTGGAAGGCGGCGAGGTGACCGTCATTCCCAATGCCGAGGGTGGGCGGCTTACGCCTTCGGTGGTGGCTTTCACCAAGAACGGCGAACGGCTGGTCGGCCAGATTGCCAAACGGCAGGCCGTGACCAATGCGGAAAACACCGTCTTTTCCATCAAGCGCTTTATGGGCCGTTCCTACGACGAGGTGGCCCGCGAGCGCGAGATGGTACCTTATCGGGTGGTGCGCGGCCCTCGGGGCGATGCCCGCGTCTACATCCCGGCAGCCGGCCGGGAGTTTACGCCCCAGGAAATCTCGGCCATGATCCTGCAGAAACTCAAGCAGGATGCCGAGGCCTACCTGGGGGAGCCGGTGACCAAGGCAGTCATCACCGTTCCCGCCTACTTCAACGATAGCCAGCGCCAGGCCACCAAGGATGCGGGCAAGATCGCCGGCCTGGAGGTGCTGCGCATCATCAACGAGCCGACCGCCTCGGCCCTGGCCTACGGGCTGGACAAGAAGAAGGACGAGACCATCCTGGTCTTTGACCTGGGCGGCGGCACCTTCGACGTCTCCATCCTGGAGGTCGGGGACGGCGTCTTTGAGGTCAAGGCCACCAGTGGCGATACCCACCTGGGCGGCGATGACTACGACCAGCGTATCATGAACTGGATGATCGAGGAGTTCAAGCGGGAACAGGGCATTGACCTTTCCCAGGACCGGATGGTGCTCCAGCGTCTGAAGGAGGCGGCGGAAAAGGCCAAGATCGAACTTTCCACCCTGCTGGAGACCGAGATCAACCTGCCCTTTATCACCGCCGACGCTTCCGGCCCCAAGCACCTCCTCATGCGCCTGACGCGGGCCCGCTTCGAGCAGTTGACGGCGGACCTTACCGAGCGGCTGAAGGGACCCTTCTTCCAGGCGCTCAAGGATGCCGGGCTGAAGCCGCAGGACCTGGACGAGGTCATCCTGGTCGGCGGGGCCACCCGGATGCCGGTGGTGCAGGAACTGGTGCGCGAGTTGACCGGCAAGGAGCCGCACAAGGGGGTCAACCCGGATGAGGTCGTAGCCGTCGGTGCGGCGCTGCAGGCCGGCGTGCTGGGCGGCGAGGTCAAAGATGTGCTCCTGCTGGACGTGACGCCGCTTTCGCTGGGTGTGGAGACGCTGGGTGGGGTGATGACGGTGCTCATCCCGCGCAACACGACCATCCCCACCCGGAAGAGCGAAATCTTCTCCACGGCCGAGGATGGGCAGACGGCGGTCGAGATTCACGTCCTCCAGGGCGAGCGCCCCATGGCCGAGGACAACATCACCCTGGGCCGCTTCCGGCTGGAGGGCATCCCGCCGGCCCTGCGGGGCATCCCGCAGATCGAGGTCACCTTTGACATCGATGCCAACGGCATCCTCAACGTCTCGGCCCGCGATCAGGCCACCGGCAAGGAGCAGCGCATCACCATCACCGCCTCCACCAACCTGAGCAAAGAGGAGGTGGACCGGCTGGTGCGCGAGGCCCAGACCCATGCCGAGGAGGACCGGCGCCGGCGGGAGCAGGTCGAATTGCGCAACCAGGCCGATGCCCTGGCCTATCAGAGTGAACGGACTCTACGCGAGGCCGGTGACCGGTTGGCCCCGGAGACCCGTCGGGAACTGGAGGAGCGCATCCAGGCACTCCGCCAGGCCATCCAGAGGCAGGACGAGGGGGCCATCCGCCGGGAGATGGAGGCGCTCCAGCAGGCGATGTACCGCTCCTCGAGCCAGATGTACGGCCGGCCGGCCACATCCGGCGTCGGCCCCTCCGGCTCCGTCCCCCCCGAGGACACCGGGCCCGATACTGTAGAAGGCGAGTTCCGGGAAGTATAAACCTGGGTGCGATTTCACGCCTCACACCGTCGGCGGAAAAGGCCCACCGGCGGTGTGAGGCGTTTTCTTCGGCCCGTGGGACGGGGACACTTTTGACAGTTTGCCTGCGATTTGGTACGATATGGGCTGGATAGAAACGGTCCAATTCGAACCGAAAAGGAGGCTTCCATGGCGCACCGCATTCCCGAAGAACTGCGCTACTCCCGGACCCACGAATGGGCGCGACGGGAGGGCACCACCGCCGTGGTGGGCATCACCGATTATGCCCAGGCCCAATTGGGGGACGTGGTCTACGTGGAATTGCCCGAAGTCGGCGAGGAGTACCGGCGGGGCGACTCCATCGGCGTCGTCGAGTCGGTCAAGGCCACCTCGGATATCTACGCTCCTCTGAGCGGCAAGGTGGTGGCGATCAACCAGGCCCTGATGGACGATCCCTCCGTCGTCAACCGCGACCCCTATGGGGAGGGCTGGCTGGTACGGCTGGAACTGGCCGATCCGGCCGAGTGGGAAGCCCTGCTGGATGCCGCCGCCTATGCCCGCCTGCTGGAGGAAGGAGGGCACTAGATGGCCTACACACCCCATACCGAACCCCAGCGCCGGGAGATGCTCCAGGCCATCGGGGTCGAATCGGTGGCCGAACTCTTTGCCGATGTCCCGGCCGCCTTCCGCTTTCCTTCGCTCAGGTTGCCGGATCCGCTTTCCGAGGTGGACATCCTGCGCGAACTGCGCGAAATCAGTTCCTGGAACGCCTCCGCCGACGAGTTTACCTGCCTCCTGGGGGCCGGCGCTTACCACCACTATATCCCCAGCGTCGTCCAGGCCATCGTCGGCCGCTCCGAGTTCTACACCGCCTACACCCCCTATCAGCCGGAGATCAGCCAGGGGACGCTTCAGGCCATCTTCGAGTACCAGAGCATGATCTGTGCCCTCACCGGCATGGAGGTGGCCAACGCTTCTCACTATGACGGCGGAACGGCCGTGGCCGAAGCCATCATCATGGCCGAGAACGTAGCCCGGGGCAAGCGCCGGCGGGTGCTCCTTTCTCCGGACCTCCACCCCGAGTACCGCCAGGTGGCCCGCACGTACCTCCGGGGGAGTGAACTGGAACTTTTGGGCGATGAGCGTCCGGAGAACGACCTGGACGCCCTGGAAAAGATGCTGGACGGCGAGACCTGTTGCCTGGTGGTGCAAAACCCGACCTTCCTAGGGGAAGTGCTTTCTCCGGAACGGCTGCGCCGGCTGGCCGAAGCCGTCCATGCCGTCGGGGCCATGCTGGTGGTGGCGGTGGACCCCATCTCCCTGGGCCTCTTCGTCCCGCCGGGGGAGTACGGGGCGGACATCGTGGTGGGCGAGGGGCAGGCACTGGGAAACCCCCTGAACTTCGGGGGGCCGTACCTGGGCTTTTTCGCCTGTCGCCGGAACGACGTGCGCAAGATGGCCGGACGGCTGGTCGGCCAGACCGTGGATGCCGAGGGCAAGCGCGGCTTTGTCCTGACCCTTTCCACCCGCGAGCAGCACATCCGCCGGGAGAAGGCCACCTCCAACATCTGCACCAACCAGTCCCTCAACGCCCTGGCTGCGGCCGTGTACCTGGCCGCCCTGGGGAAACGGGGACTGCGGCGCATCGCCGAAATCTGCTACCATCGCGCCCATTATGCTGCCCAAAAGATCGGCCGGCTGCGCGGCTTTGAGGTGCGGAGCACCCGCCCCTTTTTCAAGGAATTCGTCGTCTCTTGCCCTATCCCTGTAGACGAACTGAACGACCGCTTGCTGGAGGAAGGCTTTATCGGCGGATTGGACCTGAGCCTGACCCACCCTCACCTGGAACGCTGTACTCTGCTCTGCATCACCGAGATGGTCCCGGTGGCCGAGATCGACCGCCTGGTGCAGGTGCTGCGGGAGGTGACCCGATGACCGAGCCGCTCCTCTGCGAACTTTCCGTTCCGGGGCGCTGTGGCTGCATATTGCCCGAGGTGGGCGTGCCCGAGACGCCGCTTCCGGAGGGCTTTGTCCGCACCGACCTGCCTCTCCCCGAGGTCAGCGAAGTGGACGTCGTCCGTCACTTTGTGCGGCTTTCGCAGATGAACTATGGGGTGGACATCGGCTTCTATCCGCTGGGCTCCTGCACGATGAAGTACAACCCCAAGGTGAACGAGGTTGCCGCCTCCCTGCCCGGCTTTGCCCAGACCCATCCCTACCAGCCGGCCCACACCGTCCAGGGCAACTTGCGCCTGATGTGGGAACTCCAGGAATTCCTCAAGGAGATCGGCGGCTTTGCCGCCGTCTCGCTCCAGCCGGCCGCAGGCGCCCAGGGCGAATTCACCGGCATCCAGATGATTCGGGCCTACCACGAGGACCGGGGAGAACGGCGTGACGTTATCCTCATCCCCGACTCCGCCCACGGTACCAACCCCGCCTCCTCGGCGATGAGCGGATTCCGTGTCATCGAGGTCCGAAGCGATGCCCGGGGCAATGTGGACCTGGAAGACCTGCGCGCCCAATGTAGCGAGCGGGTGGCCGGCCTGATGCTGACCAACCCGAACACCCTGGGCCTCTTCGATGAGCATCTGCTCGAGATCGCCGAATTGGTGCATGGTTGCGGTGGGCTGCTCTACGGCGACGGGGCCAACATGAATGCCCTCCTGGGCATCGCCAAACCCGGCGAGATGGGCTTTGACGTCTTCCACTATAACCTGCACAAGACCTTCTCCACCCCCCATGGTGGCGGCGGACCGGGCTCAGGCCCGGTGGGCTGTTCGGCGGCCCTGGCGCCATATCTCCCCGGCCCGCTGGTAGAGCGCGTCCGCAGCGACGAATGCCCCGGCGATGTCCGCGGCCACGTCCACACGGAGGAATGCTACTTCTACGATTGGACGATACCGGAGCGCTCCATCGGCCGGGTCAAGACCTTCTACGGCCAGTTTGCGGTAATGGTGCGGGCCTATACCTACATCCGGATGCTGGGCGCATCCGGCCTGCGCCAGGTGGCCGAGGATGCCGTCCTCAATGCCAACTACCTCCAGCAGAAGGTGCGGGACATCTTTCGCCTCTCCCACGAGCGGCGTTGTATGCACGAGTTCGTGGTCGTGGGCCGGGTCGAAGGAAGCGATGTTCGCGCCCTGGATATCTCCAAGCGGCTCATTGACTACGGCTTCCATCCGCCGACAAACTACTTCCCGCTCATCGTTCCCGAGGCGCTCATGATCGAGCCGACGGAGACGGAGAGCAAAGAGACGCTGGACGCCTTTGCCGAGGCCCTGCGCCGGATTGCCGAGGAGGCGCGGAGGCAACCGGAAGTCGTACACCAGGCTCCGCACCGTGCCCCGGTGCGCCGGCTGGACGAGGTCAAAGCGGCGCGGGACCTTATCCTGCGGTGGTAAGATTCCGCCGACCGTGCCTGGAGAAGGCTTGAGGCCGTCTTCCACCGGTGGCGGAGAGGGTGCTGATGCGCAGTTTCCGCGAACTTCTGGTAGGTTCTCCTCTCCCTACCGGCCGGCTGGAGGAAGAACGGCTGAACAAGGTCCGAGCGCTGGCCGCTTTCTCCCCCGACGCCCTCTCCTCCATCGCTTACGCCAATCAGGAAATCTATCTGGGGCTGGTGGTGGCCGGGGTGGCCGGCCTGGGCTACTCCTTTCCGATTGCCCTGGCCATCACCGGCCTCCTGACTATCCTGGCCCTCTCCTACTTCCAGACCATCCACGCCTATCCAGGCGGCGGCGGTTCCTACACGGTGGCTCGGGAGAACCTGGGAACGGGCCTGGGACTGGTGGCCGCCGCGGCCCTCCTCATTGACTACCTTCTCACCGCCGCCGTCAGCCTGACGGCCGGCGTGGCTGCTCTCGCCTCGGCTTTTCCCGGACTATGGCCCTACCGCACCGGTCTGGCCCTGCTCCTGCTCCTGGTCATCACGCTGGCGAACCTTCGTGGATTGCGGGAAACGGGCACGATGATGGCCATCCCGGTCTATTTCTTCCTCTTTTCCTACCTGGCGATGCTGGCCTTCGGTGTGGTACGGGCCCTGCTGGAGGGCCCGGTCCCCTTCGCCGCAACCGCCCCCCCGCCGACCCAGCCGGTGAGCACGTTTCTCCTCCTGCACACCTTCGCCGCCGGTTGTACGGCCCTCACCGGCATCGAAGCCATCAGTAACGGGGTGCCGGCCTTTCGCCCACCCCAGAGCAAAAACGCCGGCCTGACCCTGCTCCTTATGGCCTTCCTGATGGGCACGCTCTTCCTGGGGAGTGTCGGGCTGACCCAGTACTTTGGGGTTGTGGCCGGCCCGGAAGAGACCATCCTTTCGGCGCTGGCCCGGCGCATCCTGGGACAGAACGCGGCCTACCTCCTGGTTCAGGTAGGCACGCTCCTGGTCCTGGCCGTGGCAGCGAATACCAGTTATGCCGGGTTTCCCCGGTTGGCCTCCATCCTGGCCCGGGACGGCTACCTCCCCCGCCAACTTTCCCAGTTGGGCGACCGGCTGGTCTTTTCCAACGGCATCGTCCTGCTGGCCGGGCTGACCGGTCTCCTCATCGTCGCCTTTGGTGGAGATACCCATGCCCTGATTCCGCTCTTTGCCGTAGGCGTCTTCCTGGCCTTTACCCTCTCCCAGGCCGGCATGGTGGCCCACTGGTTCCGTCAACGCGGCCCGGGGTGGTTTCCCAAAGCCCTGTTCAACGGCCTGGGCGCCCTGACCACCGCCGGGACCTTTTTCATTGTGGGAGTGAGCAAGTTCCTGGAAGGGGCCTGGATCGTGGCCCTCCTCATCCCGCTCCTGGTGCTGGGCTTTCTGGGCGTTCGAAGACACTATCGCCAGGTGGCCCGGTCTCTGACGCTGCGGGGGTTACCCCCTTCCCTGCGGCCCCTGCCGGGTCCCCGGATCGTCCTGCCGGTGGCCGGGGTGCACCGGGGCGTTATCGAGGCCCTGCGTTTTGCCCGCGGTATATCGAACGACATCACCGCCGTCTACGTCGAAGTGGAACCGGGTTCGGCGGAAAAGGTACGTCGGGAGTGGGAAGAATGGGGGATGGGCGTTCCGCTGGTCGTCGTCCCTTCGCCCTACCGTTCGGTCGTCGGGCCGCTTCTGGACTATCTGGAGCAGACGGACCATGAGCACAACGACGGCCAACTGGCTACCCTCCTCCTTCCCGAGTTCATCCCGAGGCACTGGTGGCACTTTTTCTTCCACAACCAGACGGCCATGCTGATCCGTCTGGCCCTTCTCTACCGCCGGCACCGGCGGGGTCGTGGCCGGGCGATCATAGACGTGCCCTTCTACCTGGAGTGATTGTCCCGATTCGGGGAAGGAGCCATAGCCAGGGGACCCCAAGGGTCCGGAATCCCGTAGCGCGATTCGTGTCGGGTTCTCCGGAATAGATCGTTACCGACCCATCCGAAACCCTGTAGGGCCGGCTTCCCGGCCTGTCCGGAGACCGGAAATCCTGCGCCTGTTTTCGGATAGATTCTGGAAAACTCTTCCCGCGGGCCGGCGTGTTAAATGCCGGACGGCGCTCAAGCACGGCACGGCCCGGAAGGTTTCCTGTTTCCTCGACCAGGAACTGAACCTTGCCGTGTCTAGGGGGCCATGTTCCTGCGGATAGCAATCAGGTTCTCGGCCATCGAGGCGATGACCTGGAGAAAGGCCCAGCCCAGAGCACCCAGAAACAGGATGAGGAAGCCCATGAGGACAATGGGTCCCCTATCGTAGCCGTATGTATAACCCGGTGTGCTCCAGGTCATGATGGCCAGAATGACGAAGAGGACCAGGTAGATGTAAGAGAGAACCTGGAGCAACCGGACAAATACCATGCCGGCCCCTTCCGTCGCGGGCATTGCCGCCGGTGCCCTGGGGGCTATGTACTGCACCGGCTGTCCCACCGCCCCTTGAGGGGGAGCGATCCCCGGGGATGTGCTTGCGCCGCAGGCCACGCAAAACCGGGCATCCGCCGGCAGCCGGGCTCCGCATTGCATACAGAAGCGTGCCGCCGGGGGTTGCGGTTCGGGCACCGTTTTGGGGGAAGGTTCCGGGAACGACCCTGTGTCTTCAGCCATCTCGACCTCCTTGCAAGACTCTTTTTGCCGCTTAACGACTTGCGGTTCAGCCGCACGCGGAGCGAGCGGAGCGCGTCGGCTGGAACGGTTTGTCAGGCGAGTGTTATTCGCCCGGTGAGCACAATCTTGCCTTGCAACCGATACGGCCCTGGCCGATAGGAAGGGCTCATCAGGGCACTTCGCCCCAGTTATGCCCCTACTACGGCTTGGAATGGATAATCACTTCTCCAGCCACCCGACGTTTCTTTCTGGCAGGGCATCCTGCCGGAACCTTGATCAGCGTCTCGGCAACATCTCCCCCCTATAAACCACCGGCAAATAGATCATGAGCGGATTGACCATGATGTAGACTGTCTGGCTGCGCCGCATCTCGCCATTGGCGCCCACGAAGGTGATCGGGTAGATCCCGTCGGCAACCGAGTCGAGCAGGTCCACCACCACGACCTCGCTTTCTGCCTCGGTCAGGTAAGCGTCGCCTCCCAGGGGCGTGTCGAACCAGACGCGCATCCCCGGCGGAGTGCGCGAACCGTCGATGCTCAATCCCACGTTGGGATAGAACAGAGGCTCCAGCACGTCGAGGGAGAGGGTGAAACTCACCTGGGTGCCGGGCGTAGCCAGGTATCGCCAGGACGGTGTGCTCAGGCGGAAATCGCCGCTGGGGATGGCGATCGCCGCCTCCGGGCTGCGCACGCTCTTGCCGCTCTCGACGTCCACCGCCTCCACGGAGTAGTAGTGAGCTTCATCCAGTAAAAGGAACTATCATAACCTCAAGCCCGGACGTCGGAAAAATGACCGGAGCAGATCGGATCGGGCACGGATATTCTCTAGTGAAGTTGTGATGGCCTGGCGAAGAGGATCGACACCCTCGGGAATGAAGTTGGCCAATTCGGTATATTGGGTGTAGTTCCAGACCATCTCCGTCGGATTGAGATCGGGGGCATACGCCGGAAGCCCCTCGACCTCGAACCAATCCGGGTGTTTCGCTTGCAACAACCGCACC
>DAOUAK010000172.1:0-9160 GCA_034433695.1 Chloroflexia bacterium
CCTTGACCTCATCTGTGCTATCATCCGGGAAAACGGTAAGGAGGAAGCAATGACCCGGATTGAGGAAGTCATCGCCCGCGAGGTGCTGGACTCGCGGGGCAATCCCACGGTAGAGGTAACGGTTTACCTTTCCGGTGGTGCCCAGGGGCAGGCGATCGTCCCTTCCGGGGCATCCACCGGAGCGCATGAGGCCCTGGAACTGCGCGATGGGGACGAACAGCGCTATGGGGGCAAGGGGGTGCTCCAGGCGGTGGAACACATTAACGAAGACATTGCCGACGAGATTCTGGAATGGGATGCCCTGGACCAGGTCGGCCTGGACCTTTTCCTGGTCGAACTGGACGGCACGCCCAATAAGAGTCGCCTTGGGGCCAATGCGTTGCTCGGTGTCAGCCTGGCCGTGGCCCGTGCTGCGGCTGCGGCGCTCGACCTGCCCCTGTATCGCTACCTGGGTGGTGTCGGTGCCCGCATTCTTCCCGTGCCCTTGATGAACATCCTCAACGGCGGGAGACATGCCGCCCAATCCACCGATTTCCAGGAGTTTATGATCGTTCCGGCCGGCGCTCCTTCCTACCACGAAGCCCTGCGCTGGGGAGTCGAGACCTATCACGCCTTGAAGAAGGTGCTCCAGGAGCGCGGCCTGAACACCAACGTCGGCGATGAGGGAGGGTTTGCCCCGTCCCTGTCTTCTAACGAGGAGGCTGTTACCTTAATTCTGGAGGCGATTGAGCGGGCCGGCTACCGGCCCGGCCGGGACATTTACCTGGCTCTGGATCCGGCGGCCAGCGAGTTCTACGAGGATGGCCTCTACCACCTGAAGCGTGAAGGACGGAAACTGACTGCGGCAGAGATGGTGGATTTCTATGCCGATTGGGTCGAACGCTATCCGATTCTCTCCATCGAGGACGGCCTGGCCGAAGACGACTGGGAGGGCTGGAAACTTTTGCAAAAGCGCCTGGGCGGCCGCATCCAGTTGGTCGGCGATGACCTGCTGGTCACCAACATCGAGCGCATCGGTCGGGCCATCGAGGAAAACGCCTGTAACGCCCTCCTGTGCAAGGTCAACCAGATCGGCACCCTCACCGAGGCCATCGAAGCCGTTCGTCTGGCCCAGTGGGCCGGCTGGAGCGTGGTGATTTCTCACCGCTCCGGGGAGACGGAGGATACCTTTATCGCCGACCTGGCTGTGGCCCTGGGCTGCGGCCAGATCAAGACCGGCGCCCCCTGCCGCAGCGAACGGGTCGCCAAATACAACCGGTTGTTGCGCATCGAGGAAGAACTGACCACCGGCGCCCGTTACGCCGGCCTATCTGCTTTCAAGGTCCATCTGCCGTAGGACCCGGCCGGCGGGCCGAACCCTGCGGGTACAAGGCGTCCCTCGATGCGCCGGCCGGCCCTTGGGGGCGCGGCCCCGCGCATCCCCCCTGGGGGCGTCCCCACTTCCGGCCGGCGGGTCGGGCCGACGGCGCGAAGCGACCGCGCAGGCGGTCGCCCGGCGCGAACGCGCCCCTGGAGGCGATTTCAATCGCCGACCTCTCGGCCGGCCTTGGGTGGGCACTCGTCCTCATCGCGCATCCCCCTGGGGGATAGGGCATCCCCGGTTTCGGCCGGCGGGCCGGGCCGACGGCGCGAAGCGACCGCGCAGGCGGTCGCCCGGCGCGAACGCGCCCCTGGAGGCGATTTCAATCGCCGACCTCCCGGCCGGCCCTTGGGGGCGTGTCGGCGCAGGCCGATGGTGGGCACGAGGGCGACCGAGAAGGCCGATTTCAATCGGCGCGATGCCCGGCCGGCGGGAGGAGCCCTGTAAGTCCTCTAGAGCGCGATCCGGTCCGGGTGGGTGTACAGAAGGAAACGCCCTCGGGCTAACCGGCCCAGGAGCGTGCAATTCCCCTCCTGGGCCAGTTCCACGGCCAGAGAGGTCGCCACAGAAAGGGAGCCTACGATGGGGACACCCAGACGTAGGGCTTTGGCCACAACCTCGTGGCTGGCCCGACCGGTCATCAGGAGGACGTGCTCGGCCGGGGAAAGGCGGCGCATAACCGCAGTGCCCAGCACCTTGTCCACGGCGTTGTGCCGGCCGATGTCCTCGGCGATGACCTCGGCTTCCCCCCGAAAAGAAAAGAGGGCCGCCGCGTGGACACCACCGCTCTTTCGGTAAAGCCCCGGATGGCGACGCAGGCTTCGGGCCATCTCCCGGACGGTTTCCCCCTGCAGGAGGGGGCCGGCCGGCGGCGGTAGGACGGGAAGCCCTAGCGAGGTCCGGCTCATCTCCACGCTCCCGCAACCGGAAAGCACCAGGCGCCGACCTACCTCCACAGGCGCCACAGCCTCCGGACGGGCCTGGATGCGGACGGTCGCTCCCTCGCCCTCTTCCTCATCCTGGCAAAAGTGCACGAGGAAAATGTCGGCGAAAGAGGCCACGAGTCCCTCGCTCAGGCAGAAGCCGACGGCCAGTTCGCGCTCCATTCCCGGCAGGGCCAACAGGGTAGCCCGTACCCGGCCGTTCAGTTCCACCGTCAGGGCAATCTCGGCCGGCAGCACCACCTCCAGCGCCTTCCTTCCGGAGGAAGTAGCCTCCCACCCTTCCCGGAGACGGAGGGGACCTCTTTCGTTCACCATCTTCCCAGATCGGCAAGCAGGCCGGGCAGCGCCTCCTGGGCCGCCTGCCGGCCGGCCTGATAGAGGGCCTCGGCCTGGGAGCCGAAGCGCAACCAGTCGAAACGGGCCGTATCCGGCCGGATCAGACACTCCGGCTCGCCGCCGGGAACGATATTGTTCCGGGTCATGATTTGATAACTGGCGATGACCACCTCAAAGAGGTTGCGCGGCCGACGGCCGGGTGGCACCGGCGGATGCACGTCCACGGCGATCACGGAGTCGGCCCCCATCTCCCGGGCGACGGAGACGGGCAGGTGGTCCACCAGGCCACCGTCCACCAGGAGGCGTCCCTCCTGCTCCACAGGGGTAAAGATGCCCGGGATGGAGCAACTGGCCCGCACCGCCGGGGCCAGGGGACCCTGGCGGAGGACTACCCGTTCGCCGGTGAGAAGGTCGCAGGCGACTACCGCCAGCGGGATGGAAAGGTCGGCGAAGGAAAGGTCGCCGATCAACTCGCGGATCAGTTCCTCGAAACGTGTCCCATCGAGCAGGCCGAGCCGGCGCAGGCGAGGCCGGCCCAGGTCCAGGAGGCTGAGCCCGCGCACCAGACGCAGCATCTGCTCCGGACTCCAGCCCCGGCAGAAAAGCACGCCGGCGGCGGCACCGGCACTCGTTCCGGCCACACAGTCCGGGACCAGGCCGGCCTCCGCTAGCACGGCAAGGACCCCGATATGAGCAATCCCCCGTCCCCCTCCTCCGCTCAGGGCCAGCCCGATCTTCCGACGGCGCTTCTTCCGCCCCAACAACCGGGCCAGCCCCTCCAGCGGCTCATGCACCAGGCTGATCCGCTCGGTCAGTCGCTTCTCCACGGTTCCCCTCCGCCCGGCTAACGCCATACGCCCAACTCGCCTTCTTGCCATTTGATCTGCCCCCGCAGAAGCAGGCTGGAACTGCGCAGTTTATAGACCAGGTCCTCGGCAATGTTGCGCATCACCCGGTAACCGATGTGGGGGTTGCGTTCGCAGAGACGGTCGAAGTCGAAGCGGTTGAGAATCAGGAGAAGGCCATCCTCGATGCAGCGCACCGTGGCCGAACGCCTTCCTCCACCCACCAGGACCATCTCGCCGAAAGAGCGGCCGGCCCAAAGCGTGTTGATGGGGGTCTGGCGAACCTCTCCCTCCGGACCACGCGTCCGAATGAGCACCTCCACCAAACCGCGGTGGATGATGTAGAGGTCATCCCCTTCCGCATCCTCCTCGATGACCACCTCGCCCTTCCGGTAGGAACGGGCGCTGCAGATCTGGGCCACTTCCAGCAACTCCTCCGGGGTCAACCCCCGGAAGATGTCCACCCGGCCCAGCACATCCTGGACGATTTCCTCGGCCACGGTTCCTCCTCCAAACCGTTTTGCCGCCCATTCTACCATAGCCAAAAGGCCCGGTCAAAAGACTTCCTTGCTGCGCCTTGACGCCTCCCATAGGACGTGGTACGATAGCGGATGATAGAAAAGAATGCGATGGAGGAAGATATGAGCCAGGAGGAACTCATCGCCCGTATTCTGGAACTCAAGGAAGAAAAGGATGCCTGCATCCTGGCCCACAACTATCAGATTCCCGAAATTCAGGACCTGGCCGATTTTACCGGCGACTCCCTGGAACTGGCGCGCCAGGCGGCCCGGGCGGAACGTTCGATGATCGTCTTCTGCGGGGTGGATTTTATGGCCGAAAGCGCCGCCATCCTGAACCCTGGGAAGACCGTGCTCATTCCCTCCCTCCAGGCCCGTTGCCCGATGGCTGCCATGGCCACGGCCGAGGCGGTGCGGGAAAAGCGGCGGGAATACCCGGAGGCAGCGGTTTGTTCCTACGTCAACACCTCGGCCGCGGTCAAGGCCGAAAGCGACATCTGCTGCACCTCCTCCAGCGGTGTCCGCATCGTACAGTCGCTCGCCGAACGGCAGGTCATCTTCGTCCCGGATAGAAACCTGGGGCATTACATCTCCACCCAGACCGATAAGGAGATGATCCTCTGGCCGGGCTTTTGCATCGTCCACGAACGGTTGACGCTGGAGGAAGTCCTGGATGCCCGACGGGAACACCCCCGGGCGGAACTTCTGGTCCATCCGGAATGCCGGCCGGAAGTGGTCGCCGTCGCCGATGCCGTCCTGAGCACTTCCGGCATGTTGCGATATGCCCGGCAGAGTTCAGCCGACGAGTTCATCATCGCCACCGAGATCGGCCTTTTGCACCCTCTACGCAAGCAGAACCCGGACAAGCGTTTCTACCCGGCCGCCTCCCACATGATTTGCCGGATGATGAAGGAGATCAACCTCGAAAACCTGCGGGAGGCCCTGGAAAAGGGGCGCTACATAGTGCGTGTCCCCGAGGAGGTTCGGCTGCGGGCATCTCAGGCCCTGGCGCGGATGTTCGAGGTCGTTGAACGCTGAATCGTCGTTCGCTTTATCCTTTAGCCGATGGGGGTTGGGGTTGACCTATGACTTTATCGTCATCGGCAGCGGCATTGCCGGCCTATACACGGCCCTCCTGGCCCGGGAGCATGGCCGGGTGTTGGTGGTGACCAAGGCCGGCCTGGAGGAGTGCAACACCCGCTATGCCCAGGGAGGCATCGCTGCGGCGGTGGATCCGCACGATTCTCCCCAGCGTCACCTGGAGGATACCCTGGCTGCCGGAGCCGGCCTGTGCGACCCCCGGGCGGCGCGCATCCTGACGGAGGAGGGGCCGGCCCGCATCGCCGAATTGATCGAGCGCGGGGTCAATTTCGATACCCTCCATGGCCAACTGGCCCTGACCCGGGAGGCGGCCCATTCCCTGCCCCGGGTGCTCCATGCCCGGGGCGACGCCACCGGCATGGAGATCGAACTGACGCTGGCCCGGCAGGTGCGCTCCTCCTCGATCGAGGTGCTTCAGTATCACCTGGCCACGCACATCCTCCTCCGGGATGGTCGGGCGGTGGGCATCGTCGTTCTGGACCTGCGGGAGGGGAAACGGAAGGAAATCTCCGGCCGGAATGTGATCCTGGCCACCGGCGGGGCCGGCCGGCTCTTCCGCTATACCACCAACCCCGAGGTCGCCACCGGCGATGGAGTGGCCCTGGCCTACCGCGCCGGCGCCGAGGTGGAAAGCCTGGAGTTCTTCCAGTTCCACCCCACTGCGCTCTACCACCCCGGCGCCCCTCCCTTTCTGATCACCGAGGCCGTGCGGGGAGAAGGCGGTGTCCTCCGTAACGAGGCCGGGGAACGTTTCATGGCGGGGCAACATCCCCTGGCCGAACTGGCTCCCCGCGACGTCGTCGCCCGGGCCATTGTCCGGGAGATGCGCCGACGGGGGACATCCCACGTCTACCTGGACGTGACCCATCTGCCGGCCGAGAAGGTACGCCTGCGCTTTCCCACCATCTACCGCACCTGCCGCGAACTGGGCCTGGACATCACCCGGGAGTGGATTCCGGTGGCTCCGGCCGCCCATTACCTCATCGGTGGGGTGCGGGTGGACCTCTGGGGGAGGACGAGCGTCCCGGGCCTCTACGCCTGCGGGGAGGTGGCCTGTACCGGAGCCCACGGGGCCAACCGCCTGGCCAGCAACTCGCTCCTGGAGGTACTCGTCTTTGCCCGCCGGCTGGTGCAGGCCGCCACGGAGGAGGTGCCCCCGGCCCAGAGGGACGAAGAAAGCCTCCCGGCCTTCCGGGTGCCGGGCCCGCCGGCCGAGGTGCCCCAGGAAGAGGCCTCCACGGGAGCGACCCTGGCCGAGATCCAGCAACTGATGTGGGAGAAGGTAGGAATCGAGCGCGATGAGGCCGGTCTGGAGCAGGCCCTGGGCCGCTTGGAGGAATGGCGTCGCTCGCCTCCTCAGGCCGAAAGCGAACGCGGCCGGCTGGAACTGGAAGCCATGCTCCTGACCGCCGAACTGATGGCCCGGGCCGCGCTCCTGCGCCGGGAAAGTCGGGGGGCCCACTTCCGCACCGATTTTCCCCAGCCGGATCCGGCCTGGCGCAAAGTGATCGTGCAGTTTTCCGGATGAATCGCATCAGGAGGTGAAATGTGACCGAGGAACAGCCTTCCCCGCTCGCCGAGGCCGAAGAACAGGCCCGGCGTATCATCGAGGCGGCACGTTTGCTGGGCGTCAGTGTGGACGAGACCGACGTGGCCCAGTGGCTTACCGCCCTGGCCGCAGGCCACTCCCCCGGGCAGGACTGGCAGGTGGACGCCCGCGCCGGCATCTTTGGCCACCGCCTCACCCTGCTTGACTTTGACCCGGCCAGCCTGGAACGTTACCGCCGCATGGCCGACATCGTCCAGTTCCCCGACCGGCCGAACGTGGAAACGGCCATCGCCCTCTCCGGAAGCGCTGCCCAGGGGCGCATCCAGCCCTACCCCGCCGACTATGACTTTTTCGAGCGCGTGAACATCCTCGCCCCGACCCAGGAGGAAGCCTGCCACATCCTGGGGGCGATCATACGCGAAAAGGCCCTGGAGCACCTCTCCTCTCCCCAGATTCAACTGGTCGAGGTCAAGTTCGGCACCTGGCAGGACGACGTGGTCAAAGGAGGAAAGCGGCTCTCCCGGGGACAGCCCATCTCCTGGACCGCCGAGGAGGTGCAGGCCGGCCGGATGGAGGTCTTTTCCCCCGACGGGGAGAAGGTGACCATCCCCTGGGAATACGGTTGCCGGGAACCGGGCTGGTGTAAACTGGATTGGGTGATTGCCCTCCCGGAAGAAGGCCGCGTGGTCAACGCCAGCAACATGCTCGACGTCACCTGGGAAAACCCCGAGGGGGAGATCGTTCCCCTGGACGGTTTCCTCGACCCCTACTTCCAGGAGGTCTACCTGGAGGCCTCTTCCATCCCGCTTTTTGCCAAACTGGCCGGCCGTATGCCGCCTCAGGTGGTCTCCGAGTACGTCCGCCAGTTGGAAGAACAGGTGCGCAAGTACGCCCTCCACGATCCGCGCAACTTTGGCAAGGTGGCCAAACGGCTGTACAACATCTTCCGCCTGATCGGCCGTTACCAGGAGGCGGCCTGGATTCGCGAACTCTTCGACGAGCCCACCTCCCAACTCTATCAGGTGATGGCCCTGCTGGAGACGCTGGATGAGGTCCGCAAAGAGGCCGCCCCGCTCGATCGGGAGGCGCTTGTCGGCCAGGTGGACCGCCTGATTCGCCAGGTCGTCGAGACGCTGGAAGGTCCCCAGGAGACGGAACTGGTCATGGCTCTCCTGCGTCTGCGGGACGACCTGAGCGGCCGGCGGACGCTGGGCGAGGAATGGGACGCCGTTATGGAGCGCTCCTGCTCCGAGGTGGCCGCGCTGGTCAACCAGTTCTTTGAGGAAAAACTCATGGCCATCCCGGAGGTGCGGGCCTATATCGAAGGGCTGGAAAAAGAATAGGCCCTTTCGGGAGGCAACGATGGCCTATCTTCCCCCTTCCGTCCACCGCCTGATCGAACTGGCCCTGGAGGAAGACCTGGGCCGAGGCGATGTGACTTCGGAGGCGCTCCTTCCCCCGGAACTGGAGGCCGTGGGGGAGGTGCTGGTCAAGGCCCGGGGCATCATCGCCGGACTGGAGGTGGCGGCGGCCGTCTTTCGGGCCGTGGATGCGACGCTTTCCTGGCAGGCGCTAGCCCGGGACGGCGACCCTGTTTCCCCGGGGCAGGTGGTGGCCCGTGTCTCGGGTCGCGCCCGCTCCATCCTGGCTGCCGAACGGACCGCCCTGAACTTTTTACAGCGCCTTTCGGGCATCGCTACCCTGACGGCACGCTACGTGGAGGCCTTGCGAGGCACCCATGCCCGGCTGACCGATACGCGCAAGACGACCCCCGGCTGGCGTTACCTGGAGAAGATGGCCGTGCGGGCCGGCGGAGGGCGTAGCCATCGGCTGGACCTGGCCGGCGGCATCCTGATCAAGGATAACCACCTGGCCCTTTCCGGCAACGACATCCCCGCTGCCATCCGCGCCGCCCGGGAACGGTCCCCGCACACCCTGCGCGTCGAAGTCGAGGTCACCAGCCTGGCCGGGGTGGAAGCGGCCCTGGCCGCCGGCGCCGAAGTCATCCTGCTGGACAACATGCCCCTGGAGGAGATGCGGCGGGCCGTGGAACTGGTTTCCGGCCGGGCCCTGCTGGAAGCCTCCGGCGGCATTACCCTGGAGACAGTGCGGGCCGTGGCTGAAACCGGGGTGGATCTCATCTCTTCCGGGGCGATCACACACTCTGCCACGGCGCTGGACATCAGTTTAGAGGTTCGAGGCGGATAACCCGTGGAACAGGTCCTGGTCGTCCCACGGAAAAAACTCCTGGCCGGCGGAGGGCTGGAAGGCTTTTCCCCGGAGCCGGGGGTGATGACCCGTTTCCTGAAAATTGTCCGGTCGCACGGGTATTTTGTTCCCCGTCTCCTGGCGGAAGAGGATGAGGATTTGAAGCAGATTGTCTCCTATGGGGTCGTTTTTTTCTGGGACTGGGTCTTCCTTTTCCGAAGAGGGAAGGGGGGTGTAGAGATCGGATTACGCGGGCGCTGGTCGCTCGGACTGGGTGGGCACGTCAACCCGGAGGATGG
>DAOUAK010000173.1:0-11660 GCA_034433695.1 Chloroflexia bacterium
CTCTTTGAGGCGCGTTGTGCCACAGATGGCGATGGCCCAGACCAGGTCGCGCAAGGTCGTCAGCGTTCGCGGGTCGATCGTGCCGGACATTTCGGCGACAGCGCTTTGCAGAATGGCCGTGATGTTGCGGGCCAGCGCCTCTCGTTGTACAATGGTCATGGGCTTCATGGCGTCGTTCCTCCTTTTGGATGATTATTCGAATGGTAACGTCGCTATGATAGCCCATTTTCACTTTGTTGGAAACTGGAGTAATGCGGCCCCTTGACAAATGGCCCCGATTGCGGTATTTTATTTTTGAAAAACGCTTTCCAGGTCGGCGTCGTTTCTGGACGAATGCCCCAATTTTGCTCAGGCGGACAAGGGTTGGATATCAGCGGTTATACGGCAAAGGTCAACCTAATCCATAGTTAGGCCGCTCAGTCACAGTGATTATCGCCTTTAGTGAAGATAACCATGCCTAGATCTAGAGTTGCTAGGATTGCACATTGAGTGTGTATTGGCAGAGAAGCCTTTAAAGGCATAAGCTACAACCTGTCACGCCAATACGCGCTTGCACCTGACGCCACTCCGCTGCGCTACGCGGTGCAGGTGAAGCGTAGGCCGTCAGGCGGATAGCGCCTTCGGCGTTGCCGCTCAGGTGCAACCCGTTTTTTTCCCTTGACGGTCAGGTGGGTTCTAACTACTCCCCCCAACCGACCAGGAAGGCCGGCCCGCTCAGAGGGGCTACCTGGGAAGACTCCAGGGTGGAGGTCTGCACCACCCAGAGGCCCTGCGGCTTCAGGAGTTCCCCTTCCATGACCAGCAGGACGAGCGCCAGATAACGTCCGTCGGGCGACCAGGATAGCGGCTCCTGAACCGCCGTCCCCGGCGGCAGGGTCAGGGTGCGGGGAGGGGTTCCGCCGGCCAGGTCGTAGAAGCGGACGAAATAGCGGCCACTCTCCTCATCGTAGCCGGTGGCGGCGGCCTGGCTCCTGTCGGGGGAAAGGGCGGCCGTGCCGTAGCCCTCTACCGGCAGGAATTCCCGGACCTCGCCGGTGGCACTGTAGACCTCCAGCCGGGTGAAGAGGGCACTGCCGCTGTAGGGGAGGATCACGGCCTCCCGTCGTTCCTCATCGTAGAGGAGCGGCAGGGCCAGGCTGCGGTCGGGAAGGGAGGTCAGACGTCGCACGTCCTGGAGTTCCAGCGTGTACGGCCTCAGGTGAATGGTGCCCACGTCCACCCGCCGGCCAAAGGGGGCATCCTCCTGCTCATAGGTGGCCGTGTAGAGGAGGACGTTGCCCTGAAGCGACCAGACTACGGCCAGCCGTGCCAGCCCTTCCTGCTGGAAGGAGTAGATGCGCCGGGGACTGCCCCCTTCCAGCCGCAGGACATAGAGGTCCGGCCCCAGGGTAAAGGCCACCACGCCCCGGTAGAGGCTGAAGCCCGAGGCCGAAGCCAGGCGGGTAGGCAGGTCCTTGTAGTGCTCCGGCTCGGCATAGGCCCGGGCCCGGAAGAATGCCCCTTGAGCGTAGTAAATCACAGGGTATTCTACCTGCAGGGGGGTGGGTGAGGGCGTCGGGGTCGGCGCCGGCAGGGGGAGACGATAGGTCTCCCCGGCCGCCGGAGCATAGCCGTACAGACGACCTTCGGAGACCCAGTAGAGCGTCCGGCCGTCGGCATCCCACTGCACCTGCTCCGGGGGAGAGCGGAGAGTTTCCCCCTTCCGGACCTGCCCGGAGGAAAGGTCGGCTACCCAGAGTTCATAGTCCGACGTTCCGGGGACCTGGCGCAAGCCGGCCAGCCATTTTCCATCGGGAGAAAGGCGCAGAAAGCCCACCACATGGTCCAGCGTAACCAGCACCCGTTGCCGCCCGCTCCCGTCAAGCGGCGTCGCCCAGAGGGTCCCACCGTCTCTTATGTTTACATAAATCAAGGAATCTTTAGGGGCTACGGCCGTGTCGCGGGGCAGGACGAGAAAGGGAAGGGAGGCAGAGTACCCGCCGGTATAGGAAAGTTGCACGCCGGCCCCGTCCGCCACCCGGACGGCAAAGAGTTCGGGGGGACCCAGCCGTGTCAGGGGGCAGACCAGGGTCTGGCCGTCGGATGACCAGGCCGGGATGATGGGGCCTTCGCCCAGCGCCCCCACGTCGGTGCAGAGGACCCGCTGGAGGGTGCCGGCCGGGTCGGTCACCACCAGAGTGGTGTCGTAGGTATAGGCCAGGGTCTGGCCGTCGGGCGACCAGGCGGGAGGGTGGTAGGCGGCCGGCGGGCCGCTCACCAGGGAGATGGTGCCGTCGGCGAGATTGAGGACGTAGACCAGGCGGGTCCGGGTCGTATCCGTTACGGGCAGGAGGTAGGCGATGCGTCCTCCGTCGGGAGAAAGGGCCGGCGCTTCTCCGTAGGTGACGGCGTAGGGAGGGGACCCCTCGGCCAGCCAGATCTTGCCCAGGTGGGAGAAAAGGAGCCGTCCCTTCGGCCAGGGAAGGGGGGTAGCGGTCGGGACGGTGGGAAGAGGCGTGGAAGTCGGCGGTACAGGCGTCCTGCGGGCCGGGGGAGCGGCCAGTTGACAACCACTCAAGAGAACGGCCAGAATTAGCATTCCCAGGGCAAACTTTCGGCCGGCCATCGTTCCTCCTCTCGGGGCCTTTCCGACGACCTTTCGCGTACCGGGCATACCTGAAAAGCAACCGACCATCCTCTACGCCGCGTTTCCGGGAGTGTACAGGCGACGCCCGAATGACGGCAGACTTGCCCACGGTTTAGCGGCGTTGCCGGGCCTGAATAAAGCGGGCGATCGAGCGGTCATAGGTTCGTTCCACGTCGGGGGGAAAGTAGCAGGCCGGCAGTTCTCCTATGCGGCGGTGGTAGGCCAGGCATTGGCAACAGTACCCCTTGCGCTCACACGGCTCGTAGGTGCAGTTGCAGGCACGTCGGTTTTCTTCATAGTGCAGGCATTCCATCGGTTCCTCCGGTGCTCAAGCGCATTATAGCCAATTTGACCCGGACATGCAATCTTCTTCGCTCCTTCGGAAATACACCCCGTACTCCGCATTGCCCCGCTCGCTGTCCGGTGGGAGCGGTTCGATGCCGGCCGGGCGCAACCCCAGCCCTTCGGCGAAGGAGAGCACCTCCCGGACGGCCCGTTCTCCCTCTTCCGGCCGGCGTACCACCCCCCGGCGGGTCACCGCCCCTGGGCCGAGTTCGAACTGGGGTTTGACCAGGGCCACAATCTCGGCCTGAGGCCGGAGCAGGCGGAGCACGGCCGGCAGGACCAGGCGGAGCGAGATGAAGGAAACGTCCACCACGGCCAGGTCAGGCCGTTCCCCGCCGGGCAGCGTTTCCAGGTCGCGGATGTCCGTTTCCTCCAGGGGGATGACCCGGGGGTCGTTCCGGAGTCGAGGGTGCAACTGGCCCCGGCCCACATCCACGGCATAGACCCGGGCGGCGCCTCGCTTTAGAAGACAATCGCTGAAGCCGCCGGTGGAAGCGCCCACATCCAGGGTCACCCGTCCCTCGACCGGGATGCGGAAAACTTCCAGGAGGTGGGAGAGTTTCAGCCCGCCCCGGCTCACGTAGGGTAGCGCCTCGACGACCTCCAGGAGGACATCTTCGGGGAAACGCCGGCCGGGTTGCAGGCAGAGCCGGCCGGAAACATGCACTTTTCCCTGCCGTACCAGCCACCGTGCTCGCGTTCGACTTTCGGCCAGCCCGCGTTCGACCAGGAGGAGGTCCAGCCGCTTCATCAAGGGCAACTTTTTACATATTTTCTCAGCACGTTTCCCAATCGGGCGATGCCTTCCTCGATCTGCTCGTCGGTGGCGTTGGAAAAGTTCAGGCGCAGGGCGTTTTCGCCGCCGCCGGTGGCGTAAAAGCCCCGGCCGGGGACGAAGGTGACCCCGGCCTCCAGGGCCTCTTGCAGCATCTTCTGCGTATCGCACCCCTCGGGAAGGGTCACCCAGAGGAAAAGGCCGCCGTCGGGGACGTTCCAGGAGGCTTCGGGGGGGAAATGCTCCTGCATTTTCTGCACCATCAGGTCGCGGCGGTGGCGATAGAGGGCGCGAATCTGCTCGATGTGGGCGGGGAAAAAGCCTTCCCGGCACAGTTCATAGGCGATCATCTGCACCAGAAGGCTGGTATGGAGGTCGGTACCCTGTTTGGCCCGGGCCAGTTGCGCGATGATAGGGGCCGGCCCGACCACCCAGCCCAGCCGCATTCCCGGCGATAGGATTTTGGAAAAAGAGCCGGCGTAGAGGACGTTGCCTTCCGTGTAGGCCTCGTCGGCCCGGCCGACTCCCAACTGTTGCTGGTCCAGGGTGATGAGCGGGGGCAGCGGCTCGCCGCTGTAGCGCAATTGGGCGTAGGGGTCGTCCTCCAGAATGGGGATGCCGTAGCGATCGGCCAGGGCGACGAGGCGGCGTCGCCGCTCCAGGGAGAGGGTGCAGCCGGCCGGGTTGTGGAAGTTGGGGATGGTGTAGATGAACTTGACGCCGCGTTCGCGGGCCAGCGCTTCCTCCAGCCGGTCCACCTGCATCCCCTGGGCATCCAGGGGGACCGTGATGTAGCGCGGGCGATAGGGGGAGAAGGAGGCCAGCGAGCCGAGGAAGGTGGGTTCCTCCACGACGACGGCATCGCCCGGATCGACGAGTACTTTGGGCAGAAGGTCGGAGACCTGGAGCCCGCCGGTGGTGATGAGGACGTTATCGCGGCGGGCGTGCAGGCCCATCTCGGCCATCATCACCTCGGCGATATAATCGCGCAGTGGGTTATAGCCCTCGGTCTGACCGTACTGCAGGGCCGTCGCTCCTTGCTCCTGGAGCACCTTCTGGCAGGCTCGGGCCACGTCCGCATAGGGGAAAGTTTCCGGGGCCGGCATACCCCCGCCCAGGGAGATCATTCCGGGGCGGAGCATCTTGAAGAGTTCGCGGACGGCCGAGCCACGGATGTTTCGTCCGCCCTCGGAGAAAAGCGCTTCCCACTGCGTCGTCATGGCAACCTCCTTGTTGCACCGGTGGGGCCGGCCGGCCCCTCGAAATCATCCGGCGGTCGCACCGCTTGCATTATAACCTCCCGGGGCCGGTTGTCAACACCGGTTCACGCCGTCCTCGGGTGCCGTTTCGGGCTGTTTCATCGTCCGATCGTTACCCAAAACAAGGCAGGGCCGCGAGTCGAAGCCCGGCACTTTATTTGCGCAAACGCTCCTTGTGTAGTATACTGAAATCTGCATGGACTTTGGCCGATAGGAATACGAAAAGGAGCCGGAGATGCTCAAGGGGCGCGACCTGGTCAGCATGGCCGATCTGGATCGTGAGGAGGTCCTTTACCTCTTCCGACGGGCGCAGGAACTCAAGGCCGAGTGGAAAAGCGGGGGCAACCGGCCGCTTCTGGCCGGAAGGACGCTGGCCATGATCTTTGAGAAGCCCTCCTTGCGCACCCGCTACACCTTCGAGGCCGGCATGACCCATCTGGGTGGCCACGCCATCTACCTCGGGCCGGCCGACATCCAGCTCGGGGTGCGCGAAACGGTGCCCGATGTGGCCCGCAACCTCTCGCGCTGGGCCGACCTCATCATGGCCCGGACCTTTGCCCACAGTACCGTCGTTACCCTGGCCGAGTATGCTTCCATCCCCGTCATCAACGGCCTCTCGGACCTGGAGCATCCCTGCCAGGCCCTGGCCGACCTCCTGACCGTCCTGGAGCACAAGGGCCGGCTGGAGGGGCTCAAGTTCTCTTTCATCGGCGACGGCAACAACGTCTGCCACAGCCTGATGCTCCTCTGTGCCCGACTGGGGGTGGACTTTTGGGTGGCCTGCCCGCCCGGTTATGAGCCGCGCCGGGAGGTGGTGGAACAGGCCCGCCGTCTGGCCGAGGAAAGCGGCAGCGCCCTCCATATTGTCCACGATCCGGCCGAGGCCGCCCGGGAGGCCGATGTCCTCTATACCGATGTCTGGGCCAGCATGGGCCAGGAGCAAGAAGCCGAGGTCCGGCGGAAAGTCTTTGCCCCCTATCAGGTCAATGCGGCCCTGGTGGACCGGGCCCGGGCAGATGTGATCGTGGAGCACTGCCTGCCGGCCCATCGGGGCGAAGAGATCACCGACGATGTGCTCGACGGGCCACATTCGGTTGTCCTGGACGAGGCCGAGAACCGCCTGCACGTCCAGAAGGCCCTTCTGGTGGAACTGGTCGGGGCGAATTAGGACCAAGCGAAAGTCCTTGCGGGAGATAGAACAATGGCCGGCAACCGGGGGATCTATAACGCCGCCATGAAGCGGGCCCAGGAACTGGCCCAGAAGCAGCAGTGGCCGGCTGCGCTGAGGGAATATCAACGTGCCGCGGCCGAATTTCCCGAAGACGTGGATGCGCGGCTGGGCATCGCCGCCGCCTATGCCGGATTGCAGCGCTGGCAAGAGGCCCAGGAAGTTTACCGGAAACTCCAGCAGGAAGCCCCGGAAGATCCGGTGATCCTGGAACGGCTGGCCGAGAGTTACGTTCAGGGCAAGGACCTGACCCAGGCCCGGGAGGTTCTGCTCCGCCTGAGCGACCTGCACGTACTTCACCGCAAACTTCCCCAAGCCATCGCCATTCTGGAACGTCTGGAGAAACTTCTTCCCCAGGATGAGGAGGTGTTGAACCGTCTGGCCAGCCTCTACCTTCGGGCCGGCGACCGTTCCAGTGCGGTGCGTGCCCAGACCGAGCGGGTGCGACTGCTCTTCCGCCAGGGCCGGCTGGATGAAGCCATGGTTCTGGGTGAGGAGACGCTCAAACTGGTCCCGGACAATCGCCAGGTCAAAGAACTCCTCTTCCGCCTGCGCCGGGAGATCGCCGCCCGTAAGGAGCGAGGGGAGGCCCCTATGGAGACCGCCCCGGCGGGCGTGATCAGCACTTATCAACTGGAGGAATGGGCCCGCGAGGCGACGGAGCATCAGGAGCGGGGTGACCTGGAAGGGGCCATGCGGCTCTATGAACGGGCCGTTCAGGGGGGGCTGCGCCGGGCCGATGTCCTCTATAGCCTGGGCCTTCTCTACAAGGAGGCCGGCCGGATTCAGGAAGCCGTGGACCTCCTCCGGGGAGCCAGCGGCGACGACGAGTTCGCCCTTTCCAGCCATTACGCTCTGGGGGAATGCTACCGCGACCTGGGGCAACTGGACCTGGCGGCCCAGGAATTTGAGCGGGCCATCCATCTGGTGGATCTCCAGAGCATCGGGCGGGAAGCGGTGGAGGACCTGATCCAGATGTACGAGGCGGCGGCCGACGTCCATGAGCGCCGGAGAGACCTGGCCCGGGCCGCCTCGCTGTACGCCACCCTGGCCGGCTTTCTCCAGAGCAAACGCTGGAAGCAGGGGCGCACGGACGAGTTCCGCCGGCGGGCGCAGGAACTTACCGAGCGGAGCATGTTCGAGAAACTGCGCCAGTTGGGGACGGGCATCCTGCCGGCCATCGAGGGGCAAGTCCGGGGGGAGCCGACCGAGGAGGTGGCCGTGGAAGAAGCGGCTCCCTCCATCCCTCCGCTGACGGAAGGCACTCTCCGTCCCATCACCGACTTCCTGCGTGCCGTCGGCCGGCCGGAGGCCGCTTTCCCGGCTGGTGCTCCGGCCGGTGCTCCGGTCACGGTGAAGCCGCTGGAGGAAGCCCTGGCCATCGTTCCGCCGGTGCCGGTACAACTTCCGGTGCGCGAACTCGACACCAGCGGCCTGGAGGAATCGGTCCAGGAACTCGTTCAGGCCAGCCGCATTTACCTGGAAAGAGGACTGTTCAACGCCGCCATTGATGCCTGCTGCGAGGTCATCGTCCAGGCCCCGGACTATCTGCCTATCCATCTGCGCCTGGCCGAGATCTACGAGCGCCAGGACCGGCCGGAAATGGCTCTGGCCAAATATCAGGCTCTGGCCCAGACTTATCTGGTTCGTGGGGAGAAGGAAAAGGCCGTGGAGGTGTACCGGGCCATGCTGGCCCTCTCTCCTGACGCTGTTTCCACCCGCAGCCACCTGGCCGACCTGCTCCTTGAACTCGGTCAGACGGAAGAAGCCGTCCGGGAAAAGATTCAACTGGCCCAATCCTACTTCCGCCTGGGTCAGACCGGCCGGGCCATAGAAACTTTCCGCGAAGTGCGTGCCCTGGCTCCGGAGGATAAGGAGGTCTACCTGGAATACGGCCTCTTCCTCCTGAAGATGGACCGCCCCGAGGCTGCCCTGGGGGAATTGCGTCGCGCCTTGCAGTTGGATCCCCAGGACGCCTGTGCCCTGACCCGGGTCAATGTGGCCCTGGCCTTGCTGGGAGAAGAGAGGGCCTTCTGGGAGTCGCTGGGCACGGTCCTTCGGCGGGCCGAGCAGGACGGCGAAGCCGTTCTGATGGTCGAGCGGGAGTATCGGGATACGCTTCTCCTCCAGGAAAGCCCCTTTCTTTACTATGCCCTGGGCTTGCTGAAACGCCAGGCCGGCCTCCTGGGCGAGGCGCTGGAAAACTTTCAACGGGCCTACCGGTATTTCGGCCCGGAGCCGAGCGATCCCTTGCAACTTCGCCTCTGTCGGGCCCTGGCCGAAGCGTACCTCCTGCTGGGACGTCCGGAGGAGGCCATCCGTATTCTGGAGCAGGGGCTGGAGTGGGCTAGAGTCCTTTCGCCTTCGGAAGCCGAGTCCGGCCTGCCGGACTTTGCCGCCGTACCCACCCCGCTGACCTTCTATCACTGGTTGGCCGAGGCCTACACCAAGGCCGGCCGGCTGGACCAAGCCATTGCGGCCCTGAACCAGGCCAAAGCCGCTCATCCCTTCGACCGGGAGACCGGCACCAAACTGGCCGACCTCTACTTCCGCCAGGGCAACCTGAAACAGGCCCTGGCCGAACTGAGCGAATTGGCCCAGCACTATGAGCAGACCAAGCAACTGGACCGCTCCCTGGAGATCTACCAGCACATGGTTCGTCTGGCCCCCAGCAACATCGCCGTCCGTAAGCAACTGAGCCGCCTTTACATCCGTCGGGGATATGTGGATAAGGGACTGGAGGAACTGGAAACGGTGGCCGAACTACAACAGAAACGCGGCCTGATCGAGGAAGCGGTCGCCAGCCTCCAGGAGATGGCCGACGTCTACTGGACGTTGGGTCGCCACGACCGCTCTTACCAGGTTTACGACCGCATCGTGCGTCTGGCCCCGGAAGATGTGTCCGCCCGTCAGCAACTGGTCAACCTCCATATCCTGGCCGGCCGGCTGGCCGATGCCCTGGAGGAACAACGCAACATTGCCCGCATTGCCCTGCACAGGAAGGATGCCGAAACGTCCATCGCCGCCCTGCACCAGGTTCTGGCGCTGGATGCCCAGGACCGGTGGGCCCTGCGGCAACTGGCCGACCTGCTGGCTTCTCGGGGGGAACACGGCCAGGCCTTGCGCCTTTACCGGCGCCTTGCCCGGCTGGAACCGGACAACGCCGAAGTGGCCAGGCGCATCCAGGAGGAAGAAGCCCTGACCGGGGTTCAGGCGGACGCTTCCGGCTAGAGGAGAAACCCGATGGCCCAGATCCTCTGGCTGCTTTCCCGCCTCGACCTGAACAACCTCCTGGATATCCTTCTGGTGGCGCTCCTTTTCTACTTTCTCCTGACCGTCCTCCAGGGTACCCGCGCCATTCCCCTGCTACGAGGTTTGCTCATCGTCCTTCTGCTGACCCTGATCCTGCGCTCGGTGTTCAACCTGACCACCCTGGGCTGGTTGCTCGATAATGCCCTGCCGGCCATGATCATTATGATCCCGGTGCTCTTTCAGCCGGAACTGCGCCGGGCGCTGGAGAACCTGGGCCAGGGCCCCTGGTCCAGACGCTCCTGGAGCCCTTCTGCCGCCCAGGAGATGCATCAGATCATCTCCGAGATTGCCCTGGCCTGCGCCGAACTTTCCCGTCAGCGCATCGGCGCCCTGATCGTGCTGGAGCGTTCCATCCGCCTGGACGAGTATGCCGAACGCGGCGTTCGCCTGGACGCCAGGCTTTCGGCCCGCTTGCTGGAGTCCATCTTTTACCCCAACGCCCCGTTGCACGATGGAGCCGTCCTGATTCGGGGAGGCCGTGTCCTGGCGGCCGGCTGTGTCCTGCCGTTGAGCGAGGATGTGCTCGACAGTTACCAGTACGGTATGCGCCACCGGGCCGCTATCGGCGTGAGCGAGGCGACCGATGCCGTCGCTGTGGTCGTCTCCGAGGAGACCGGCGCCATCGCCGTAGCCCAGCGGGGGCGTATGGTACGCTGGCTGGATCGGGAGAAACTCATCGGCTTGCTGGAGGCTCTCCTCCACCTGCATGAGGTACGGACCTTCCCCAGGGGAGGGAAGGCATGAGAGCGTTCCTCCAGCGCCATCGTCCAACCTGGGCCCATTTCTTCCGCCTGCTGGTCGCATTGGTCCTGGCCCTGGTGGTCTGGGTCTATGTGACGATCAGCCGGAATCCGGAAATGCAGTTCCAGTTCGAGGAGGTCCCGCTCCAGGTCCAGGGCTTGCGCTCCGAGTTTATCCTGACCGACGAGCGGGGCATTCCTCTCCCGATTCTTCCCCCGGCTTCCCTGACCGTCTTTGCCCCGCAGGCCACACACCTCTCGGCCGAGGACTTTCGTCTTTACCTGGACCTGAGTCCGATCTCTGAGCCGGGAGTCTATGAACTGCGGGTCCAGGTGGAGACCCGGCAAATGGTCCGCGCCTGGACAATTCGCCCGGAAAAGGTCCAGGTACGTGTGGAAGAGGTGCGGCGGGCGCTCCTGCCGGTCAAGGTGCGCCTACAGGGGCAGCCGGGATTGCCCTACATCGTAGGTACACCCCTGGTCGTTCCCGACCGGGCCCTAGTGCAGGGGCCCGGCAGCCGAATGCAACTGGTGGCCGGCGTGCAGGTTCGGGTGGACCTGGCCGGCCGGGTGGCTTCCCTGGAAAACGCCCCCCTGGCCGCCGTGGCGGTGGATGCCGCAGGTAACGAAGTCGACGGGGTTACGATGACCCCCGCTACCTTTACCGTGACCGTGCCGATCGCCCTCCAGGGCGGGCACCGGGCGGTTTCGGTGGTGCCGGTCACCCGGGGGCAGCCGGCCGCCGGCTTCTACCTCTATGCCGTTCAGGTCTTCCCCGATATGGTGACCATCTTCAGCGGGGATCCGGCCATCCTGACCCAGGTGCCTTACCTGGAGACGCTGCCGGTGGACATCTCCGGACGCAGCGAGGATTTCAGCCAGACGGTGGGATTGAACGTGCCCCCCAACGTCTCCCTGATCCATTCCCCCGACCGGGTGACGGTGACGGTGCGCTTCGGGAGCATTGCCCCTCTGTTGCACCTTTCGATCCCGGTGCGGGTCACGGGCCTGGGAAGCGGCCTGCGGGCCTCCTGGGAGCCGACATGGCTTCGGGTGGTCGTGCGGGGGCCGCTGGAGGCGCTGGAGGGGCTGGCCCTGGGCGACCTCTGGGCCCAGGTGGACCTGGGTGGTCTGGATGCCGGCGAATACGACCTGCCGGTCACCTTCACCGTGCCGGCCGGAATCGAGATCCGGCCGGCCGAGACCTCCACCATCCACGTGATTATCGAACGGCCGGCCACGCCGACCCCCACTCCTACGCCGACACCAGCCTCCACGGCGACCCCCACGGTTAGCCCATCTCCCCCTGCTACCTCTTCACCCACGTTGACCCCAACTCCTACGGTTAGCCCATCTCCCCCTGCCACCCCCTCAC
>DAOUAK010000174.1:0-4875 GCA_034433695.1 Chloroflexia bacterium
GGAAAGGAGCCTACGAACTGGGATGGCCGGGGGAGTAGGGGCAAGGCCCGCCTCGCCCCTACAGGGGGATAGGCATGTCTCGCCCGTACAGGGGCAAGACCTCGGGCCACCCGGTCGAGAAGGGCCGGGCATCGTCCCGACCGGGGGATTTTTCCCCTCCTCTTTGTCCATCGAGGGCAAGGGGGTAGGGGGAAGGCTCACCTTACCCATACTTCGGCCGGCCCAACTTCCCGATACCTGTAGAGACAGGCCTCCGGGGCAAAGGATGCCTAGAGGCAGGAAATGGGGCGGCGCAGGGGGTGCCCGGTGGCTTTAGGGAACGACCTTGCAGGCCGTCCCGGCGTGGCGAGCGGCGGGGATACGTAGGGAGAGAATGGGCCGGGAAAAGAGCCGCCTGATGATGTCTCCGACTTTTTGGGGGACATACCCGGCTCAAGCCGGTGAGCGTATCACGCTGGGAACACCTGCGTGTAGAAAGAGGTGCTGAAAAGGGCCGGCGTGGCTTCGTAAAAGGCCGGGAGACGAGGCCGGCCGCGGCCCGCAATGGACCGGCTGACCATGCTGACACCGCGTTTTACTACATCTAGGGGCTGAGTAGAGCGAAGTGGCCACATATAGGAGCAAGGGGCGGTTTTGGCCGCGAGCATGGTGCAGCGGTGTTGTCCCCAACCTGTAACGCTTTTCAAGCGACAGTTCCCCGCGGGCAATTTTTGTGGTATAATGGAAACAGCCCCTGTAGCTCAGTGGACAGAGCGAGGGTTTCCTAAACCCTGCGTCGGCGGTTCGAGTCCGTCCAGGGGCGCCAGAAGGGCGGCTTGGGTCCGCTCTTATCGAGGATACGATGCCCATTCGTCTCCTCCCTCCGGAACTGGTGGCCAAGATCGCCGCCGGCGAAGTGGTCGAGCGGCCGGCCTCGGTGGTCAAGGAACTCCTGGAGAACTCCCTGGACGCCGGGGCACGCCATATCCACATGGACATCCGCGAGGGCGGCCGGCAGGAGATCCGCGTCGTGGACGACGGCTGCGGCATCCCGGCGGAAGAGGTGGCCCTGGCTGTGCAACGCCACGCCACCAGCAAGATCGCCACAGCCGCCGATCTCTACCACATCCGCACGCTGGGCTTTCGCGGGGAGGCCCTGGCCTCCATCGCCGCCGTCTCCCACCTGACCCTGGTCAGCCGGCCGGCCGGCCAGGAGGTCGGGATGGAGGTCCGGGTGGAGGGCGGCCGTGCTGTGGGCACCAGTCCGCGCCCCTGCACCGTGGGCACCATCGTCCTGGTGCGCGACCTCTTCTACAATACTCCGGCCCGGCTCAAATTCCTGCGCCAGCCCCGTACCGAGGCCGGCTACATCCACGCCCTGGTCACCGACTACGCCCTGGCTCACCCCGGTGTGGCCTTTCACCTCCTGAGCGACGGACGCATTGTCCTGCACACCAGCGGCTCGGGAAACCTCCACGATGCCTTGATCGAAATCTACGGTCTGGAGACGGCCCGACAGATGCTCCCGGTGGAAAAAGTGCTGGGAGACGGAGAAATGCGCATCCGTGTCTTTGGCTACGTGGGCCAGCCCTCCCTCAGCCGGGCTACCCGGCGGGCCATCACCCTCTTTGTGAACGGCCGGCGCATCCGCGATACCGCCCTGACCTATGCGGTGGAGGAGGCTTACCGCACCCTCCTGATGGCCGACCGCCACCCGGTCGCCATCATCGGCATCGAGGTGGACCCGGCTGCCGTGGACGTCAACGTCCACCCGACCAAAAGCGAGGTCAAGTTCGCCTACGCCGACCAGGTCTTTGCCGCCGTCCAGCGGACCATCCGGGAGGCGCTCCAGGAACATGTCGCCGTCCCACACATCACGGCCGTGCGGTCCGAGGACCTCCGGGAGGAGAGGGGACGGGAACGGAGGACCGAACGCCCGCTTCCCCTCCCCCGGCTTGGCGGGCCGCTCTTTGAGGAAGAGGAAGCACCGCCGGAGGAGGAAAAGGGGTTGCCCCCCTTGCGGGTGCTGGGACAGATGGCCGGTACCTATATCCTTGCCGAAGGGCCGGACGGCCTCTACCTTATTGACCAGCACGCCGCCCACGAACGCATCCTCTACGAGCAACTCTCCGCCGAGCGCGAACGACTGGCCGTGCGCACCCAGACGCTTCTGGAACCGCTCATTGTGGAACTCACCCCCCAGCAACAGGCCCTCCTGGGGGAACGCCTGGAGGAACTCCGGGAATGGGGCTTTGAACTGGAGCCCTTCGGGGAACGGGCCTATCGGGTGCGTTCTGTCCCGGCCATCCTGACCCGGAGCGACGTCCGGACCCGGGTGGCCGCCCTGGTTGAGGAGTGGAGCGAGGGGTTGCGCAAAGGATTCCCCTGGGAGGAACAGTTGCTCATCACCATCGCCTGCCACAGCGCCATACGGGCCGGCCAAAGCCTTTCCCCGGAGGAGATGCGCGAACTCGTACAGATGCTCGAACGGACCCGGCTGCCGCGCACCTGCCCCCACGGCCGGCCGACGATGATCCTCCTCTCTCGCCAGCAACTGGAGCGTGAGTTCGGGCGACGCTAAGGGGTTGCAAAATCTCGATGGGCATGATAGAGTGTTTGTTAGCATATACGAACAACCTGTCCGGCGGTCTGAAAAACGGTGGTAGACCTCCGGAGGACTTTCGGAGGGATAGGTGACCGAGCCGATCACGCCTACGGTAGAGGATTATCTGGGCCTGATCTACCTCCTGGAACGGGAAGGGCAGACGGTCATCGGGGCACGGCTGGCCAGGCGATTGGGCGTATCCCGCCCTACTGTAACGACGACGCTACAGCGCATGGTGCGGGCCGGCCTGATCCGGATGAACGAGCGTAAGGAGGTCTCCCTCACCCCGGCCGGCCTGGAAGCGGCGGAAAACCTCCTGCGCCGCCACATGCTGGCCGAATGGCTTCTGCGCGACCTGGTCGGCCTGCCCTGGCATCAGGTCCACGAGGAGGCCGACCGGCTGGAGCACCACTTTTCCGAACGGGCCGTGGAGCGCCTGGAGACCCTGTTCCGGCGCGAGGCCTGTCCTCACGGCAATCCCATGCCGGGGACGACGGCCTCCGAGGCGGTTCCCCTGCTGGAGGTCAACGAGGGAGAGGAGGTGGTCATCGTGTGCATCGTCGAGGAAGCCGAAGAAAAGAGGGAACTTCTGGCCTTTCTGGAGGAAAATGGGCTTTTGCCGGGAACCCGGCTGCGGGTGTCTTCCCTCCGGCCCTATAACGAGACGGTGACGGTGGAGGTGGCCGGCCGGCCGGTGGTGCTCGGCCTGGCCGCGGCCCGTTTCATCCGGGTGCGACGGGTCTGCGTCCGCCCGTTCGCACACTGACAGTCCGATGGGGAAAGAAAGCACGGTGGTCGCATCCTGTGGTCAAGTCCCGGAGGCCGCTGCGCCGCTCGGGGTGCGGCTGGTGCAGGGCCTGCTCGACCTCCTCTTTCCGCCGCGCTGCATCGGTTGCCGGAAGATGGGGGTCTGGCTCTGCCCCTCCTGCCTGGCCCAGGTGGGACGGGTGGAGGGCCCCTCCTGCGAACGCTGCGGCCGGCCGCTCCATACCCCCGGCCTGTGCCGTTCCTGCCGCACCGGGGGTTGGCCCCTGGTCGGGCTCCAGTCCCCCTTTTTCTTCGAGGGGGTGATCCAGAGGGCCGTGCACGAACTCAAATACCGCGGCCGGCGGGTTCTGGCCGAACCGCTGGGCGAACTCCTGGCCGCACACCTGGCGGCTCTTCCCTGGCCGACCTCGGCCATCGCTCCTATACCGCTACACCGGGAGCGAGAGCGTGCCCGGGGCTATAACCAGGCGGCACTTTTGGCCCGGGCGCTCTCCGCAAGGTGCGGTTGGCCGCTGCTGGACGGCGGCCTGGTGCGTTGGCGCAACACCCGCCCTCAGGTGGGCCTGGACGGGGCCTCCCGCCTGGAGAACGTTCGCGGGGCCTTCCGCTGGGCCAGCCCCGAGCCGCCGCCCCGCCGCGTCCTCCTCCTGGACGACGTCTGCACCACCGGGGCGACGATGGAAGCCTGCGCAGAGGCCCTCCTGAAGGCCGGCACCGAGGAGGTACGGGGGCTGGCCCTGGCCCGGCCCCGCTGAGGAAAGGGCCGGTGGAGGAATCAGGTGAAAGAAGCCATCCTGTACGAAAAGTTGGACGACAAAGCCGTTCGTTGTAACCTTTGTGCCCACCGCTGTTTGATTCGGGAGGGACGCCCGGGTATCTGCGGAGTGCGGGAAAACCGGGAGGGCGTCCTCTACAGCCGGGTGTACGGCCGGCTGGTCTCGATGGCGGTGGACCCGGTGGAGAAAAAGCCCCTTTTCCACTTTTATCCCGGCACCGGGGCCTTTTCCATTGCCACCGTCGGCTGTAACTTTCGCTGCCTCTTTTGTCAGAATGCCGACATTTCCCAGTGGCCTCGGGAGCGCGGGGAAGTCATCGGCGAGGACGTGCCGCCGGAGGTGGTCGTGCAGGAGGCGAAGCGTTCCCGCTGCCGGAGCATCGCCTATACCTACACCGAGCCGACCATCTTCACCGAGTACGCCTACGATGTCGCCGTCCTGGCCCGGAAGGAGGGCATCGCCAACATCTATGTGACCAACGGCTATATGACCCCGGAGATGCTGGACTTTTTCCACCCCTACCTGGATGCGGCCAACGTGGACCTGAAATCGTTTCGCGACGACTTTTACAGGAAGCAATGCGGGGCGCGGCTCCAACCGGTGCTCGAGGCGCTGAAGAAGATGGCGGCCCAGGGGGTATGGGTCGAGGTCACCACGCTCATCATCCCCGGCCTGAACGATAGCGACGAAGAACTGCGGGAGATCGCCGACTTTATCCGCACGGAACTGGGCCCGCAATACCCCTGG
>DAOUAK010000175.1:0-5562 GCA_034433695.1 Chloroflexia bacterium
GTGACCATGAACCCCCTTTTCGTCGCCCTGGCCTCCTACCTCCTCCTGGGCGAACGCATCTCCCGCCTGACCGTTGTGGGCATCGCCCTGGCGGTGGCCGGAGGCATCCTCGTGGGCTATGGGGACATAGCCCTGAGCGACCGGGCTCTTTTGGGGGATTTCCTGGCACTCGTCGGGGCGCTTTGTGCCTCGACCTATTTCCTTTTAGGGCGTTCATTACGTCGAAGACTTCCCATTTTACCCTATATCTGGCCGGTCTATACCGTCGCCGCCCTGGCGCTGCTCCTCACCTGCCTACTGAGTGGGCAAGTTCTTTCCGGCTATACACCGGAAAGTTACTTTCTCCTGCTTCTCCTGGCGCTGGGACCGCAACTTTTGGGCCATTCGGCGTTGAACTATGCCCTGGGGAGACTTTCGGCCACCTTTGTGACCGTAGCCGTGCTGGGGGAACCGCTGGGGGCGGCGGTGCTGGCCTTCCTCCTTCTGGAAGAAGTCCCGCCCGCGATTTCCCTCCTCGGCGGGGCGCTCGTCCTGGTGGGCATCGTCCTGGCCGGTCGGGGGGAAGAAAGTTAAAAAGAGGACCGGTCATCGGGCGCTGGCGATCCTTGCCCTTCGCCCAGCACCTCCCTGATCACCTCTTCAACCCGGCGGGCCCGACCCCGCTCCCACGCGGCGACCAGGGAATCCGGGGGGATCTTCTCCTCCAGTTCGGTCCGCAGCCGGCCGGCCCGATCCCGCGTTTCCTTATCGGCGGACGGATGTTCCAGGATCAAGGCAAGAAGTTCCAGAGCGCGTTTCGCCTTTCCTTCTTTCATCCACAGGCAGGCCACTCCCACCAGAGTGTCCAGGGCCTGGGGGAGGGCCCCGGTATCTACGGCCAGGCAAGGAAGGCCAGGCGGAAGGGGCGGATGTCCAGGAGACGTTCCCAGCGGGCCAAAGCCCGGTTCAGGGCCGCCAGAGTAACCGGCCGGCCGTCCTCGCAGGCCATCATGCCGGCGTCGCTTCGGGCCAGAAGCAGGAGAAAGGCCAGCGCCCGTACCCCGTGGGAAAGCGGCCGGTAAAGGAGCATCTGTTTTCCCTCGATAAAGTGGCGGAGGAAACGCTCCAGGAAAAGATCGGCGGCCCGGACATCTGTCCAGGGGAGCCTATCCCAGGCTGTCTCGGGCCGGCCGGCCAGCCGTTCCAGCACCCGGACGGCCCGATCGACTCCGTCCTCTCCTTCGGGACAGTCGGCCAGCACCTCTCGATGCTCTTGAGCACTCCTCGCCAGGCGCTCGGCTGCAAGGGCCAGCGCTTTCGGTCCGGGCACGGGATCCAGGCCGGAGGGCATGAGCCTCCGCCACTCCCTCCGCAAGCGTTCCAGGGAAGAAAGGAGGTCGCTCGCCGGAGCCCACGGCAGGGATAGGAGGCTCTGTTCCCAGGAGAGATACTCTGCCTCCCCTATTTCCCGTTCGCCATCCAGCGGAATGCGCTCCGGCAGGACGTAGATTTCCTCCATCTCCGAGGCCAGAGCGGCCAATTCCTCCCGTCGGGAGGAAAGCGGCTCCCCTGTATCGTAGGTGCGCCAGAGGTTTGGACATTCAAAGGTGAGCGAAAAGACGGTCCGGTCGGGCGTGAGCACAGGGTAGGCCAGAGGGAAAAGGCGGCAGGGAAAGGGCTTGGCGTGGGGGCCTATCTCCCCGTGCACCCGGCAACGCATTTCCGGATCGAGAAAGGCGCAACGGGTGGGATGGCTGCGCGTGGCAATCGTCTCCTCCAGCCGGCCCCACTGGGTCCCGGGACGCGGGAGGAAAAGCCGGCCGGCCTCGGGTGGAATGATCTCCTCCGGCCAGGGGAAGGTTTCCAGGAGACGCCGTTCCTCCGGAGAGACCGGGACGGCGTAGTGGCAACAGGCGCCGCACCTCAGGCAGGTGTGGCGGGCATCATCCACCACATCGACCATTTCCGGAGTCACGGGGGGCGGCGGCCGGCTGTCCAGAATGGGTTGCAGGAGGAGGTCCTCGGCCTCATAGGCGCGTTGCCAGGCGGCCAGGACTTCTCCCTGCTCTGGATCCTCCAGAAGCATCTGGTCGGCCAGGTCGTCTAAAAGTTCCAGGACGTCCTCGAGGCGCCGATGGAGAAGGCGGGCCAGTTCCGGAGGCGTGTGGCTTCCGTCCAGGAGGCCCAGGAGCGGCCGGGCCGCCGCTTCCAATTCAAAGAGGCTGCGCCGGGCCGGGTCGTAGAGGAATACCTCCTCTCCTGGCCGGCCGGGGAGAATTTCCAGATCGGGCCGCAGGCGGGGCCGCTCCATCTCCATGGCGCACCTCAGGGGACAGGAGCCGGAGTACAGGTCGGCAGGACCAGGACGCTGAGGAGGTCACTCCGGGTGTTATTGGTCTCGTCCGACTCGACGACGGTATTTTCCACATCCACCGTGGCGGTGACCCAGGTGTTGAGGACGATGGCCGGACAGACCACCTCGATCCAGGTGCCGGGGTCCAGACCTTCCAGTCGCCAGCGGCAATCTTCCAGGCCGGAGCCGACCAGGCCCAGGTAAAAGGTCCCGGCCGGGGCCGACCCCACATTACTCACCCGGACGGCGATGCCGCTCGGCCGGCCGCAGTCAAAGGGGGTGTTCTGACTCGAACGCACCGACTCCACCCGCAGGTCCGGGAGAGGAAGAGACGCCCCGGGTGTCTGCGGAGGTGTAGGAGAAGGGAGACGGGTGGGCGTAGCTGGAAGCGGCGTAGGGGTATGGGAAGGGACAGGGATGGGCGTGAAAACAACGGTGGGGGTAGGAGGCCCCTTCGTGGGGAACGGGCTGATGGGAGTCGGCGTAGGAACCGGTGTGGCCGTAGCCTGGGGCGTAGGCTGAGGCTGGGGGGTGGGAGGAAGGAAGCCGCGCAGGATAAGGGCCTGGAAAAAGGCTTGGTCCAGCCGGGTCACCTGCTCACTGGAGAGGTCGCCGTTTCCCTCGTGGGGAGGTTCCTCGTTGCCCAGGCGGTCACGGGCCTGAACGCGGAAGTAACGGGTGACGCCCGACGGAAGTTCCACCGGGCCGGCGGTCCAGGTCGTGTCGCGCCAGAGGTCCTGCCAGGGGCCTTCCGGCCCGTCGCGGACCCGGACGGTGTAAGAAGCAATCCCGCTCCCCTCGTCGGTCCCGCCCCACCGCAGGAAGTACAGACCGGTAACGGTGCGATACAGCCCGATTATCGTAGAGGAAGGCGGGGCAGCGTCCACCCCAAAGTGATGCACCGGGGCAAACGGCCCATCGCCACCTTCGCCATAGGCCTGGACGGACCAGTACAGGGCCGGATAGTCCCGGGTCAGGGTCAGGCTATGGGTCAGGGCCGGCCCTACATCTTCCCGAACCAGGGGATTCGCCAGGTTAGGATCCAATGCGACCACCACGCGAAAACCGTCCACCGTAGCCGTGGCCGGAACCGTCCAGGAGAGTGTCACTTCGCGGCTCCTCAGCCAGGTACCATCATCAGGAGGCCCCAATTGAGGGACGGGAGGCGGTTCGGAAAGCGGAGAACGGAGCACCCAGCGGGCTGTGTCGTACCAGAGAGAGCGCCAGTAGTCGCCGGCCAGATCGTCCAGATAGAGGTAACCGCCCGTCCCACGGTAGAAGGGGTAGGTGCCGAGCGAGACCCAGCGCCCCTGCTCTGCCCGCTGGTTGACGGTGACCAGGATGCCGCCGCCGCGGTAGTAGAGGCGGTAGCGGGCGCTTTCGGTATACTCCGGGAGCCCCCCATCGGTGCAGGAGGGAATCCGGACAAAAACCTCGTACCATCCGGCCCGAGGGAGGTCGGGCCGCCAGATGCCCCAGTTGGTGGATTCGTCGGCGTCGGTGACGGTGTGTGTCCAGAAAGAATGCCCGTCCGGGCTACAGCCGTCGTGCCAGTAGGCAGGGCTACGGGTGAACTCCGGGGAGAGGTCATCCACCGCGACGGCTTCCTCCTGCGCCTGCAGGCGCTCGAAGACATCCTGACGGATGGTAGGAAGAAGGCCGTAAAGCACGTCTCCAGGGCAGGTCGTCTCGCCGACGTCGCGATGGCCGGCAATGTGGTTATAGACCTTATGGTTATTGAAACTGCTCCCCAGGGGGTCAATGCCCCGCTGGGAAGCCTTCCAGGCAATAAGCGCCTCCAGGCTCTGCTGGAGGGGGACAGGGACGGGAGCACTGGAATAGGTGCCCAGGCAACCCACTCCCATCGTGCCGGGATTGTAACTGCGGGCGTGCCCGCCGATGACGTCATCCCCGCCGGCCCGGCCTTCGTAGACATTGCCCAGCGGGTCCACCAAGAAGTTGTAGCCGATGTCGCCCCAGCCTCGGGTATTGGCATGGTAGTACCAGATAGAGCGGACGCGGGCAGCCCAGTCGGTATCGTCGTTGGGCGTAGCGGTATGGTGGACGATGACGTGGGTCACGCGGGCATATTCCGGCGGCCAGCGGGGGCTTCCTTCTCCTTCCGGGCAACCCCATTCCTCCCGGCTGATGACCGGGGGCTTTTCCACGGCCAGAATCCCCTTGCCGGCCCCCTTGACCTGCATAATCTCCTGGGTGCTGGGGCCGGCCCGGGCGTCAATAAAGGTAAAGGTCAGGCGGTTCAATCTGGGCAGCGCTCCGGTCTGAAGGGAAGAAAAGAGCAGGCGGAACTGAAGCCGCCGGTGCACACCGTCGCGCTGCGGGATGAAAAGGAGTTTGCCGGAATGCTGACCCAGAGGCATGGGCGGGAGATCATCCTCTTCCACGATCGTCTGCCAGGGGTTCCAGGACTCGCCGCTTTCCTCCGGGCTGGTGCGCACCTGCAAAAGGAGGGTTGTGCCGGGGGGTAAATCGCCCTCCCAGATGGTACCCAGGTCGGAGAAGGGGATAGGAGCGACAAGGACGGGCGAGGTATAGACGGCGGTGCCGGAGAGGGTGAGTTCCAGCCCAGCGGCTTTGGAAAGCGGTCCCTGACTCTGGCCGGGGAAGAAGTCGGACCCGCTCAGGGTGAGGTCGCTGGCCCGGATTTCCGGGGAAACCTGTGGTCGGCCGGGGAAGGTCTGCCCAACGGCAAAGGATAGAAACCCGGATAGGAGAGCCAACAGGCCGACCAGACCACCCCATACCCACCGCCAGCGCCGGAAGATGCGTATCCACTTGTCCATCGGCGTTTCCTTTCGGACCGTTCCCGATTTATACCTCATCATAACTCAGGCCATTTCTTCTGTCAATCCACATTTGCCTTTTTCTTCCCTGGGTGTTATAATTCGTTCAGGATAAATGCTCAGGGAGGAAGGATATGGCACAGACAGAAGTACGGCTCTCGGAAATCGAAGAACGCATGCGGCGGATCGCCTACGAGGTTCTGGCCGAGCAGGCGAATGTCTTGCGCAAAGAGATTATGGAGGGGGAACTGGGAAAACTGCGGCTGGAACTGGATGCCCATCTTCGACAAGTCTGGGAAACCATCGGGGATCTGGCCGAAGCCCAGAGACGCACCGAGGAAAGGGTGAGCGAACTGGCCGAAGCCCAGAGACGCACCGAGGAGCGGGTGAGCGAACTGGCCGAAGCCCAGAGACACACCGAGGAAA
>DAOUAK010000176.1:0-4797 GCA_034433695.1 Chloroflexia bacterium
GACCTGACCCCCGAGGAACGCCAGCAGCGGATGGCCGGCCTGCAAGAACTCCATTGGACTACCGAGACCCTGACCCTCCTTTCGACCCTTCCGGAAGAGGAGTGGCCGGAGATCCACAAGGAGGTGCTGCGGCTGTACGAACAGGTGACGTATGCCCCCCTGGAGCCGCAGGGAATCCCTCAACTCCGCGCCCAGGACATCGAGAGGCTGCGCGAGGGGTTGCTCAACCGGGTGTCGCCCCTTTTGCCCCTGGATAGACGCCGGCTGGTGGCCGAACTGGTCTCCCCCTTCCTGGTACCGAACTATGTCGTGGATGAGGCGGCGACGGAGCAACGACGCCAGGAGGCCCGGACCCGAACGCCGGACCACTATGTCGAGGTTCTGGAAGGGGAGATGATCGTGGCCGAGGGGCAACGGGTACGTGAACTCGATCTGGAGAAGATGGAGGCCACCGGCCTGCTGACCCCTCAGGGCTCGTGGATTCGGGTGGCCGGGCAGGCCTTGCTGACGGTCGGCCTGCTGGCGGCCTTTGGCCTCTATCTTTACCGTCTTCAGGAAAAGCCTTACGGCGCTCGGGAACTGCTCCTCATCGGCCTGGTCATGGTGACGGCAGCCCTTGGCGCCCGGCTCCTGGTTCCCAACCGCGTCGGTGTGGCCTACGCCTTCCCGTTGCCCACCGCAGCCATCCTGCTGACCCTGCTCCTGAACCCCCAAGTTGCCCTGGGGACAACGGTCATCCTGGCGCTTCTGGTAGGGCAGATGGGAGGCGGAACACTGGGGCTGGAACTCATCTGCCTGGGGGTTGTCGGCGGGCTGGCAGGCATTTACGGCATCTGGAAGGCCCAGCGTTCCACCGCTTTCCTCCTGACCGGAGCCTACATTGCCCTGGCCGGCCTGATCGTCGCCGGGGCCTTTCGATTGATCACCCAGGAACTGTCCTCCTCGGAGTTGCTCAAGGTCGCCGTAGCCTGCGCCATCAACGGCTTTGCCTCGGCCGCGATCAGTTTTGCCACCTTCGGCCTGCTGGGGATGCTCTTCGGTCGCATCACGGTGCTGCAATTGATGGAACTTTCCAATCCCAACCACCCCTTGCTCCACCGGCTGATGCAGGAAGCCCCGGGCACCTACTATCATAGCATTATCGTCGGCAATCTGGCCGAGCGGGCGGCCGAGGTCATCGGGGCCGATCCCCTGCTGGTTCGGGTGGGCGCTTACTTTCACGACATCGGCAAGGTGGTGCGCCCCTACTTTTTCATTGACAACCAGGCCGGCCGGACGAACATCCACGATGAACTGCCCCCTTCCACAAGCGCCCAGATTATCATTGACCATGTGCGGGAGGGGCTGGAACTGGCCCGTAAGCATCGCCTGCCGGCCCAGATTGCCCAGTTTATCCCCCAGCATCACGGCACGACGACGGCCGCCTACTTTTACCAGCGGGCCCTCCAGGAGGAAGAGACCGTCAACCCTCAAGACTACCGTTATCCCGGCCCTCTCCCGCAATCCCGGGAGGCCGCGATCCTTATGCTGGCCGACTCGGTCGAGGCGACGGTGCGTTCCTTGAGTCAGTCGGGCAAGTTGCAGGAGATGCTGGAGAAAAGGAAAGAAGATCCGCTGGCCAAACTGGTGGCCGGTATCATCGAACAGCGCGTACGCGAGGGACAACTCGACGAAAGCGAACTGACCTTCCGCGACCTGCGGCGGATCGGCCAGGCCTTTACCGAGGTGTTACACGGGGTCTATCACCCACGCATCGCTTATCCGGAGATGGTTCGGGCGGAAGAACAGCACCAGGAGGCGGAGAAGTGACCCCTCATATCGAATTGCACCCGGAGGCGGGTGGCCCCTTTCCCGACCTGAAGCAGCTGGAGCGGCTGGCGCGTTTTGTCCTGATCGCGGAGGGGGCCGAATCGGGAGAGGTCGGCGTGGCCCTGACCGACGATGCCGGCATCCGGGCCCTCAACCGGGATTACCTGGGGCGCGACGAGCCGACCGATGTGCTGGCGTTCGGCCTGGCGGAGGAAGCCGAGGGCCGGCCGGCCCTGGTCGTGGGGGCCAAAGGCCGGCCCTACCTGGGAGATGTGGCCATCTCTCTGGAACGGGCCCGCCAGCAAGCCCCCGCTTACGGTCATTCCTGGGAGGAGGAATGCGAGACGCTTCTGGTACACGGTCTCCTCCACCTCCTGGGCTATGACGACGGGACAGAGGCGGAACGCCGCCGGATGGAAGCCTGCCAGAAACGGCTTCTGGCCTCTTTCCATCATCCCCAATCCCTCCTTTCCTCCTTTCGGGCCGCCTTTGCCGGCCTGGGCAGTGTCGTCCGCACCCAGCGCAATATGGCCATCCACCTGGGCGTCGCCACCCTGGTCGTGGTAGCAGGAGCCGTCCTCGGCTTCGCCCTCTGGGAATGGGCCATCCTCTTCCTGACCATCGCCCTGGTGCTGGTGGCCGAAACGTTCAACACGGCCCTGGAGTCCCTGGTGGACCTGGCCAGCCCGGAGAAACGTCCCCTGGCCCGTCGAACGAAGGACCTGGCCGCTGCCGCCGTCCTCCTGGCGGCCCTTTTCTCGGTGGTGATCGGAGGTATCCTGTTTTTGCCCCGCTTATGGATGCTCTTGGGAAAATGAAGGTCCTGGCCCTCTCTGCCCAGATTCCCTACCCACCCCACCACGGCAAGGCCATGCGCGACTACCACCTCCTCGGCGGCCTGGCCCGTAGCCATGACCTCTACCTCCTCTGCCTGGCCCGGGATGCCCGGGAGATCGCTTCGGCCTTCCCCCTGGAGCGCCTCTTCCCTTTTGCCGCCATCCCCCGGCCGGCCCACCGGCTTCCCACGCGCCTGCTCACCCTGTTCCTTCCCCGCACACCCGACCTGGTCCGGCGCTCTGCCTCGCCCGCCTTCCGCCGTCTCCTGGCCGAGCACCTCCACCGCCATCTCCCTGATGTCCTCCTCGTCGAGGGGTTGGAGATGGCCGCCTACGGCCTCTGGGCCCGGGAGCACCTGCGCCGCCTGGGTCGTCCGCTCCCCACGATGGTCCTGGATGAGCATAACGCCGAGTACCTCTTGCAGGAGCGGGCCTGGGAAATCGCCCGACGGGAGAAGCGCCCTCTGGCGGCTTTCTATTCCCGGCTTCAGGCCGGCCGGCTGCGCCGTTTCGAGGCCCTGGCCTGCCGTGCCGCCGACCGGGTGCTGGCCGTCTCTCCCGCCGACCGCACCGCCCTACACCGACTGGTCCCCGAAGCCCCCATCGCCGTCATCCCCAACGGCGTGGATTGCTCCGCCTACGCTCCTCTTCCTCCCCCACCCGACCCCCATCCGCCCACCCTGGTTTTTACCGGGCGGATGGACTTTCGCCCCAACGTGGATGCCGTGCAGTGGTTCTGCCGGGAGGTCTGGCCCCAGGTGCGGGCCGCCGTACCCGAGGTCCGTTTTCAGATTGTGGGACGCTCGCCCACTCCGGCCGTGAAGGCCCTGGGGAAGATCCCCGGCGTCGAGGTCGTCGGTGCTGTAGCCGATGACCGGCCCTATATCGGCCGGGCCGACCTGTACATCCTGCCCATGCGCTTCGGCGGAGGCATCCGCTTCAAACTCCTGCAGGCCCTGGCGATGGAGCGGGCCGTGGTCTCCACGCCGCTGGGGGCCGAGGGCGTGGAAGGTCTGGTGGACGGCGAGCACCTCTGCCTGGCCGCCGGGGCCGGGGAGTTTGCTGCCCGTGTGGTGGAACTTTTGCGCCGGCCGGAGGAACGGATCCGGCTGGGCCGGGCCGGGCGGCAACGGGTCGTCTCCGGCTACGACTGGCAGGTGATTCTGCCTCGCCTGGAAGCCGTCCTGGCCGATCTTGAGCGACAGAGGTCGTCACCGGGGTCACGATGCGCGTCTCCCTGATCGCCACCGTGCGCAACGAGGAAGAAACTATCGTCGCCCTGCTCGACTCGATCCTGGAGCAGAGCCGCCGGCCCGATGAAGTGATCATCAACGACGGTGGATGCACCGATCGCACGATGGAGATTGTGGAGCACTACCGGAGCCGGTTGCCGCTGCGCACCACGGCCGGCGGAAAGAACATCCCGCAGGGGCGCAACACCGCCATCCGTGCGGCGACCTCTCCGCTCATCGCCTGCACCGATGCCGGGCTGCGGCTGGACCGGCGCTGGCTGGAGGAGATCGTCGCCCCCCTGGAGCGTGGGGAAGCCGAACTGGTGGCCGGCTTCTTCCGGGCCGATCCCCACAGCCCTTTTGAACGCATCCTGGGCGCGGTGAACTACCCACGCCGGGAGGAGATCCGGCCGGAGCGCTTCCTGCCGGCGGGGCAATCCCTGGCCTTCCGGCGGACGGTGTGGGAGGCGGTGGGGGGCTTTCCCGAGGACTTGCCGTACTGTGAGGACCTGGTCTTTGCCCGGCGGGCGCAGGCGATGGGCTTTCTCCAGGCTTTTGCCCCCGGGGCCATCGTCCATTTCCGCCCGCGTTCCTCCCTGGCGGAACTTTTCCGGCAGTACCGCAATTATGCCTACGGCGACGGGCTGGCCGGCCTATGGCCGCTACGCCACGCTCTGCGCTACGGGAGTTATGGGGTGGGGCTGGGGCTGCTGGTTGCGGGAATCTGGTGGCCCTATCTCTGGGCCTTGCTAGGGGTGGGGGGGATGGTGTACCTCCGGCGTTACTACGGCCGGCTCTGGCCGGTGCTGGGGGAACTCCCCCCGGCCTGGCGGGTGGGCGCCCTTTTCCTCGTGCCGATCCTGCGCCTGACGGGAGACATAGCCAAGATGGTGGGCTACCCGGCAGGGCGATGGCAGCGA